>NZ_JBHULZ010000001.1:0-521 GCF_042684705.1 Mesonia sediminis
AACGGCTTTGGCTATGATTTCGTTGCGGAAAAATACGCAGGATTTATTCCGTTGTAGCTCAAAGATAGAAAAAAGGATGGAATTTTCGGTAGAAAATTCCGCCGCAATGAATTATAGCCGTTGTTGGCTAAAGTACCGACACGCTCTGCTTGGAACGCTCTGTTATGCCGTCCGTACAATTTTTTCCACTTTGCTCTTTTTCCGTCCACTTTTTATGTCTAAAAATTATCTGATTTATTTTTAAAGCTGAGACTTCAAATTCTTTTTTTCTTCTACTTCAAATTTCTGATTTGATCTTCACTCCGGCTAATTTTTTTTTCCGTTTCTTTATTTTTATTCAATTCAGCTTTCTTGTCAGCGTTGTGTTTTTCATTCGGCGTAATGCTTTTCAATTCCGCTGTTTTCCTTTTAAGTCAGTTATTTCTTTTAAGAACTAATTTTTGTTTTTTACTTCATCTTTTCAAGCAGTCAGATTCATTATTTTTCCGCTTTGCTTTTCATTCCGAGGTATTTTTGCCAAC
>NZ_JBHULZ010000002.1:0-97586 GCF_042684705.1 Mesonia sediminis
CGCAGATGGTACTGCTATTTTGTGGGAGAGTATGTCGCCGCCTTTTTTTAAAGCACTTATCGAAAGATAGGTGCTTTTTTTTTGTTTATAAAAGTAAGTAGTTCCCGAATCGTTTTAAGCTCTTGGGGCTCATATCCACTGGTTTTTCATACTACGTCTTAGTGGCTTGTGCTTAAAGGAGGTTATAGAATAAATGACCAGCTTTTTTTAAGTGCTAAAGGATCATTAGCTTTAGCCCAGCTTAGGCTTAATACTTAATAAACCGATAACAATAACGCAGCTGTTGTGTATGGCTTATAAAAACCGACTAGGTTGAATGATGCGTTTGTAATTTTTGCGTTAGGGATAGAGCGGCTTGTTTAAGCTCTTGCGGGGCCTATGCCCGCAAAGCGAGTAGCGATAGCCCGACCTTTTTTCTATAAAAAGGGAACGCCATTATAAGAATTACCTCAATTTTATAAGCTGGCATAACAATTGAATATTATAGGTATAAAAGCTATAAAGCTTTTCTTAAGAGAAATTTTTGTACAATTCGAACTGCAATACTGACAGTTTGACCAAATATATACTATGGGAAAATCAAATATTTTTAGTTTAGACAATTTGTCACTACAAGATATTAATGAAGATGCAGAATTAATACCGCTTATGACCTCTGAGGATGAGGATGAAATTGAGCGTGAAAGTTTGCCTGAATTTTTACCAATTTTACCTTTAAAAAATACTGTATTGTTTCCAGGTGTGGTGATTCCTATTACCGCTGGACGCGATAAAAGTATTCAACTTATAAATGATGCGAATAATGGGGATAAAGTGATTGGGGTTGTTGCCCAAAAGGATTTGAATACTGAAAACCCGGGAAGTAAAGACATTTATAACTTGGGGGTGGTAGCAAAGATTTTGAGGGTGTTAAAGATGCCCGATGGTAACACAACTGTAATCATACAAGGTAAAAAACGTTTTGAAATTGAAAAGGTTGTAAAAGAAGATCCCTATCTTATTGCACAAGTGAGCCCGGTTGTAGAGGCTAAACCAGCCGATGGTAATGCCGAATTTAAAGCTATCGTAGATGCTATAAAAGAATTAAGTTTAAAAATTATTAAGAATAGCCCTGCCATACCTTCAGAAGCTTCATTTGCCATCAAAAATATTGAAACACCTTCTTTTTTAATCAACTTTGTTTCTTCAAATATGAATTTGAGGGTGAAGGAAAAACAAGAGTTGTTAGCTACAAATGATTTGAAGGAAAGGGCCTTGTCTACTTTGAAATTCATGAATATTGAATATCAAAAATTAGAATTGCAGAATGATATTCAATCTAAGGTGCAAAGTGACATGAGTCAGCAACAGCGTGAATACTTTTTGCACCAACAAATGAAAACCATTCAGGAAGAGCTTGGTGGTGTTTCTGCAGAAACCGAAATTGAGGAGATGCGTCAGCAGGCCAAGGCTAAAAAATGGGAAGATAAAATTGCCAAGCATTTTGAAAAGGAACTGGGTAAACTTCAGCGAATGAATCCGCAAGTTGCAGAGTATTCTATTCAACGTAATTATTTAGAGCTTTTTCTTGAGTTGCCTTGGAATGAGTTTAGTAAAGATAAGTTCGATTTAAAACGAGCTCAGAAAATTTTGAATAGGGATCATTATGGCTTAGAAGAAGTGAAGAAACGTATCATCGAATATTTAGCCGTTCTAAAACTACGCAATGATATGAAATCGCCCATTTTGTGTTTATATGGTCCTCCTGGAGTTGGTAAAACTTCTTTAGGTAAGTCGGTAGCCGAAGCTTTAGGGAGAGAATATGTACGCATTTCGCTTGGAGGCTTGCGCGATGAAGCTGAGATCCGCGGTCATAGAAAAACCTATATTGGTGCTATGCCGGGAAGAATTATTCAAAGTTTAAAAAAAGCGGGAACCAGCAATCCAGTGTTTGTATTGGATGAAATTGATAAACTGGGGCAAAGCCATCAAGGTGATCCTTCCTCGGCACTTTTAGAAGTGCTAGACCCCGAACAGAATAATGAGTTTTATGATAATTTCTTGGAAATGGGTTTTGATTTGTCAAAGATCATGTTCATTGCAACAGCAAACAGTCTAAACACTATTCAGCCGGCACTAAGGGATCGAATGGAGATTATTAATATGACTGGGTATACCATTGAAGAAAAAGTTGAAATTGCAAAAAGGCACTTAGTACCAAAACAGATAAAGGAACATGGGTTAAAACCAGATCAAATAAAATTGGGAAAAGCACAAATAACTAAAATTGTTGAAGGATATACACGGGAATCGGGTGTGCGTGGTCTTGAAAAACAGATTGCTAAGGTAGTTCGCTATGTTGCTAAAAGTATTGCGCTTGAAGAAGAATATAATGTGAAGTTGAGTCAAGCTGATATAGCGTCTATTTTAGGAGTAGCTAAACTCGAGCGTGACAAATATGAAAATAATGATGTTGCTGGTGTAGTTACTGGCCTAGCTTGGACTAGCGTAGGAGGTGATATTCTTTTTATAGAGTCTATTTTATCAAAAGGCAAAGGTAATTTATCGATTACTGGAAACCTCGGTAAGGTGATGAAAGAATCTGCTACTATTGCCATGGAATATATCAAGGCTAATGCCGAAGAATTTGGTATAGATGCAGGTATGTTTGAAAAGTATAATGTACATATTCACGTTCCTGAAGGGGCTACTCCAAAAGACGGACCAAGTGCTGGTATTACTATGTTAACTTCCTTGGTTTCTCTTTTTACTCAGCGTAAGGTGAAAAAGAATCTAGCTATGACGGGCGAAATAACACTACGAGGTAAAGTATTACCGGTAGGCGGAATTAAAGAAAAGATTTTAGCGGCCAAGAGGGCGCATATTAAAGAAATTATTTTATGTGAAGATAATCGCAAGCATATTGAAGAGATAGATGATACTTATTTAAAAGGATTAACCTTTCATTATGTAAGCGATATGAAAGAAGTGCTACAAAAAGCTATTACCAAGCAGAAGGTAAAGAATGCCAAGACTTTATAAATGCTTATGAAATTTATAAGTATAAAAAAAGCCTCGCAATCGCGAGGCTTTTTTGTTCTTAAAGGGGAGAAATAGCTTATTCTTGGTCCACTTTTCTTTTAACTACTTCGCCATCTTCCATTTTTACTTTTACTTCTTTTTCTTCAGTCTCAATTTTCTTTTTTTCGATGTTGCCATCTTCATCTTTTTTAATTTTCACTTCAGTATCACCGTCTTCAATTTCAATTTTTTCACCATCATCGCTAACTTCAATTTCGGCATCATCGCTAACTTCAACGCCTTCAATTGTTTTGGTGTCTTTCTCTTCTTGATCGCGGCAGCTATATAAGCTACAGATTAAAACTAAACCTAATCCTAAATGTTTAAAAGATACTTTCATAATACTTATTGTTTTAATCAAATATCATAAATGTTTCAGATATTGCAAATAATTTAAGATTTTAATAAGATACAATTATTATTTTTTTAGACTTTCAAGACTTTGCTTAAGGGTTTCTATTTTAGCCATAGCATCGACTTGTTTTTGCTTTTCCATTGCAACAACTTTTTCTGGTGCATTATTAACGAATCGTTCGTTGCTTAACTTTTTTTGTACAGCTTTTAAAAAGCCTTCGTTATATTTTAATTCATCCTGTAGCTTAGCAATTTCGGCATCTACATCGATAGCACCCTGCATAGGAATAAAATATTCATTGGATTTTACACGGAACGATAAGGCATTATCCAGTTGCTGTTTTACATAAGAAAGCTCTTTTATATTTCCTAACTTTTTTATGATACTGTCGTAAGTATCGCTAAGTTGCTCAGAGTTTATTAGACTTAAATCTATGGTTTCTTTAAATGATATATTTTTATCTTTACGGATATTTCTTATTCCTGAAACGACTTCTCTAACCATTTCAAAATCCGCAATAAGCGACTCATCAAAAGTTTTTTGTTCAGGCCATTTTGCAACAATCAAAGCCTCATCCTTTGATCTTGTTGCCATACTTTGCCAAATTTCTTCGGTTAAGAAGGGCATAAATGGATGAAGAATCTTTAAGTTTTCTTCTAATAAGTGCAGTACATCTTGTTTGGTTTGCTGGTCAATAGGCATTTGATATCCTGGCTTAACCATTTCTAACAACCAAGAACAAAATTCATCCCAAATTAATTTATAGGTGGTCATTAATGCATCTGAAATACGATATTTGCTAAAATGATCTTCAATTTGGGCTAAACTTACCTGAAATTGATTTTTATACCAATGTATTGCTTTTTGAGCATACTCTGGTTGTTCTAATTGTGCATCGACCTCCCAGCCATCAATCAGTCTGAAAGCGTTCCATATTTTGTTACCAAATCCTTTTCCTTGTTGGCAAAGGCTTTCATCAAACATTAAATCGTTACCTGCAGCGCTACTAAGCAATAACCCTACTCGCACTCCGTCTGCGCTATAATCTTCTATCAATTGCAAAGCGTCAGGTGAATTGCCTAAAGATTTAGACATTTTTCTTCGTTGCTTATCACGCACCAATCCAGTTAGATAAACATTGTTAAATGGTTTTTTACCGGTATACTCATATCCTGCAATTATCATACGTGCAACCCAGAAGAATAAAATATCTGGACCAGTAACCAAATCGTTGGTAGGATAGTAGTAGTTAAATTCCTTGTTATCGGGTTGACAGATACCATCAAAAACACTCATCGGCCATAGCCAAGAAGAAAACCAAGTGTCTAATACATCTTCATCTTGTCTTAGGTCTTCTAATTTCAAATCTATTTGTCCAGATTTCTCTTGCGCTAGTTTTAAAGCTTCTTCTTTAGTTTCGGCAACCACAAAGTCATTTTTCTTGTCACCAAAATAATATGCAGGTATGCGATGTCCCCACCAAAGTTGTCTAGAAATATTCCAGTCCCTAATGTTATTCATCCAATGGGCATAGGTATTTTTAAATTTTTCAGGAAACAACTTTATTTCTTCGGTTTCTAAAACGGCTTTGATAGCGGGCTGAGCAATTTCTTTCATTTTAAGAAACCACTGGTCAGATAGTCGAGGCTCGATTACCGCTTTAGTACGCTCAGAAGTACCTACTTTATGAATGTGGTCTTCTATTTTTACTAAAAAGCCTTTTTCTTCAAGTTCTTTACGGAATTGTTTTCTTACTTCAAACCTGTCTTGGCCTTGGTAGTGTAAACCTTGCTTATTTAAACTTCCATCTAGGTCAAAAATATCTATCATTTCTAGGTTATGCTTTTGTCCCAAAGCATAATCATTCTCATCGTGGGCTGGGGTAATTTTTAAACAACCCGTACCAAACTCTAAATCTACGTATTCGTCAGCTATGATAGGAATTTCTCTATTTACTACAGGCACAATAACTTTTTTACCATGTAAATGCTGGTAACGCTCATCATCGGGATGTACACAAATTGCGGTATCTCCAAATATAGTTTCAGGTCTAGTTGTAGCTATAATCAAATGATCATCGCTTCCTACAATAGGGTAAGCCACATGATAAAGATGGCCTTGTTTTTCTTCATAAATCACCTCTTCATCAGAAAGGGTTGTTTTGGCTTCGGGATCCCAATTGACCATTCGGTAACCTCTGTAAATATGACCTTTTTTATATAAATCTATAAAAGACTTAATTACCGAAGCCGAAAGCTGCTCATCTAGCGTAAACTTGGTTCGATCCCAATCGCAAGAAGCACCTAATTTTTGAAGTTGATTGAGAATAACTCCACCGTAATTTCGGGTCCAGTCCCAAGCGTGTTCCATAAATTCTTCGCGAGACAAACTCTTTTTGTCTATACCTTCTTCTTTTAATTTAGCTACCACTTTGGCTTCGGTTGCAATTGAGGCGTGATCGGTTCCTGGTACCCAGCAGGCGTTATATCCCTGTAGTCGAGCCCTACGAATAAGCACGTCTTGTATAGTATTGTTGAGCATGTGCCCCATATGTAAAACTCCGGTTACGTTAGGCGGGGGAATAACAATAGTGTAAGGCTCTTTTTCGTTGACTTCAGAGTGAAAATAACGGTTCTCTAACCAGTATTTATACCATTTTTCTTCTATTTCTTTAGGGTTATAATTGGCAGCGATGGGCATTTTGGTCTGTTTTTTGATTTACAAGAGACAAAAGTAGTTATTAAGGCTTGATTTTAAAAGATTATAAAATGTTATTCTTATTTTTTTGCAATCAAGCGATTAAAGTTTAATTTAGTAACCAAATTTTTATACAATGAAAAAAATATTTTTAGTAGCCGTTGTCTTAATGACCAGTTTTGCAATGCAAGCACAAGCAGAAATTGCTTTTGAGCAAGAAACTATAGATTATGGTAATGTTGCCTACAATAGTGATGGTTTAAGAACCTTTGTTTTTACCAATACCGGTGATGAACCCTTAGTTATAAGTAGAGTTTCCTCTACTTGTGGGTGCACGGTTCCAGAAAAACCTAAAGAGCCTATTTTACCAGGAAATAAAGGGGAGATTAAGGTTAAATACGATACGAAAAGACCAGGGCCTATCCGTAAAACGGTAACGGTATATTCGAATGCACAAAATTCTCCCACGCCATTAAAAATTAAAGGCTACGTGGCAAAAAAAGACACAAAAAGTGTTTTAGAAAAATAGAGTTTAACCACACTTATTTGGTATAAAACCTCTTTCTGAATAAGAAAGAGGTTTTTTGTTGGATCAAAATTGAATTGCCCCATTTATTTTTCGCATTTTTGCACAAAAATTTTGTAGTATGCCAAATATTTCAGCCAAGGGGCAAGCTATGCCCGAATCGCCTATACGTAAGTTGGTTCCTTATGCAGAGAAAGCAACTGAGCAAGGAAAAGAAATCTTTTACTTGAATATAGGTCAACCCGACATTAAAACCCCTCAAGTAGCTTTAGATGCTGTTAAAAATAATGATTTAGAGATTATCTCTTACAGCCATTCGGCTGGTTTTGCTAGCTATAGAGAAAAACTTGCTGGTTATTATCAAAGGGTAAACCTGCCTATTGAATCAGAAGATATTATTATTACTACCGGAGGTTCCGAAGCCCTGCTTTTTGCCATGGGTAGCATTACAGATCCAGGAGATGAAGTGATTATTCCAGAACCATTTTATGCTAATTATAATGGTTTCGCAACCTCTGCAGGGGTAGAAGTGGTGCCGGTGCAGGCAAAATTTGAAAACGGTTTCGCTTTACCTCCAATTGCCGAGTTTGAAAAGCTGATTACCGATAGAACCAAAGCCATTTTAATTTGTAATCCAGGTAACCCAACAGGTTACTTGTATACTCAAGAAGAAATTGAGCAATTGAGTGCCTTAGTAAAAAAATACGATTTATTTCTCGTAGCCGATGAAGTATACCGTGAGTTTGCCTATGAGGGTTTAAAACACTTTTCTGTAATGGCTCAGGAAGGCTTAGATGAACATGCAATTATGATTGATAGTGTATCTAAGCGTTACAGCATGTGTGGTGCCAGAATAGGATGTTTGGTTTCTAAAAATAAAGCGGTGATGCAAACAGCTATGAAATTTGCACAAGCTAGATTAAGTCCGCCAACCTTTGCACAAATTGCTAGTGAAGCGGCTTTAGAAACCCCTCAGTCTTATTTTAACGAAGTAATTGAAGAATACGTTCAAAGAAGAGATACCTTAATCCAAGGCTTAGAGAGTATACCTGGAGTAAAAGTAGCAAAACCAAACGGTGCCTTTTATTGTATTGCAGAATTACCTGTAAGCGATGCAGAAGATTTTGCAAAATGGATGCTAGAAGATTTTGATTATAATGGTCAAACCATTATGGTTGCTCCTGCTCAGGGCTTTTACTCGACTCCTAATACAGGGAATAATCAAGTGAGAATTGCCTATGTTCTAGAACAAGATAATTTAAAAAAGGCAGTAGAAATATTACGAAAAGGATTAGAGAAATATCAAGCCAAATAAAATAATGGAGATACATGCCAACTTCTCTTTAAAGACTTTGAATACTTTTGGGATAGATGTGCCGGCTAAGCAATTTGTTAAGGTGCAAACCAATTCAGAGTTGCAAGCCGTATTACAACAGTTTTATGCCGACGAAATTTTGATTTTGGGAGGAGGTAGTAATATTTTACTTACACAACCCATCAATAAAACGGTGGTTCAACTATCTACTAAAGGAATTGAACTAGTTAAGGAAGATCAGGATTTTGTGTGGGTAAAAGCCCAAGCTGGCGAGAATTGGCACGAATTTGTGTCTTGGTGTATTAGTCAAGGTTTTGGCGGACTAGAAAATCTTTCGCTCATTCCTGGTAATGTAGGTACAAGTCCTATTCAAAATATCGGCGCTTACGGGGTAGAGCTAAAAGATGTATTTGTTTCTTGTGATGCGATTCATAGGCAGAGTCTTTCAAAAAAAACCTTTTTAA
Source organism: Mesonia sediminis (assembly GCF_042684705.1). Lineage (NCBI taxonomy): Bacteria > Pseudomonadati > Bacteroidota > Flavobacteriia > Flavobacteriales > Flavobacteriaceae > Mesonia > Mesonia sediminis. The sequence continues at coordinate 8,418 of NZ_JBHULZ010000002.1, forward strand.
AAGCAGATTGTAATTTTGGTTATCGTGACTCAGTTTTTAAAAACAAATATAAAGGCACTTATATCATTACAAGTGTGCTTTTTAAATTAACAAAGCGCAAGCATAGGCTAAAAACCGATTATGGCGCCATTCAAAATCAATTGGATAAAGCGGGAATAATAAATCCTGGTATAGCCGATGTTGCAGCGGCGGTAATCGCTATACGCTCTTCAAAACTTCCCAATCCTAAGGAGATCGGGAATAGCGGTAGCTTTTTCAAAAACCCTGTGATCAAAAAACAATTGTTTGATGCATTACGTGGCGAATTTAAAGAAATGCCTTTTTATCCTGTTTCAATTGATAGCATTAAAATACCAGCAGGATGGCTTATCGAGCAATTAGGCTTTAAAGGAGTGCGCCGTGGCGATGCGGGCGTGCATCACAAACAAGCATTGGTATTAGTGAATTATGGAGAAGCAAGCGGGGCAGAAATTTTGGCTCTAGCCAAAGAAATTCAGCAAACCGTACATCAGAAATTCAATATAATGTTAGAGATGGAAGTGAATATTCTATAAATAAAAAAGGGCTTTAATTTATTTGAAGCCCTTTTTTATTGTTGATGTCTAAAATTTATTCGCGCATTAAAACACCATCTATAACGTGTATATAACCATTTGACCCTTCGCGATCTACATCGGTAACTTTTATTTCGGTTCCGGTATTATCGGTTAATACCACAGCATTATCTTTAATGGATGCTTTTAATTTACCATCATTTGCCGTTACCAATTCATAACTGCCCGATCCGCTTTCTTGAATTAAACTCGTTAACTTATCGGCAGAAATCTCACCCGGTACCACATGGTAACTCAAAATACCCTCTAAGGTTTCTTTTTGCTCGGGTTGCATAAGTTCATCTAGCTTCTCTTTAGGTATTTTATTAAACGCTTCATTAGTTGGAGCAAAAATAGTATAGGGTCCTTCAGATTTTAAAACAGCTACCAATCCTGCACTTTCTAATGCCGAAGCCAGCGTAGTGTGTTGATTCGATTGACCAATTACTGCTACGAGATCTTCTTCTTTTTTGTCAGATTGTTCATCTGTAGTTATTACTTCTTCTTTATCAATACTAATTTCTTTCTCCTTTTCCTTTTCATTTTCGTTTTTGCATGCGGTTAAACCGATTAGGGCAAAGGCCGCTAGAGCAATTGTTTTTGTGATTTTCATAAAATTTAATTTTGGTTTTATAAAGCTAATATACTATGCAAAAGCTGATATAAATCAGTAAATAAAATAAAATATCGTTAAATTATGTAAACGAAATATTAATTCTAAAAAAAGCTTTTTTCTACCCGTGCTTAATTGTATTTTTGCAGTATGAAATTACTATTTATATCTCTTATATTACTAGGATTAGCGGTTGCCGGTATTGCGATAAAAATATGGGCAAAAAAAGATGGTAAATTTGCAGGAACTTGCGCCAGTCAAAGTCCGTTTTTAAATAAAGAAGGCGAGGCTTGCAGTATGTGTGGTAAGTTGCCAGAAGAAGCAGAATGTAAGTCAGAAACGGCTTAAATTATGCTAAACCTATCTCTGTGGTTGTTTGTTGGTTTCGCACTGATAAACCTATTCTTTTATGCTTTTTTTGCAGGGTTTTTATGGCGGCGTAAGTTGATTAAGCCTAGCGGAAAAACTTTAACGCAACCACTTTCTGTTATTGTTTGTGCTAAAAACGAAGCGCAAAACCTAGAGAAGAATATCCCTCATATTCTAAGTCAAGATTATCCGAATTTTGAACTCATTCTGGTCAACGACTCCTCTAAAGATAATACATTGGAGGTAATGGAGGAGTTTGAAAAAGCCGATTCTAGAGTGAAAATTGTAAACGTACTCCCCAACGAGCATTTCTGGGGAAACAAAAAATACGCTTTGACGCTGGGTATTAAGAAAGCTAAAAATGATTTTTTAGTTTTTACCGATGCAGACTGTCACCCAGAGAGCAACTTGTGGTTACAATATTTAGCTACTGCTTTTAATTCGCAAAAGCAATTGGTGCTGGGCTATGGAAAATACAAGACCCAAAAAGGACTTCTCAATAAATTTATACGCTTTGAAACATTGTTAACGGCAATTCAGTATTTTGCTTACGCCCATTATAAATCTGCCTATATGGGGGTTGGCAGAAATTTAGCCTATACCGCAAAGTTGTTTTACGAACATAATGGATTTGTTAACCATATGAACGTCCTATCGGGTGATGACGATTTATTTGTTAATGAAAGTGCTAATAGAGAAAATACCATTTATTGTACAAATAAGGAATCTTTTACCTTAAGTGATCCAAAAAATACTTGGCAAGATTGGATGTTTCAAAAGAAAAGACATATAAGCACGGCCAAACATTACAAAGTCCGACATAAATTTCTCTTAGGTCTTTTTTATACTAGTCAATTGGGTATGGGGCTTTTTTTTCTGCTCACCAACATTTTATTGATTTTTAAATTTGAAATGGATATACTCCAAGTGCTTTGGTTGGTGATGTTGGTGCGTTACCTCGTGGTTATGCTTGTTTTTGCCAAAGCCACAAGTGTTTTTAATGAAAAAAGGCTTTTGCCCATACTTCCGTTACTAGAATGGGGGCTGGTTACGATACAAATGCTTATATTCGTTAGTAACCAAAACAAAAAGCCTACTACCTGGGCGCGATAAGTAAGTTTGCCAGATTATACCAAGTACATACAAGAAGCGAAAGCTGGCCAAGAGCAAGCTTTTAAATACTTACTCGATCTTTTTTGGCGAGATGTTTATCGGTTCCAATTAAAAAGAACAGGTAACGAGTATGAGGCCGAAGAGATAACTATACAAACTTTTAGTAAAGCTTTTGAGAAAATAAACACTTTTAAAGAATCGTATAGTTTCAAGACTTGGCTTATCGCCATATCAAAAAACATTCAAATTGATCTGAGTAGGATTAAATCGGCAACGACCGCTAGCATGATTGATTTAGAAGAATACGAGGCGCTAGTAGATGAAAACGATACCGCCGAGGATCAAATCATAAAAGAGCAAAACCTAAATATTTTATTGCATTATCTCAAGCAACTTAAACCTCATTATGAGCAGGTTATTCGGTTGCGTTACTTTCGTGAAATGAGTTATAAAGAGATTGCACAGCAGTTAGATGAGCCGCTAGTCAACGTCAAAGTAAAGCTTTTACGAGCCAAAAAAATGCTAGCCGATAAAATTAAAAATACACCAAAATCGGTATAACTTCTTTTAAACAAGCTTTTCTAAAAAGTTAAAAATAAAAGCAGTGGTTAATATACTATTCTAAAAATAGGGTAGCGCATTGCAATTTTTTATATTTGTTTTTGAAAAAAATACTTTATTGATGACTCCTCAAGTTCTTGAAAATAAAACAACCATAAAAAAACCAAAGTGGTTGCGCGTAAAGCTACCTACTGGTAAAAAATACACCAATTTAAGAAAATTAGTAGATCGCTACGATTTGCATACCATTTGTACTTCGGGCAGCTGTCCTAATATGGGTGAGTGTTGGAGTGAAGGCACAGCAACTTTTATGATTTTAGGAAATATATGTACCCGTAGTTGTGGATTTTGTGGTGTAAAAACCGGGCGTCCAGAAACTTTAGATTGGGATGAGCCCGAAAAAGTGGCGCGTTCTATAAAGTTAATGGATATCAAACACGCTGTGCTAACGAGTGTAGATCGAGATGATTTAAAAGATATGGGATCTATAATGTGGGCCGAAACTGTTAAAGCAGTAAGGCGCATGAATAAAAACACCACCTTAGAGACTTTAATACCAGATTTTCAGGGTATAGAAAAACATCTCGACCGTATAATTGCGGTTAAACCGGAAGTAGTTTCGCATAATATGGAAACTGTTCGGCGACTAACGCGCGAAGTGCGCATACAAGCCAAATATGATCGAAGTTTAGCTGTGCTTAAATATTTAAAAGAACAAGGCATTAGCAGAACCAAATCGGGTATAATGTTAGGCTTGGGAGAAAAAGAAGAAGAGGTAATACAAACGCTTAAAGATTTACGTGCCGTAAACCTTGATATCGTTACCATTGGACAATATTTACAACCTAGTAAAAAGCATTTGCCAGTAAAACAATTCATTACTCCAGATCAATTTAAAAAATACGAAGAAATTGGATTAGATTTAGGTTTTAGGCATGTTGAAAGCGGCGCTTTGGTACGCTCTTCATACAAAGCACAAAAACACCTAACCTAGCATAATGGCAAATAAGATAAAAATAGGAATAAACGGTTTTGGCAGAATAGGGCGAAGCTTGTTCAGACTTTTAGATGCGCATCCACACATAGAGGTGGTAGCCGTAAATGATTTAGCAGATTTAAAAACCTTAGCCCACCTGTTGAAATATGACAGTATTCACGGTAATTTCTTGACCAATTTTGAGATTCGGAACAATACTTTAGTTGCCGAGAATCAGCAAGTGGTTTTTTCACAAGAGGCCAAAATTGAAAATATAAAGTGGCCCCAAGAAGTGCAACTGGTGGTAGAAGCAACGGGTAAATTCAAGACCCGTGAAGAAGTAGAGCAACATCTCAGCAAACACGTAAAAAAAGTAGTGTTAAGTGTGCCACCGATTTCAGAAGATATTCCTATGGTAGTTTTAGGCGTAAACGATCATATCATTCAAGAAAGCGATACTATCATTTCTAATGCTAGTTGTACCACCAATAATGCCGCACCTATGCTACAAGTAATGCATCAGCATTTTGGGGTTAAACAAGCCTATATTTCTACGGTACATTCGTTTACTAGCGATCAAAACTTACACGATTCGCCACACCGCGATTTGCGCAGAGCGCGTGCCGCCACACAATCTATTATTCCTACCACTACAGGAGCAGCCAAGGCGCTTACCAAAATTTTCCCAGATCTTGCTCAGGTTATTGGGGGTTGTGGTATTCGAGTACCGGTACCCAATGGTTCTTTAACCGATATGACCTTGCATCTAGAAAAAGAAGCCAGTATAAACCAAATTAATGATCTATTTAAGAAGGCCGCAGCAGGTCACTTAAAAGGAGTTTTAGCATATACCGAAGATCCTATTGTATCTATAGATATTGTTGGTAATTCGCATTCCTGCGTTTTTGATGGTTTAATGACTTCGGTTATCGACGGGCATTTGGTTAAACTTATAGGCTGGTATGACAATGAGCGCGGTTATAGTAGCAGAATTATCGATTTGATTATAAAACTATGTGATATTAAATAGTATATTTATACCATCAGTACGGGCTTCTATGAAAATACACATTTTTTTTCTGGCTTTTAAATGCTGCTTTTTGCTTTTTGTAGAAAGCAGTCAAGCTGAAGTAAGCCAGCAAAAAGATTGGATTCCTAAGCAACACGAACAAGCTGCGCCATCAAATCAGGCTGCAATAAAGCAAGAAAAAAAAGAAGACTCCCTTCATAACGCTTTACTGGTTAAATTTAATAAAGCCTTGTTTAATTTTAACCAAGGTAATATAGCCAATGCAGTAGAGTATAGTCTCAAATTAAAAGGCTATGCACGCGATAATGCCAATTTAGATTATGAGATAAAGGCCTTAAAACTGCTCAGTGAAATTCACGCCAGTCAAAATAACTATAAAAAAGCCCTTCGGTACCGTCAAGAGGCAGATTCGATATTAAACAATACGGTAAACCTTGATATATCGCAACATTGGGCATCAAATGCAGCTTTTAATACAGCTTACAATAAATTACAAGAGGAAAAAACTGCCCAGGAAAAAAAGTTGAAATTCAATCAATTAGCAGTTGTGTTAAGTGTATTGTTAATATCGATTTTATCATTGTTTACTTTGGCCTTATATAAAAACAACCGTCTACGCGCAGGCGTAAATAATTTATTGAAAACTAAAAACAATGAGTTATTAGCGGCTAAAATGAAGGCCGAAAAAGCCAATGAAGTAAAAGATCAATTTCTTTCTACCATAACCCACGAATTAAGAACCCCTATATACGCTATTAATGGTTTTGCCTATTTGCTCAAACAAGAAAATCCTAGGCCTGAGCAACTAGAGCATATCAAAGCGCTTAACTACAGCGGTGAACATTTACTTTCTTTGGTCAACAATATTCTTGACTTAAATAAATTGGCGGCAGGAAAGGTGACCAAAACAGAGAGCTTTTTTGAGGTAAAATCGGTAATGGAAGAACTAACCTATTCCTTTAAAAATGCGGCAGAGGCAAATGCGGTAACTTTACATCTGGAAATAGATGAAAAAGTACCTTCAAAATTATTTGGCGATATCCTTAAGCTTAAGCAAATTTTAATTAATTTACTTTCTAATGCCATAAAATTTACTGAAAACGGGGAGGTATGGTTGAGCATTACTTGCTTAAATTTAGAAACAAACCGCAGTAAGATTCGTTTTAGCATTCGGGATACCGGTAGAGGAATTAAAGAAGAATTTCAACAAAAAATATTTGATAATTTTCATCAAGGAGAGAGTTCTACTTCTTCCAATTATAGAGGAACCGGTCTAGGGCTTCCTATCGTGAAAAGTTTATTGGAGTTTTTTGATTCAGAAATAAATTTAGAGAGTACTTTCGGTGAAGGAAGTACCTTCTATTTTGATATTGTTTTTCATCAGCCAAAAGAGGAGAATGGTAAAAACCAAATTCAAGTGGCTTTAGATGATCCGCGGAGCATGGATGAATTTTTTAAAGGTAAAAAAGTACTTATTGCCGAAGATAACATCATCAACCTAAAATTAACCAATAAAATTCTATTGCGTCGTGGCTTTGAAACCGATTTGGTCAAAAACGGCTTAGAGGCGATTAATAAAGCAGTTGAAAAAGATTACGACTTAATCTTGATGGATATTAATATGCCAATCCTAGATGGCATACAGGCTACAATAGAAATTAAAAGCCATAAACCTAAATTACCCATTATCGCATTAACCGCAGTTAGTCTAGACGAATCTTCAGAAAAGTACATAAAGCAAGGATTTGTGGCGGTGATCCCTAAACCTTATAAAACTGAAATGTTTTACCAAAAGATTTATGAGGTACTACTTCGGTCGCAGGCATAAGCTTGCACATGCTTTTTGATGCGCTGGTCAAAAGAAGCTGCATCGGCTATAAACTCCATTTTTATTGGTAAATAAAATAATTTTTCGGGAGAAATATAATCGCGTAAGCGCACAAAATCTTTTTCTGTAGTGATAATAAAAGGCTCTGCTTCTAATGTCTCAATTTCTTGCCGACTAAAATTATGATGGTCTTGATATTGTTTGTGATTTACGCTAAAACCTTTAGCTTTTAAAAATTCAACCAAAGGTTTGGGCTTAGCAATACCGGTAACTAGGGTAAAGGTATCCTGAAGTACCTGTAGGGGTATGTGTTGTTTCCCATTGGTTACTTGATCTGCATAGGTTATAGAACTAAAAAAAACCAGCTGATCGGGGTTTGGTTGTATTGCCCGAATAATGTTTTGACGCTCCGCTTTACTCAAATCTACCGGGCATTTGGTCACCACAATAAGTTGAGCTCTTCTTGCTCCGACTTTAGGTTCGCGAAGGTTACCGGCAGGTAAAACGCAATCCTGGGTGTATAAGTCGTTATAGGCACTTAGCAATATAGATAAATTTGGTTGCACGCGGCGATGTTGAAAAGCGTCATCTAATAAAATTACTTCAGGGGTTTTTTGTCGCTTTCGCATTTGTTCAATTCCCTTTCGTCTATCTTCGCAAACCGCTACCAATAAGGATTCAAATTTGCGCTTGAATTGCAAGGGTTCGTCACCCACTTCGAGTGCGGTATGAGCTGTGCTTACTTCTACAAAACCCTTGGTTTTTCTTTTATAACCGCGCGATAGAGTACCCAAGCGGTAATGCGTAGCTAATAAACGTACCAGATATTCTATCATTGGCGATTTACCTGTGCCACCCATACTCAAGTTTCCTACGCAAATCACGGGGAAATCGTAAACCCTTGATTCTAATATTTGTTGATTATATAAATAATTTCTTAACCGCAAAATACCTCCGTAAAGCAAAGAAAACGGGTATAGAATTTTTCGTAATTGACGCATTCCACAAAAGTATAATTTTTATATTTACCTTTTAAGGATTCAAGTTATGAAAATAAAAGAAGTAATCAAGCAAATAGAAGAAAGTGTACCCCTAAGTTACGCCGAAGATTTTGACAATGTAGGCTTATTGGTAGGAGATGATACGCGAGAACTCACCGGTATTTTAGTGGCATTAGATACGCTAGAAGATACCGTTGACGAGGCTATAGCACAAGATTGTAACCTAATAGTAGCTTTTCACCCTATTATTTTTAGCGGACTAAAAGCACTAACGGGTAAAACCTACGTAGAGCGTGTGGTGCAGAAAGCAATTAAGCATGACGTGCAAATATATGCTATTCATACAGCCTTAGACAATCACCTTCATGGGGTGAATTTTAAAATGGCTGAGGTGTTAGGTTTAACCCAAACCCAAATATTAATTCCGCAAAAAAACACCTTGATGCAGTTGAATACCTACGTGCCTTTAGATCATTATTCGGCTGTACAGCAAGCCTTATTTAATGCCGGAGCAGGAAGTGTAGGTAATTATGATTCTTGCAGTTTTGGCTTACTGGGAGAAGGGAGTTTTAAGCCCAACGATCAAGCACAACCCCATACTGGCAAAGCTAACCAGTGGCATGTGGGACAAGAAAAAATGCTGCACGTGGTGTTCGAAAAACACAAGCAGCAAAAAGTATTGCACGCAATGTTTGAATCGCATCCTTACGAAGAAGTGGCTTATGAGCTTATACCCATAGCCAATGAGAACCAGCAAATAGGTATTGGTATGCTAGGTGAATTACCCCAAGCCAAAACTGAGAAAGAGTTTATAAATCAATTAAAAAATGTGTTTGGTACTCCGGTAATTCGGCATTCTGCTTTAAGGCAAAAACCTGTAAAAAAGGTAGCTGTATTGGGAGGAAGTGGTGCATTTGCCATTTCGGCTGCAATGGCTAAAGGAGCCGATGTTTTGGTCACCGCCGATTTGAAATACCACGATTTTTTTAAGGCAGAAGACAAAATTCTATTAACCGATATAGGGCATTATGAAAGTGAGCAGTTCACAAAAAACTTATTACATGCGTTACTTACAAAAAAATTCCCTAATTTTGCCATCGTTTTATCAGAGAAAAGTACCAACCCCATTCAATATAGTTGATTATGGCCAAGAAAAAAGAAATTAGCGTAGAAGAAAAGCTAAGAACATTATTTGATTTACAATTAATAGACGCCCGCATCGATGAGATTCGCAATGTACGTGGAGAATTGCCTTTAGAGGTAGAAGATTTGAAGGATGAGGTAGCTGGTTTGAACAAGCGTTTAGAAAAATTAAATATTGATTTAGAAGGGCTTAACCAAAATATAGCCGATAAGAAAAATGCTATAGAAGAATCAAAAGCGCTGATTAAGAAATACAACGAACAGCAAAAAAATGTGCGTAACAATCGCGAATTTAATGCTATTTCAAAAGAGATTGAATTTCAGGAATTAGAAATTGAATTGGCCGAAAAGCATATTCGAGAATTTAAAGCACAGATAGAGCATAAAAATGAGGTGATTACGGCCACTCAAGAAAAAATTGAAGCTAGACAAGAGCACTTAAAGCATAAGCAAGACGAGTTGGATGAAATTTTAAGCGAAACCGAACGCGAAGAAAAAGCGCTAATAGAAAAGTCTGAAGATTTTAAGAAAGATATTGAAACTCGTTTGGTTACCGCATACGAACGTATCCGCGGAAGCGTAAAGAATGGTTTGGCTGTTGTACCGGTTGAACGTGGTGCTTCTGGAGGTTCGTTTTTTACCATCCCGCCACAAGTACAGATGGAAATCGCTTCGCGTAAGAAAATAATCACCGATGAGCACAGTGGACGTATTCTAGTTGATTCACAGCTGGCCGAAGAGGAACGCGAAAAGATGAATGAATTGTTCAAAAAATTCTAAGACAACAAGACGTAATATTCAAACCCTTTAGAACATTTGTTTTAAAGGGTTTTTTTATGATTTGTTTAAAAATTTTTGCGGCATAAAAGTTTACCTTTATCATAAAAAAACGATGAAGAACTGGGGATTTTTATTAGGGCTTATCTTTTTTTGCTATAGTTGTGAAAATAAAGCCCAAGAAAAATCAAATCAGCTGCCAAAGGCGAATAAAGCAAATAATCAAAAAGTCAATACTTTTAGTTTAAATGAAGCTCAAGATCGATATGCTACCGCATATTTTGCAGGTGGTTGCTTTTGGTGTGTAGAGGCCATTTATGAAGATGTTATTGGGGTAGAGGCGGCAATTTCGGGTTACGCAGGTGGGCATACCGCAAATCCTACTTATCAACAAACCAATACAGGTGCAACTGGTCACGCCGAGGCGGTAAAAATTATTTACGATCCTAACTTTATTGATTTTTCTACGCTGCTAGATATTTACTTTAAAACCCTTAATTGGTCTCAAGAAAACGGTCAAGGACCAGATTTTGGAAGCCAGTACAGGTCGATTGCCTTTTACAATAACCCCCAAGAAAAAAAGCTCATAGAGAATTATATTAAACGCCTAGAGCAAACTACCAATCAACCGGTAGCCGTTGAGGTGGAAGAATTTGATAAATTCTGGGTGGCAGAAGATTATCATCAAGATTACGAAGCCAATAACCCCAACAATCCATATATTCAAAACGTATCTAAAAAGCGCTATGAAATGTTTAAGCGGCAGTTCCCTGATTTAGTAAAACCAACTAACGAATAAATCTTATGGTTAATGGGTAACGAACTTCCTCGCCGGCTTTTGACTTGTTGGCCTGCAATATAGGCGTTACAATCGCAACAATTGCTACAAAGCCAATGAACACGAATCCTACTAAAAATACAATCATTATCGCGCTAAGTATGAAATAAAGAAATATGCTTATTTGAAAATTTAATATTTCTTTGCCTTCATAATCTAAATTTTCAATTTCGTCTCGTTTTAAAAGCCAAATAATAAGCGGAACAATAAAGCCACCCATACCGGTAACCAAGTTGAGTAATTGAGAGAGGTGCATTAAATATAGCAACTGACTGTCTTGCTTTTTTTCGCTGATAACTTCCATAGTATTCGTATTAAAAATGCAAAAATACATCAAGTTTTTATAAGCCGCTAGATTTAGGCAAAATTTGATTACTTTCTTACCTTTGTGCTATGATTTTAGATGATACCATAGTAGCCTTGGCCAGTGCCCCAGGAGCGGGAGCAATAGCGGTCATCAGAGTGTCGGGACCCGATGCCATTGAAAAAACAAATCCGGTTTTCAAAGCTAAAAATAAGGTTCCGCTCACTCAACAACCTACGCATACCCTGCAATTGGGTCATATAGTAGATCAAGAACGGGTAATTGATGAAAGTTTGGTGAGTGTTTTTCACGGTAAACGCTCCTATACGGGCGAACCTACCGTAGAAATATCCTGCCATGGAAGTCCATACATTCAGCAAGAAATCATTAATCTGATGCTTAAACAAGGCTGCCGAATGGCGAAACCTGGAGAGTTTACGATGCGTGCCTTTCTCAATGGAAAAATGGATTTGAGTCAAGCCGAAGCTGTAGCCGATTTAATTGCCAGTGATAATGCGGCCAGTCACCAAATTGCTATGCAGCAAATGCGAGGAGGCTTCGCTTCAGAACTGCAACAATTAAGAGATGAGTTACTCAATTTTGCCTCCTTGATTGAGTTGGAACTCGATTTCTCGGAAGAAGATGTAGAGTTTGCCGATCGTGCAGAATTCCAGCGCTTGGTCAACCGAATCCAAAAAGTATTGAATAAATTAATCGATTCTTTCGCAGTGGGTAATGTATTAAAAAACGGTATCCCGGTAGCCATTGTTGGAGAACCTAACGTAGGAAAATCAACTTTGTTAAATGCACTGTTGAATGAAGATCGAGCCATTGTGAGCGATATTGCGGGTACAACTCGAGACACCATCGAAGATGAAATCGCTATTGGCGGAGTAGGATTCAGGTTTATAGATACTGCAGGTATCCGAGAAACCACCGATACTATTGAAGGCTTGGGTATTCAAAAAACCTTTCAAAAAATCGAACAAGCTCAAGTGGTATTGTATTTATTTGATGCCAGTAAAATCAAAAACGATCAACTGAGTATTAAGCAAGTAAAAACCGAAATTGAAAAGATTAAAAATAGATTTCCAGGTAAACCCTTACTAATAATCGCCAATAAAAAAGATAGTCTTACCCAAGAAGAGCAAACTGCTTATAAAAAGGCGATAACCGATTTGCATTTGATTTCGGCCAAAGAAAAACTGGGCGTAGAAACCATACAAAACCGATTGTTAGATTTTGTAAATACAGGCGCTTTAAAGAGTAATGATACTATTGTAACCAATTCAAGACACTATGAGGCTTTGCTAAAAGCCCAGGAAGAAATCAATAAAGTTCAAGAAGGGATGCAAATGGGATTAACAGGCGATTTGTTGGCAATAGATATTCGTCAAGCCTTATATCATTTTGGGGAGATCACGGGGCAGGTGTCAAATGACGATATACTCGGTAATATTTTTGCAAACTTCTGTATCGGAAAGTAATTACTTTTCCTTTTATTAGCTTTTTCTTGTTATACAAGGGTTTATACGTTAGTTATTACTTCTTTTTTGTTGCCTTTTTGCTTTTTTAAAGCTATATTTGTTGTGTATCTGTTGCCTGTTAGAGGTATTTGTTGCCTAATTATCAGGTTTAGGAAACAAGGCGAAATGATGCACCATATTGCCCCACGTTGCACCATAACGCTACATAATGTACCATTTATGAGCAGTAATCTTTACATCCCAAAAACCTGTCAGCATTGTGGTAATCTCTTTACAGCACGTACAACCGTTACCAAATACTGTGGCGACAGTTGTGCTAAGAAAGCTTACAAGGCACGAAAGAGAAAAGAGAAAATTGATGCTGCGCTTCAAGAAACTAAAGCAAATCAAGAAGCACAAGATTCGGTAACGATTTCAACAGACAGTTTATCCAACAAGGATTTTTTAAGCATCACCGATGCATCTAAACTGATAGGTGTTAGCAGATGGACCATTCAAAGAATGATTAAGCGTGGCCAGCTTAAAGCTGTGCCATTTGGCAGAAAACATATTATTGCCCGTCACCAGATAGAAAACCTTTTTAATTAGTAGCCTTATGAAAGTCACACTCAGAGAACGCAAGAAAAACGGAAAAATAGCCTTATACCTCGACTACTACAACAAAGGCAAACGCAAGACTGAGTACCTCAGCTTGTATCTCATTCCAAATCCGAAAACGAAAAATGAGCGCACCGTTAATAAGAAAACACGCGCGTTAGCGGAAACTATCTGGGCGCAACGCCAAGTTGAAATTCAGCAAGGTCAATATGGCTTTAATGACATTGAGAAGCTTAAAGGCAGTTTTACAACCTACATCACCGCTTTGGCAGAAAAGAAAAACACAAGTTCAGGTAATTATGGTAATTGGTACAGTATGCTTAAACACTTCAAGGCGTATCGACCAACAGACATTACGTTTCAAGACCTCGATAAAGAGTTTGTAGAGGGCTTTAAAGACTATCTGGATAAAAAAGCAATCGGTAGAGCAAACAAACCGCTATCCCAAAATTCCAAGTATTCTTATTATGGTAAGTTTAATGCAGCTTTAAAGCAAGCCGTAGCAGATGGCATCTTAAAATCCAATCCTGCAAATGGTGTTTCTAATTTCAAACAAGGTGAACCACAGCGAGAGTTCCTTACGCTGGAAGAACTTCAAAAAGCAGTAAATACTGAATGTGAATTGCCACAACTCAAAAAGGCATTCATTTTCTCTGCTCTTACTGGCTTACGCTGGTCTGATATTGAAAAGATGAAATGGTCAGAAATACAGCATTCCAAAGAAAGAGGTTACTATGTGCGATTCAGACAGAAAAAAACCAAAGGAGCAGAAACCCTTCCTATCTCAGACCAAGCTGTTGAATTATTAGGCGAGCGCGGTAATGATGATGATTTAGTATTGCCTGGCTTACATTATAGTGCGTGGACAAATCTAAAGCTACAACAATGGATGATGAATGCAGGAATAAGTAAAACGATAACGTTCCATTGCGCTCGTCATACGTATGCAACCTTACAACTCACTTTAGGAACAGATATTTATACAGTTTCCAAGCTATTAGGGCATAAAGAATTGCGCACCACGCAGATTTATGCTAAAGTTATCGATGATAAAAAGCGTGAAGCGTCTAACCGTATTAAACTCGATTTATAATGATAAAAGACATTTTTGCATCACTAATATCGATCACCAAAGGTCTTCATAGGGATAAACGAACTGATAGAGAGTTCAGGGGTTTAGTCTGCAACCAAAATGTAAAGATGCAGTACAAGGAAGCGCCACTTTTTATGATTGAGTTTCCAGAAAGAGCTTTAGGCGACAAACGCAAATACTACAAGAACTTAATCGACCAGGAAGCCAATAAAAAATTTAATGAGATCATTTCAAGCTTTCCTGCGAGTGCCACCGAACCAGAACACATCTTTAATTATAAAAGGCTGTTCAATCAGCATCATTCAAACCTTGAACGGGTAAAAAGCTACATAGATAAATACGAGCATTCGCGGGAGTCCATCCGCAACGAGGATACGTTTATAATTCAGTATTTAAAGGCTAATATGATTTGGCTCTATTTAGAACTTCAGGAACGTTTTGGAAAATATGGCGATGAAGATATTTTAACTACTGAGGAAATCTACCAATATCATTTTAATGAAGTTTTGGATGAACTCGAAATTAAGCCTTCGGAAATCGGCAAAACTGCAATCAAAGAAAGAACAGTTGAGCCAGCATTCAATGCAATCGAAAGCGACTTGCCTCACAGACAACCAAAAGATAAGGTAATTGCCTATAAAGATATTGTGCAGCATTCAAAGAGTCTAGCAAGAGCGGAAGAAATGATGTTCGAAGCCGACATTATCGACAAGGATTATAATTTCATATCCAATACTAAGCGTAAAAACAAATCGGTATTGGGTGTGCTCTATTTCCTGTTTATAGAGAAAGACTACTTCAACAAGGTAAAAACTGATCCTTTTAAACGGATTAAATCGACTGATATAGTACGATTCCTAAACCATCGCTACAATACCGATGCTCGCAAGCAATTTAAAACTTTTGAGAACAATGATGCAGAGCGCAATGACTTAATAAGTACCGAATACATCCTAAAAAACCTACCAAATAAAATTCGGTAATTCATTGGTTTAGTTCCAATTATCATTTCCATTTTAAATTGTAAGCCGTTGTTTTTCAACGGTTTATTTGTATTTCCATTTCCGCAATTCATATCCGTTTCTATTTGAATTACCTATGTACTGTCCTTGACGAGCAAGGGCGACATTAGCGCTGATGTCCTTTTTCAATTTAATCCATAAAGAAGATGGACACGAATATTAAAGAACAATTAAACCGCATTGAAAAACTGTTGACGGAACAACAGACAATGCAAAAAACGGTACTCAATTTTAATGAAGCTTGTGCTTATTTAGAATTATCGCAATCGCACTTGTACAAACTCACAAGTACGAGCGCAGTACCTCATTACAAGCCTAACGGCAAAAAAATTTATTTCCAACGAGAAGAACTTGACCAATGGTTGCTACGCAACCGTATGGACTCAAGGGATGAAATCGAGCAGCAAGCTGCCGATTATCTAATAAAGAAAGGAAAGGTGCAGTTATGAAAGAGATAATCGACCTCATCCTGGCGCTCTCACAGGAAATAAAGTACATAAAAGCCTATATCCAGCTTTTAAAGCAATCACGAGCAGAGCGATTAAAAGACTCGTGGATTGACAACCAAGATGTTTTGCAAACCTTGCACATAAGCAAGAGAACGTTGCAAACATTTCGCAAAAACGGCACCTTGCCTTACAGCAAGATACAAGGTAAATTCTACTACAAAGTTTCCGATATAGAGAAACTACTTCAAAGCAATTACTATAACCCAAATTTTAAGTGTGATGGAGTTAAGTAGAAAGAACATTTTGGCAAAAACACATTATGGCATAAAGATATATGCCTATGTGTTGAGACAATTCTATCCCGATACAACCGTCCTTTCCCTTTCGGGAAGGACGTGCGGGATAACGCGTAACCCTTTTAATGCAGATAAGGAAACCTTATCGATTCGTATTGAGGACGGTATGGCTCTTCATAGTGATACAGAATACAAAAGTTTCTCAGGCGATGCCTTCGACTTTGCACAGTTCTATTTTGAAACCAAAACAGAAGACGAATTACTGAACAAGATTAACGATGCCTTGCATCTCAATCTTTCAGTTGAGGAAGAAGATGAACTAAGCTGGTTGGATGAACCGGATAACACTTGGTACACAGACTGTAGCTTTTTCAAAGCGCCAGTACGCAATGTATTTCCTTCGAAAACCTTGCGTTTGGGCAAAATTCATCAACTGATTGTTAGCGATAAGTACAAAGCCATAACCGAGGAACTTAGGGCAATCGAGGATAGTAAGGAAAAACGGAAATTCAAAGCTAATCGCTTTGATTACGTCACATTCTCAGGAGTATTTGAACGCAGAAATGATAAGTTTCTGCAAAAGCATTCCAACCTTATCACACTTGATTTTGACCATTTGCAAGACATAGAAAAAGTCAGGCAACAACTACTTGATGATGAATATTTCGAAACCGAAATGCTTTTCATTTCACCATCTGGCAATGGCTTAAAATGGATTGTTCGCATTGAGCTGGGAGAATTCACGCATCAAGAGAACTTCTTGGCAATTACAAATTACATCAAACATACCTATAACCTTGAGGTTGACGCATCGGGAAAAGACGTTTCCAGAGCCTGTTTTTTACCGCACGATGCCAATGCCTACTTACATAAAAGACATAGACTACTATGAAAAAGAACTTCAATCCTAAAGACTGGTTGCATCAACCTAAGATTGCAGAGCAACCTATAGCAACCCCAAAAGCAACCCCTGCGGTTGGCATTGATAACAATGACATTGAAACCTACATCACGGCCATTGAACAATCTGGAATAGATATTACTGGCGATTATGCGCGCTGGCGTGATATTGGTTTTGCTTTTGCGGAAGCGTACAATGAACAAGGCAGAGAGTACTATCACAGAGTCAGTCGCCACTATACTGGTTATGACCAAAAGGAATGTGACGAACAGTACACAAAATGCCTGAATGCCAAAGGGCACGGCATCACGATTGCAACATTCTTTCATTATGCACATCAGGCAGGAATAAAACCGCAACGATCACAACCACAGGTTGCAACCTTGCCAGTTGCAGAAGCAACCAAAGAGCAACTACCTACCTTTCCAGATAGTCTCTACGACACGATACCTGATTTTCTAAAGCAGGTAATTGTGCCAGCAAACAGTAATGAAGAAAGAGACATTATGCTTTTGGGTGCGCTTACCGCTTTTAGTGCCTGTTTCCCTAATCTGTTTGGGATTTATGATGAACGCAAGGTGTACAGCAATCTGTACCTATTCGTAACCGCACCAGCAAGCGCAGGAAAGGGAAAGCTTAACCAAATCAAAAAGCTGGTTTCACCCATCCACAAGCTACATCGGGAACAAGCCAAAACACTGAAACAACAATTTGAAAGTGAAATGGCTACATACAATATGAATAAGGGTAAAAATGAAAACCTTGAGAAACCGGGCAAACCGCCAGAACGTATGCTTTTTATTCCTGCAAACAATAGTGTGACTGGGGTTTATCAATTAATTTCAGATAACAAGGGAAAGGGCTTAATGTTTGAAACCGAAGGAGACACTTTAGCGCAAGCCTTTAAAAGTGATTACGGTAATTATAGCGATGGATTTAGAAAAGCATTTCATCACGAAACAATTAGCTATTACCGCAGAACAGATCGCGAGTATGTAGATATTGAAAACCCTTGTTTATCTACGGTGTTATCAGGTACACCTAAACAAATAGCAGCATTAGTTCCTAATGCAGAAAACGGCTTATTCAGCAGGTTTATATTCTACTATATGAACATCAAACCAGTCTGGAAAGATGTATTTGCCAAACGTGCCAAAGTCGGTTTGGAAGAACATTATGAGCAACTGGGCAAGGTTTTTTTAGGACTATACAGAACCCTCAAAAACAATCCGCCTATTGAAGTGACGCTTTCGCGGAAGCAACAGCAGCAATTCAATGAGTTTTTTGCAGCCTTGCAAACTAAATATATCAACTTGCAACCTGAAGAATATATTGCAACGGTAAGACGCTTAGGCCTAACCGCGTTTCGCTTCACAATGCTTTTTACAGCCTTGCGAATTATGGAAGATGGCGATGTAAATAAAATTAAGAAGTGTGAAGATGTAGATTTTGAAAACGCTATTGCGATGATTGAAATACTAGTAAAACATAGCAGTAAGGTATTTAATGATTTACCTATAGAGCCTAAAACACAAAAGCGACTTAACAAAAAAGAAAGGTTTCTAGAGCAATTAGCCATAAAATTTACGAGGCAAGATTATTTAAAAGTAGCGAGCAAGCTTAAAATTCCGCATAAAACAGCTGAGGGCTACATTACAAATTTTGTAAAAACAGGACTTGTACATAGGGATGCTCACGGCAAATATGAAAAGCCATCTTAAAACAAAACCGAGGGAATACCTCGGTTTTACTTTGTAATTATCTGCGCTTAGTCGGTTTCAATTTAGTTTTTTTATTTCTAATCAACCTGTGAAAATTACTTTCAAATTTTCTAGTTTGCTTGTTTATCGTATCTTCATTTTCATTCAAATCTTTCATTACAGAATTAGCTTTCATTAAATAGCTAAAGTAATTCCCCCAATTATAAGTCTTCTCAGGATCTGGAAGATATTTATTAGGACGTTTAGGATCAGGTATTCGTTTTAAAACTCGCTTACCACCTAGTATGGTAAAACGTTTAAAAAGTTTATTCTTAAAAAGCCCTTTGTGTTTATGATGTTTTTTATTGGCATAAAATTTACCGCGTTTGATACTGCGTATCATACTACGGTAATATTTTGAAATCCCTTGTGCTTTAACATAAACCCTTTTACCTGTATATTCAAAACCAAGATACTCTAGTTGATGGTAGGTATTAACCTTATCTTCAGGACATACTAATCCGCCTTTATAATAACCGTCAATAAAAGAATACCTGTAGAGTTTAGTTTTATCTGGGTGAATATTAAGATTACAACTATTCGTATCCCTAATAGCATCAAGCATAGTTTGATGAATAAAATTTTCAGACTCTCTCGGACAAATCAATATCAAATCATCACTATAACGCTGATAAAAGCCACCTACAGATGTAATAGCATTATACATAGCTTCATCAAAACTAAGCATATAGATGTTCGCTAAAGTAGCACTCATAGGGCTACCTTGTGGTATCCCTTTTTTAGAAAAAGAATTTTTGTGTTGTTTTAGCCCTTTCTCACCACGTCGCTCAGAGTATACCAACTGACTGTGATATTTATAAAAATCTTTCTTTTTACAAAATGCTATAACACGTTCTCTTTTAAAGTTCACACGTTTAGATACTTTTTTCTGCTTCCAGATAATCTTTTTAGGGTTATTAGGTTTATTGCGTTCAACCCACAATCTATCATAAAAAGTATTATGCAGTTCATTAATTTTTACATAACGTTTTTTAGTGAGTGCTTTAAATACATTGTAATGGTCGTCAGGCATCGTTAGCCTATTCTTATCATCATATTTATTTAAAACCAACTTCCAATGATGATGTAAAATTTTATGGTCTAACTCATCAAAGAAATTAGATACATCTGCCACAATAATACTTACAGGTTTACCCTTAAAATTATTTATAGCAGAAAATGCATCGTGAGCAAACTCAATGTTAGATTTATTACCTTTTGCTTTATTCCCTTTTCTTATTTTTCTATAAGCTACAGGGCAATCTTTATAAGTTTTTCTTCTCAAATAACATTCATACATAACACTCAAATAGTAACTGTAATAACTGAATATTAGAGAATCTAAATGGGATGCATAAAGTATAGGACGTTTTTTGGGTGGGTCTTTAGGTTTACGTATACGCTTTCCATATACATTTTTATCTGAGTTTTCAGGTCGAAACTTACGTTGTATTATTTCACGTTTTATAAATGGTGTAAACCTGTGTTTTTTTATTCTATCTGGATCTTTTACGTACTCAACTAACCAAGATTTATCTCTAGGTTTAAAAGGAAGACCAATATGTGGATATTGTTTTAGTTTGTACCAATCTTTTACAGCCATAATAAAAAAATGAGCTGACCGGGACTATATTTTCGCCTATATGTGGTAGTACATCCATTGCTATTTTATTGCAGAATTAAATCCGCTCATAGATAGCGTCCCTACGCTAATTAGAATACTTATTGCTGTATTAATTATTATTATAAATATATCAAACAATATGACACATTTACTCATTAACAGCTTATTACAGTTCCTTGTAAGGTTACTGCTCTCTTTCCTACTAAAGGGAAGAGATACAATGCCTCACTTTGGAATGTTCAATCAAACTATGGACAACCCATAGTTGGGTGTATTCCAACTCTTCAGCTAGAATACCATAAGAAAACGTACATACCGGCTAGCCAGCTCTTTTCCCAAATATATTAATATTTATATTCCTACAATATTTTATTTTTCAAATTGTTAAAAATTGTTCTCTTCTTTTTATCAGTTCTTTATTTCTTTTTCTTACATTAGACAAATATTGACAAGTCAAACTTCCCCTATAATGACCTTTGGTGAACATATAAGAAATTTACGAGAACAAAAGCAATTATTGTTGCGTGAGGTCGCATCGCAAATGAATATCGACACAGCCTTACTAAGCAAAATTGAACGCAACACACGAATAGCAAGAAAAGAGCAAGTACAAGCTTTAGCAGTAGCTCTCAATGAAAATGAAACGGAGTTATTAAAAATCTGGATGGCAGATAAAATAACAGAAATGCTAAAAGACGAAAAGAATAGTACGGAAATCCTCAAAATTGCTGAAGAAAAAATTAAGAACTTTAAAGATTTAGAATAAAATAACATCATCATATAAATGACACTTACCGAAATATTAAAAGATTCCAACTACAAGTTAACCCAATTTCAACCTGAACAAATAGAGCGTTTAGAGGCTACTATTTTTACCAAAGATGTAAGAGGAAAAGAAACCCCATATATTAAATGTTTAGTACGCAATAAGGATATAAAGTTAACCCCAGAAGAAGCGGTTAGACAACTATACTTAATGGTACTAAATGAAGTATACGATTATCCATTTGATCGTATGGAGTTAGAATATGCAGTAAGTTTTGGTCGCGAAAAAAAACGTGCTGATATTGTCGTTTTCGACAAAAAAGATACAAGGGCTATTTATTTAATGGTAGAGCTTAAAAAGCCAAAGTTAAAAGATGGTAAAGAGCAATTAAAATCCTATTGTAATGCCACAGGCGCACCCATTGGAGTGTGGAGTAACGGAGATTCTATTTCTTACTATCACAGAAAAGACCCTAACTATTTCGAAGATATTTCAGCAATACCAAACGCCAATGAAAAATTATCAGACATACTTTCTGAGCGTTGGACGATAGATGATCTTATCAAAAAAGACAAACTTGTTACAGAGAAAAAATCTCTAAAAGATTTGATTCTCGAAATGGAAGATGAGGTATTAGCAAATGCAGGTGTAGATGTATTTGAAGAACTCTTTAAACTCATTTTTACCAAGTTGTATGATGAAATGGAAAGTGGTAGAGATAAAACCAGGCATTTAGTATTCCGTAATTATGGAGATACAGAATCTGAATTAAAAGAGAAAATTCAAAAGCTCTTTGAAAAAGCCAATAGCAAATGGGAAGGCGTATTTTCTGAAGATGCTAAGCTAATGTTGACACCCTCGCACTTATCGGTTTGTGTGTCATCCTTACAGGATGTAAAACTATTCAATTCAAACTTAGATGTAGTAGATGAAGCGTTTGAATACTTGATTAATAAAAGTAGTAAAGGCGAAAAAGGACAATACTTTACACCGCGCTATGTTATTGATATGTGTGTAAAAATGATGAATCCACAAGAACACGAAACTATTATTGATACGGCAGCTGGGAGTTGTGGGTTTCCTGTACATTCCTTTTTTCACGTAAAAAATCAAATTCACAAGGAGGAAGGTATTGTTGATGATGAATTAATGACAACCAAGCCACCGATACCAAGAGTTCAAGATTATGTACAAAACAATGTGTTTGCTATAGATTTTGATGAAAAAGCGGTACGTGTAGCCAGAACATTAAATTTAATTGCTGGTGATGGTCAAACCAATGTATTGCATCTAAATACATTAGATTATGAGCGTTGGGATGAAAAAACAGATGATGAAAACTGGCAAGATACCTATTACACAGGCTGGAAAAACTTAAGAAAGCAAAGAGCTAGTAGTAGCTCTAACAGAGATTTCAATTTCGATGTATTAATGGCAAATCCACCATTTGCCGGAGATATTAAAGAAAGTAGAATATTAGCTAAGTATGAATTAGGGAAAAAACCAAACGGCAAATACCAAACTAAAGTAGGTAGAGACATTCTGTTTATAGAGCGCAATCTCGATTTCTTAAAACCTGGTGGGCGTATGGCAGTAGTATTGCCACAAGGTAGGTTTAACAATAGTAGTGATAAAAACATACGCGATTACATTGCAGAGCATTGCCGCATATTAGCAGTAGTAGGTTTACACGGTAACGTATTTAAACCACATACAGGTACTAAAACATCCGTGTTATTTGTACAAAAATGGGATGATACATTATGCCCTAAGGTAGACGATTATCCTATTTTCTTTGCAACAATGCAAGAGCCAAGTAAAGATAATAGTGGCGAAAAAATCTTTGTCAAGAAAAGTGAATTTCCAAAGGCTACAATAGCTAACAAAGATGCAGATGATGATGCTGTTGCAGAGCCAGTAGATCATTATGATGAAAATCCTTTAAATCTTGATGAGTATTTATTAGATACCCACGGTCACCTTATTGTAAAACACGACTTATACAATCACGATGGATTAACTAAAGACGGTATAGCAGAAGCCTTTATAGAGTTTGCTAAAAAAGAAAAACTGTCTTTTGTGGGAAAGCTTTAAGCCCTTTTAACGAAACCCGTTATAGGGAACTGTTGGAAGGGCTGGAAATAAGGGAGAAATTGTTGTCTAATTCTTATGAAAATAAAGACTTCAGAATTGATAGTCAGTTTTTCACTCAAGAGCCTTATCATAATCCTAAATTAAAATATGATAGTATAGGGAACTTAATAAAAAGGGCACAGTATGGTATTTCTATTGCAATGAATGAAGAAGGTATTGGTTATCCTATTTACAGAATGAATGAAATACATAATATGTTATGTGATTCAGATGTATCAAAATCTGCTGACATCTCTAAAGAAGAATTAGAAACATTTACTTTAAATGACAGAGACGTTGTTTTTAATAGGACTAATTCATTCGAATGGGTAGGAAGAACAGGATTATATAAAAAGAAAAATTCAAAGAATTATGTGTTTGCATCTTATTTAGTGAGGTTTATACCAGATGAAGATGTATTACTTCCTGAGTATTTAACTGCTTTTCTTAACTCAAAGTATGGTGTGCAAGATATTAAAAGAAGAGCTAGGCAATCTATAAATCAAACCAATGTTAATCCAGAGGAAGTAAAAGCGATTGATATTCCATTATTATCTAAACCTTTTCAAAATCATTTAAAGAGCGCTTTTGATATCTCTCATAATTGTATAATTAAATCTGAAGAAAAATATAGACAAGCAGAAAAACTTTTAATTCAAGAAATAGACTTAGAAAACTTTACACCAAGTACAGAAGGTGTGAATATAAAGGTACTAACAAATAGTTTTGGTAATTCAGGTAGATTAGATGCAGAGTATTACCAACCTAAATATGATGATTATTTATCAAAAGTTTATACATATGAAAATGGCTATGATAATATAATATCTGCTTGTAGTATCAAATTAAAAAATTTCAAACCAGAGGATAATAAGAGTTATAAGTATATAGAGTTATCAAATATTGGTAAAACGGGAGACATAACGGGTTGTACTATTGATTTAGGTAAAGAATTACCATCTAGGGCTAGACGTAAAGTTAATCTTGGAGATGTAATTGTAAGTTCTATTGAAGGTAGTTTAGATTCCTGTGCTTTGGTAACCGAAGAATATAATAATGCATTATGTTCTACAGGGTTTTATGTAATAAATTCCAAAAATATTAATTCAGAAACTTTATTAGTATTATTCAAGTCAGAACTAATGCAAAACTTGTTAAAACAGAATTGTTCCGGTACAATATTAACATCACTCAATAAAGATGATTTTTTAAACATTCCAATCCCATTGATTGACAATGAAGTCCAAAAAAATATTAAAAACTCAATAAAAGAAAGCTTTGCACTAAAAAAACAAAGTGAACATTTATTAGAAGTAGCCAAAAGAGCAGTAGAGATAGCTATTGAAGAAGGGGAAGATAAAGGGTTAGAATATATTAATGTGAATACTAAAAACCTTAATTAATGAATTACATTCACAACAGGGATTTTACATCGGGTTTAGAACACTACGCTACAGTACTAGAGGAACTAACAAAATCTAACAATGAAGATTATAGAGAATCCTTCTTTGAAAATATCAAAGAAGATAGGCAATTGTATATGCACTATACACCCAATCAATTCTCTTCTTTAATTACAAATTCTGTATCAAAAACACCTAATACCGTTTTAGATCCTTGTTGTGGCTTAGGTAATATCTTGTATTTTCTTCATAATAAATTTGATGAAGCCAAACTTACAGGTATAGAAATTAATACTACTATCGCCAAAATAACGCAATTACTCATTCCTGATGCAGAAATTAACAGTGCAGATGCTTTAACATATACAGGTTATAGCACATACGACCTTATAGTAGCGAACATACCTTTGGGGTTACGGCTAAATTATCAAGGTAAAAAAATGTCTTCGGAAGAAGCGTTTACACTTAAAACACTAGAGTTACTTAATGAGACAGGCGAAGCTTTTCTCTTTTCTAGTAATGCATTCCTTACTACAACTTCATCGGCAAATGTTAGAGAAAGTATTATGCCAAACATAAATGCTATAGTAGCCTTACCTGTTGCTAATCCTTCATATTCAAGTGTCAAACGCTATCTAGTGCATCTTACAAAAACATATACAGAAAATATGCACTTTGGGGTAATAGATAAAATGAAAGATATTAAAAATACTATTACAGATCATTTGTCATTAACATTACCCAAAAAAGACCTTGAAAACCGCCTTAACCCTGAATATTACTTAAGTCTTAATTCAGGTAAATATGATTTTATAGATGAATTTGAAACTAAAAACTTAGAAGACCTTGCTGAAATTATAAGAGGGGCATACATAAAGCAGGATAGAAAAAAAGCTCAAGGTAATTATCTGTTAATTAGACCAATTGATATAAAAGATAATACCGTTCTTGTGAGCGAAAAGTCAAGGTATATAAATGTGCTTGATAGTAAAGCTGAAGAAAGAGCGTTAGCACAACCAGGTGATATACTTATTTCAACTGTTTTTAACCAAGGTAAAATATATAGAGTAAAGCAAAATGATCCACCAATCGTAGTATCTAATAATATGGTCATTTTAAGAGGTACAGATAATGATTACCTCAAAGTATATTTTGATACAGAAAAAGGGAGAGAAATATTCAAAACCCAAACAGAAGATTTACAAACAGGAGCGGTAATTCCCCAAATTTCTATTTCAAGTTTAAAAAGAATTAAAATTCCAATATTTCCAATTGAGGATATTAGTAGTTGGGGTGATGATGCTATAGAACACGCAGACAAAGAAGAGCTAGAACAACTTAAAGAGCAAGTAGAGTATTATAAAGCAAAGCTAGAAGAGCATAAACGTAATGCCATTTCAATAGATGGGTTCAAGCAAATACTAGAGAATAGAGACAAAAAGATTTTAGACGAATTACAAAAAATAGGTACTAAGCTCGATTCTATTTTAGAAGTACTAAATACATTACAGGATGATTTTACAAGAATCAAGTCCAACAACAGAGATGATGAAGAAAAAATTTTCTTACTGCTATCATCTTTAGATAGGCGCATTAAATCGGTTTTAGATGAAAAGCGCGAAACCATTGAAGAATATGAATTGCTTACACAACGCTGGCTTCATTTATGGGAAGAACTGCATCCATCATCAAAGAAATTCTTACCCTTAGCAGAATTTTTATATGATGAATTAGTCAATCTCAAAGAACCTGACTTTTCCCCTTTTGTATTACAATATTGCCGAACATTAGAAAATGAGATATTAATAAAACTATTTCAAAAATATCATTCAGAAGGTTTAGCTAATGTAAATATTGAAGAGCTTGTAACCTATGACATAGAAAATCGTACAAAAGCAGCAAAATTTGCTCTATATGTTAAAAGAAACAATACACATTATCCTTTAGGAGATATGCATTGGATTTTAAACTTAATGAAGCCAAAAGGGAGTACCTATAAAAAAAGTCTGTTACTACAACATTTCAGAGCATTTTGCACAACCTATTTTCAAGAAGAAATTACAAGTGAAGACTTTTTGAACCAAATTCAGACAATTCAAAAAGAATATAGGAATAAAGCGGCACACGTCAGCACTTTAGATTTAAAATCAGCTGAAGAATGTAGAGATTTATTAAGAAAAAGTTTGAATCAATTTTTAGAAATGAAAATTTCTTAAATAACAGAATAAATGATTAACATTATAACGTACAAAAGCAGGTTAATAATTCGTAAAATAAATTGAAATAACTAGTAGTATGGCAAACCAATTACCACAAGAAAGCGAGTTTTTACTCTACACAACACCGCAAGGCGAGGTAAACTTGCAAGTACTTATTTTAGACGAAACCGTTTGGCTCACCCAAGAAGGGATGCAAGAATTGTTTGGCAGAGCAAAATCTACCATTAGCGAGCATATTTCTAATGTATTTCAAGAAGGTGAACTCATAGAAGAAGAGGTTGTTCGGAATTTCCGAACAACCACAAAACACGGTGCTATAAAGGGTAAAACACAAACACATACCACCAAATTTTACAATCTAGACGTTATTATTTCTGTGGGCTATCGTGTAAAATCGCTTCAGGGTACACAATTCCGTATTTGGGCTACAAAAACCTTACGCGAGTATATTATCAAAGGCTTTGCTATAGACGATAACCGTTTAAAACAAGCACAAAGCACATTCGGAAAAGACTATTTTAGAGAGTTACTCGATAGAGTACGCTCTATACGGGCTAGTGAGCAACGCATTTACCACCAAGTAACACAAATATTTGCAGAGTGTAGTATAGATTATAATCCTAAAAGCGAGATTACAAAAAACTTTTATGCAATGGTGCAAAACAAGTTTCATTTCGCTATAACAGGACAAACAGCAGCCGAAATTATTCATAAAAGAGCAGACAGCAAAAAACCAAAAATGGGCTTAACCACCTATAAAAATGCACCAGACGGCAGAGTCTTAAAAACCGATGCTAAAATCGCAAAAAACTATCTCGAAGAAGACGAAATTAAAGAACTAGAGCGCAACGTTTCTGGCTACTTCGATTATATAGAAAACCTAATCAAAAGACGTAACACCTTTACTATGCAAGGTCTTGCAGAAAGCGTAGACAAGTTTTTAAACTTTAACGAATATCAAATATTAGAAGGTAAAGGACGTATTTCAAACAAACAGGCAGTTGCAAAAGCAGCTAAAGAATATGATACATTTAATAAAACCCAAAAAATCATTTCAGATTTTGACAAACATCTAAAACAAGCAAAAAACTCAGGAAATAATTAATAACGAAGTATAATAATTATAAAAAACCCCAAGCCCAATATGTAAACTAAAAAAATAATATGTTATGAAAGAACACATCAAATTCAACATACTTAACTTCAATTGGCCTCGTAAGCTTTTAACTTTTTACGTGTCACTCAATAAAGAAGAAGGTGTAGACACCATTCATTACAGAAAGTTTCCGTATAACATTACCGATGTGTTCAGTAAGGAAGAATTAGAGGGGAAAGAAGAAATTTATACCACTTTTACAACACCCAAAAAAGACTTCAAAGCTTTAAAAGTAGATTGTAACAATGCCAATCTAGACCTGTACAAGCAGTTTCTTAACACTCAAATAAGAAAGTATTTTGATAGCCTAAACATCATTAATCGCAAAAACGGTGTGCTTAAAGATAGACAAGTTTGGATAGTAGATAAAGATAACTATCATAAAGATTTTCACTATTACGATAGATATACGCTTAAAATTCAAATAGGCCAAGTTTCAAAACACCCCGAGTTGGTCGTGTCTTACAATGGTACATCAAAAATTTTAAAAAAATCAATACTAGAACTAGAAGATTCACATCTGGCAACCAAGGCTATTTACAGAAATAGAGTAGTAAATCTACAAGTTGATAAAGATACACCTGAAAAACAAGAATTCTACAACAGTTTGATTTTAGAAGAAGTGTTCCCGCGTTTAAATCCTAAACTTCAAAGAGCGCTCAACATTCCTTTTAAATTTGAAAAAACTGAAAACAGATATACCCAATATCTTGAGAAAATTGAAAAATTCACCAAAGAATACCTTTATACCGAAGATTTTAAAAAGATATGCGATTTTAGAAGTCAAGAATTTATAGATGCTCCATTAAGCCGCATAGGTCATATACCTAAAGACAAAGGTCTATTAGAATATGGTAAAAATGCTCAGGGTAATAAGCAAACTGGCATCACACCAAAATTAGAACTCAATAGATACAGACCTTATTTTAGGCCACCCAATCCAAACATCAAATTCTTTTTTATTTATCACAAAGAACACGAGGCAACCATAAAAAAACTATGGGGGTATCTTAAAAAAGGGACAGGTAAATACTACCAAGGTTTAAAAAAATTCATCGATATTCCTGTCAATTCAGCACCAAAGCACTTCATAGAATTTGAAAATAAGAAAAACCCAATTCCTGAAATAGAAGAAAAACTTGGCGATTTAAAATGGGATCCATCTGTTGCATACCTCGCATTTTACATTAGCCCATACACCCGTTTTGAATCCGACCCCGAACTAAAGAATATTTATTATCAGTTAAAAGAATTATGTCTTAAAGAAGACATTATGACCCAAGCTATAGATTTTGAAGATTTACAACGCAACATCAATAACTATCAATGGCACTTAAACAACATTTCACTGGCCATTCACGCTAAATTAGGCGGTAAACCTTGGAAACTCGCGCTTACTGAAAAGAAAGAATTGGTTATTGGTGTAGGCGCATTTACTAATCAAGAAAAAAATCACCGTTATGTAGCAAGTGCATTTAGCTTTCAAAACAATGGTATTTTCAATAGGTTCAATTGTTTTTCAAAAACAGAAACTGAGGTATTAGCAGGAAGCATCGTTACAGCAATCCGAACATTTTTTAACCAGACCGAAGCAGATAAGATTGTGATTCACTTTTATAAGGAAATGAGTAAAAAAGAAATGCAACCCATTCTTGAAGGTATGCATAACCTTAACTTGGAAAACAAGCCTATTTACATTCTTAATATCAATAAAACTGAAACTAAAGACATCATAGCATACGACACAGATTTTGTAGATAATCTGATGCCTTATAGCGGTACATTCATACGCTTAGGCGAGCGTAAATTTTTATTATTTAACAACGGTAGATTTGAAGGCGAACGCTTTTATGATTCTGATGGCTTTCCATTTCCAATTAAAGTCAGTATGAGTAGCCCTAATGAAGATGCTTTTGAAGATGAGAATGTAATTACTGAGTTGCTAACACAAGTATTTCAGTTTAGTAGATTGTACTGGAAATCTTTAAAACCTCAAAATGTACCTATAACAATTAAATACCCTGAAATGGTTGCACAATTAGTACCACGTTTTAAAAACGATATTGATGAGGAAGCAAAAAATAAACTTTGGTTTTTATAGCTATGAAATTAACTAAAGAACAAAAAGCTATAATCAATTCTGAAGGCAACATTCGTATTAACGCTATTGCTGGTTCGGGCAAAACGACTACAGTAATTGAATATGCTGCAAGCAGACCCAAAACAGCTAAAATTCTATACTTGGTATTTAATAAATCTGTTAAAACAGAAGCAATACACAAGTTTAAACAAAAGGGCTTATCCAACGTCAAGGTAGAAACTGCTCACTCTCTGGCACATCGTTACATAGTTAGGAAACACAATTATAGAGTCTGCCAAGGATACAAGTCACACGAGTTAGTACCAATATTAGGTTTATTCGAAGATTCACAACGTCACGGTGCGTACATATTAGCAAATCACATCAACAAGTTAGCATCATATTACTGTAATAGTGATGCTGAAAGAGTAAGCGATTTAAAATATTTGGAAACACTAACAGACCCAAAGGCAAAAGGTTTTGTTTCAAAGTATTTAGACACCATAGTTGAAAAAACAGAATACTTCATCGAACGAATGGATAAAGGTGAAATAGATATCATACACGATTTCTACCTCAAAAAGTACCAACTCTCTTTTCCTAAATTAAAGTATGATTACATACTATTTGATGAAGGTCAAGATGCCTCAGCAGCTATGCTCGATATTTTTATGAGCCAAGAGGCAACCAAGGTAATTGTAGGTGATACGCATCAACAAATATATTCTTGGCGATATGCGGTAAACTCTTTAGAAAAAACACAGTTTAAGACATATAACTTATCTACCAGCTTTAGGTTTAATCAAGATATTGCAGATTTAGCAAAAAGCACATTAGACTTAAAACGAAATGTAGTGGAGTACAATGCGGTTTCAATTCAAGGCAAGGGAAATTGTGATACAATTCAAACAAAAGCAATATTAGCACGAACAAATTTAGGCTTATTAGTCAATGCAATAGAATATGTTGTTGAAGAAAATAAAGCATCTAAAATTTACTTTGAAGGCAATATCAATTCTTATACTTATGCTGAAGATGGGGCATCACTTTACGATATTTTAAACCTACATCAAGACAAAAAACATCTGATTAGAGATACACTGATTAAGGGGATGAAGGATTTAGAGGATTTAGAGGATTATATTAAGAAAACCGAAGATGTTCAATTGGGCCTAATGGTAGAGGTAGTAAAAAAATACGGCGATAAAATTCCTACCATTATTAAGGAAATTAAAACAAAGCACATCAATAGCGATAGAAAGGATGAAGCAGAAATCATCTTTTCAACCGTGCACCGCAGTAAAGGTATGGAATATGATGCGGTAAAGTTGGCAGCAGATTTTATTGATAAAGATAGAATACAGCACCTACAAGACGAATACGAAGGTTTATTAGCAGATAGAATAAATGAAGAAATAAATCTCTTATATGTAGCCATAACAAGAGTGAAGAATACATTGGTAATTCCAGAAAATTACATTCCCGATTATTTTAAATCATCCCCCAATATAAAACCTATTGCCGTCCCGGTAGAAGAAGATCAACAGATCGATGGAAATTCCCCTATTGCAAAAGAAATTCAAAAAAAGTACCCAAATGCCTTTACACCTTGGACGTTTGAACAAGACCAAATACTAAAACAGGGGTTACGTGATGGTATTACTATCAAAGGGATCGCAACAACCCTAGAACGCTCAACCAAATCAATTAGAGCAAGAATGAAAGTTTTATCAATTGAATAAGTCTATAATGTCAAATAAGTCTTTAACCAGAAAACAATTATATGATTTAGTTTGGAGTAAACCAGTTACCCATATTGCTAAGGAATATGGGTTTTCTGATAATGGTATACGTAAGATTTGCAAAAAGTATAACATTCCATTACCTAAAAATGGGTATTGGTCTAAAATTAAATTCAATAAAAAAGTAACTAAAACAAAACTGCCTAAGCAAGACGATAATCCCCAAATCACTTTAGAGAAGTCTATCTCTGTCGTTTCTGGTGGCAACCATATCAATTCTCAGATGGCTTTAAGGAAAAAGGAACTTAAGGAAATAGAGGATTTGACGTTTACAGTTCCAGATCGCATATCAAAACCGCATAAGTATGTAACGGCCACCAAAGAGTATCACAAACAGTTGAAGATAATACGAAAACGAGGTGGCTGGAGTAGCGATGTGGATTCATCAGATGCTTTGAATATAAATGTGTCAGAAAGCTTAGTCCCAAGAGCCCTCAGAATATTTGATACGTTACTTAAAGTTTTTGACAAAAGAGGTTACAAGATTTCCTCAAATAAAAAGACAGAAGTAACCATAAATGGGCAATCCTACTCAATACGCATCACGGAGAAATCAAAGAGAGTAAAACGAGAAGACAATCGAAGTTGGGACTCTTACGTTTTTGTTCCCACGGGTAGATTATGCTTAAAAATTGATGATTACTCACCTATAAAAGAATGGGCAGATTCAAAAACTAAACAATTAGAAGAAAGAGTTCTTGATATTCTTTCTTGGTTAGAAATCAGGGCCAAAAAAGATGAGGAACAAGCAATCCAAAGCGCTCTATGGCGTAAAAAATTTGAGGAAGAAAGAGAAAGAGAAAAGCAACTACAAGCCTTAAAGGATAATGAATTGAATCGTTTTCAACAATTATTTGATACCGCATCTAGATGGCATAAATCCCAATATCTGAGAAACTACATCAATGAGTTTGAAAAATATGCACTTGATTCAAAAACGCTTGATTCCGATAAACAAGAGTGGGTTAAATGGGCAAAGGAAAAAGCAGATTGGTACGACCCCTTTATAGAAAAAGAAGTCGATCTGCTAAAGGATATTGATAGAGATACGTTAAAACCTAAAAAGAGAAACTATTGGTAGTAAAGAAACACACTAAAAGCCCCACCTTCGGCACTTACTCGTTCATTCGTTCCGCGCGCTTCACTCATTCAGTCGCAAAAGCCTACGGTTCCGCGCAGCACCAGCAATAGTTTTATTAGGCATAGGATTTTTTAAAGAAACGAAGTTCAAAACTATTGCTCGTGCTTCTTGCCTTTGCCCTCGGGTTTTCTCTTTCAATTAAACAGCAGTACAAACAATAAACATTCGGGAAGGCAGGTAATAAGGTGTTCGTCAGTTGTTCCATTTAGTTCCATAAAACATATCTGCAAGCCAGCATCGATTTTCCATTGTCACCTCGAGCGCAGTCGAGAGGTCTTAAATACAAATAACACTTTTACAGGTATGGCTTGCATATACCATAAATAGCCCCACTGCGGCGACACGTCCTCGCTGGCACTATTTATTTGTTTTATTACACACACTTCACGCCTTCCTCACCCGTAGCTACTCTTGTCCCTTAAAATCCCAATAAAGTCAGCGCGATGCGCTGTCATAATAATTAAGGGTCAACCGCTACTTAATGCTTTGCGAGCCTGCGGGTCGCTTCGGGCTACGACCTAAACCCCATAGCAGAATTTCGTTATGAGAAGGTCAAAACGCTAAGAAATCAATCTTTAAGATACAAGAGCATAGTGATAACTACGCTTGCAGGATTTTAAAGAAGCAAAGCGATTGAGTTCGACGCGTTTTTTGACTTAAGAATAGGTAGTCTGCTATGAGGTTTAGGTCTACAGGCTGTCACAGTTTTTGAGTACATCCAAGTCACAATATGAAATCACCGCAACCATTTCAAAAAGCTGTATTGCAATCATAAACCAACCACCTTTAAACGACATTTAAACCATAATTAAACAGCGGATGATTACATATTGCAACCGCTCACAAGAGCAGCTCATTACGTCAGCAATTTAAGCCAACGCACCACGGCAGGTTATACATCTCATATAGGAATGTCAATCACAAATCATCTATTTCCTCAAAATCCGCAATTCCTTAAATCACCTTTTTAAGAAAGATGATAACCTACCGCCACCGAAATAAATTGCTTCCTACAATCACTGCCCTTGCCTTTCCCACCGCATCAAAAAACTGCGCCAGCCTTGTGTATAAACATAGCCGTGAGAGCCTTCCGCTCGAATTTAACAAACAGCCGTAATATACTCAAACAGTAGAAACCCAATTGAACAAACTCGCTACAGGCTATCACTCACAGCACCCTCGCTCATCTCGCAGTCGGCTCGCGCCTTTTGATTACCTGCTCAACAAATATTTTGAACTACCAGTTATTTAAGTAACTTTATAGAATGAATAAAATATTCCGTACTTATAACACATTAAACGCTTCCATATTTGACCTTATAAGCGGTACAACCGAGGTAAAGCAAACATTAGGTTTAGCATTTCTACTATCACAAGACAAAAAAACTCTACAAGCATTCCTAAAGTTAGACGAGATAAAAAGAGTTACAGGAAACATTAATCTAAGCAAGTTCAGCAAAGTAATCGTCCATTCTGAACTTATTTCAGAATCAGGTAAAAGAGCAGATATTGTAATTCAACTCTATAAAAACAATGAACCCGCAATAGCTTTAATAATTGAAGCAAAGACAGCTTCTAAAAGCGTTAAGGGTAAAATGGTCATAGACCAATTACAAGCCTATTTAAAGCCAGAAGAATTTCCTTTACTATCTCAATTTAACACTTACGGTTGCACCTTGACGAAGAACGATGTAGTAATAAACCATCAGAGTATCACGGCAGTTTCTTGGCATCGAATCTTCGAGTTCTTAAACAAACAAAAAGGGCTTGCTCAACAATTTTTATCTTTCATTTCAAACATCAAAGGAACTATGAAATTTTACGAAAAAGAAGTTTATTCAATTCCAGCAGGAGGTAGCTTTAAATATCAATATGATCATCCATTTATTTATGAATGTCCAAATGAAGGACACCAATATACCTCAATGAAAAAACCACTGTATTTAGCTTTTAGAAAAAGTCCTGGTGGGATTATGGAAAAACTTTTTGGAGTTGACGACGTTATCATTATGAATCCTCACACAGATTTTGAAGCCTTTTGGAATAATAAAGCCTACACTAAAGAAGTTAAAGACCGTGTGAAGTACTATTGTGATAATGTATGGAAAGGCCGTTACTATGATAATAATGAAAAGCAATTTTTCATTCTTTCAAAAACAAATCAAATAGAATTACCACACCATCCAAAACCATTGAAGAACAATTCTTTCAGGGCATATTACAAGTTGTCAGACATTCTTGATAGAAGTACTAATATCGTTGAGAAAGATAGAGATTAGCGAAAGAGTAAAAAGAAGGCAAATATAGATGGCTTCCACCGCCTACCGCTATATTCCAGTAAAGCTCAAGCCACAAGGGTTTTGAAAAAAATAGTACGCTACAAAATGGCGTACTTTTTTTAAAACCCTATCCAAGCGCACGATTTTTTCCAAAAAGCTTGACAGAAATGCCACGCCATCAGCAAAACGGCTTTCTTTTTTCTCTTTTTCTTTTAAAAAAATGTGTTCATTTTCTTAGTTTAATGCAAAACACAGCAAAAGTCTGCAACCGAAACTGATAACATCTATTTGCACAGAAGTTGCCATATATTACGCAGAACTGGTATTGCTTCAGGCCAAAGCCGTACCAAGTCCGAATCAAATTTTGTTTAACCCCAAAAAATCAGAACAATGGGTAAAATAGCACAAGGAATCTTAGGTGGGCTTTCAGGTAAGGTTGGAAACGTTATCGGTGGAAGCTGGAAAGGAATTGACTACATCAGAATTAAACCTTCAAGTGTAGCCAATCCTCGAACTGAAGGTCAGGTAAACCAACGAAACAGGTTTACTGTGACTTTGGAATTTTTACAGGCAATTAAGCCGTTTATCAAACAAGGATACAAATCGCTTGCGATTAAGAAAACCGAGTTTAATGCGGCTATGTCTTACATCTTGAATAATGCAGTAATCGGTACTGCACCAAACTTTAACATCAATTACAATGATGCTTTAGTTAGCCGTGGAGGACTTTCAGGCGTTCTAAATGGAACAACTGATTTAACCAACCCTGGCGAAGTAACTTTCGACTGGGATGATAACTCAGGAGAAGGAAATGCCAATACGACCGATAAGGCAATGCTATTGGTTTACAATCCTGCAAAGAAAGAATCTATTTCTGTGATTGATGGTAACCTCAGAACTTCAGGAAGTCAAACCGTAGTCATACCGGCTACTTATGCAGGAGATACTGTAGAGCTGTTTGCAGCCTTCATTACCGCAGATGGCAGTCAAGTATCTAACAGTACTTATTTAGGCTCTGGAACCGCTCAATAAGTCTTAGGATTGAAGTTAGGAAACCGCTCTTTGTGAGCGGTTTTTTTATGCTCTATTCATTAAATTTTCTATCTTAGTGACCTAATAATGATAGTTTACCGTTTGTGTTTATTTGCTGTGAATTATCCCTTTTCTGAATTATTTTGTATGCTATTTGTTGCCCAAATGCTCTAACCCTAATAAATATAAGGTAAGTTACATATTGTATCGGGAAGTAAAACCCCTTAAAGAATTTTTAAGTTAACTTTTGTTTTTTTGCATTTATAATACGCCTTTATTTAACGGCTAATGAAGCATTAGCGAGGTACTTCATAATATGAATTCGAGCAAACTATAGCTAAAAGCCTGTGGGCGGTTGCCCCATGCTGGGCTATTAGCTAGGTTGTTCTGATGGCTTAGCTTGTTCTGATTGAAAACGCCTGTATTTCGATAAAAATATAAAAAATGCTCCGTAGGCTATAAACCCCACTGCGGTAAGAATCATTAACAAACGGCTCCAAGAAGTTTGTTCTAAAAAAGCAAAGGCATCCTGAATTCCTTTAATTTCTCGGTTGCCCGAATAAAAGCCGGCACGCAAAAAGAAATAGGCAATGATTAAAACCACAAAGGCACGGGCATAAAAACCAAATTTTCCCATCGCTCTGATGAGCCTATAGTGTTTTTGGCCTTCTAAATTAAATTGATCGAGTAGTCCGCCACGAAAAGCGCCGCGAATGAGCACTATGCCTTGCACCGCTAAGATTATACCAATCAAGATAAAGCCGTAAGTCAGAGCGGTAGAACCGATAAATTGCGCATAAGAAGTGCTTTGATCTCCTGTATAATCTTGGGTGAATAAATGATAAAAGGCCAATGCGGCCACTCCGGTGTACACTAGACCAGTGGTAAATAATCCGAACCGCTTTAATATGGCTTGGCGTTCTTTGCCCTTTTGTTCAGGATCATAAATACTTTGAATAAACATCCAAACCGAGTAGCACACCAAACCGCTGCCCAATAAAAAGAGGAGCGTACGTCCAAAGGCTTGTTGCTTTAAAAAAGATAAAGCTTGATTGGTACCCGAGCTTTGTCCGCCTAATTCTAGCGCTGCCAAAAGTGATAAGACACCAATAATAACGTAGATTAATCCTTTCGATACAAAACCAATAGCGGCTAAAACTTTAAAAGATTTTTTCAAGATAATTATAGCTAAGGCCTAATAAAAGTTTCCTGTTTACTACAAATGTAATCAAATTTTGACTGGCGTTTAGCATTCTAACCCACACAAATGCTAAAGCTTGAGATTAAAAAAAGAGGCTTTCGCCTCTTTTATTTAAATATGTTTTTGCACAAAATCGCTAAAAACCGATTGGTGGCGTTCCAAATCCAATTCGGGAGCTAAGGAAACACGTACAATATAATCTTTATCGGTTTCTTTGGTAGTTCCTTGGGTTGAGGTGGCTGGGATAGTCCAATAACAACCTTTCAACTGCCCATAACTCACACAATATTTGCTTTCCTCAGGAATTTGCGTGATCATCATTTGTATCAGCTTATGGTTTAATGCTCTTTTATGGGTTTCACGTTCTTGATGCGTATCGCCTTTGGTAGGCAGATCTAATGAAAATACCGATGGGGTAAATCCGCGTTGCGCTAAATCCTCAGAAACAAAATTAATTTTGGCTTCGGGTAACTCTTTTTCAATAAACGCAACAAATGCACGGGTATTTTTATAAGCTTTCTCAATACGCTCAAGCATACTGGGTAGCTGTTCGGCTAACTTGGCATATTGTCTGGCGGTAGCCTCATTGTCGCACAGTGTCAAATGCGTGGCTATTTTACTCATCATCGCTTGAGACTGCTGGTTGCCCACACAATAACCGGCTGTACATTTTCCTCCACTAGGGAATTTAGATCCGCTGGCATAAGCCAAGGCATAGCCTTCTGCTAGAATATTATTGTTATTTTCATCGCTTTGCTGACTTAAAAAGGGAACATTCGGACAAAACGTTTGGTCCAATATAAAAACGGGAGCGATGGCAGCCGTGCCGCTTGGGGTTTGTCTAGATTTTCGTAAAGCTGCGGCTAAACCTTCTAAATTAGGTACTTCTACTCTTGGATTGGTAGGAATTTCGGCAATGATATAAGGTACTGCGTCTTCTTTCGATAGTTGACTCAAAACCTGTTCTACACTGCTTACCATGTCATTATCTCCATCAACGGGTAAATCTACAATACTAACCTGATCTAAACTTTGGGCTAACCTGCGCGCTTGATCATTGGTGCCGCCATAGCAATTTGGGGGTACGATAAATTTTATCGGTTTGCCCGGATGTTGTTCTTGAGCATAATCCACCAATCCCATCATAATGGCGTATTGCATCGATAATCCAGATGAGGCAACCAGAACTTCTCCCTTTGTACCCGTTATTGACCGAATGTTATCGGCTACCTCTTTTTGATTAGAAGCTTGGTGAATTTCGGCTTGTTCTAAAGGTTCATTTGCCAATCGTTGTAGTCCGCGGTAAGCGTTTAACGGAGTAATGGCTACAGTTTCGCGTCTTCTAACATGCTGTATTGCCCCTATGCTCGACTCTTCTTGATTAGGCCCAATATATAGAACGCTACCTAGTGCGGCATCTAATCCTACCAGGTAATCTATCGGGCTATCAGTAGCGGTTAAAACCGACTGTTGTGCCGTCCAATCAAAATTGCTTTCAACATAAACCAAACTTGCTGATGCTTGATAACCAGGGGTGTCTTGAATTTGGCTGGGGTCTTTTACCGGCAACCACTCTATTTGGTAATCGTAAACTTTTTTTATTAAGTCTTGATCCAGTGCGGGGGGTAAGGCTCCACTATAAGCGATTTGGGTAACTTTACCGGCCAGACTGTTGGTGCGGGCTATAGCTAAAAGCGGCATACTTAAAGATTGAAAACAAATCACTCGATCTGCCGATAGTCCTTGTAACT
Source organism: Mesonia sediminis (assembly GCF_042684705.1). NCBI lineage: Bacteria > Pseudomonadati > Bacteroidota > Flavobacteriia > Flavobacteriales > Flavobacteriaceae > Mesonia > Mesonia sediminis. Next base: position 47,756 of record NZ_JBHULZ010000002.1, read on the forward strand.
GTGCCAAACTCCACTCCAATACACTAGACAACGGATGCCCCAAGCGAATGTAATCATAAGCCGTTGGCAATTGCGCCAGCCTTTCGGTAAATGCTGCTCCACTAATTTCTGAGTTCATTAATTCTTCAAAGGCTTGCAAAAACTGTGTTTTAGCCTGATTTTCTTGATAAATATCTAGCCGATGCGTAGTTAATTTTAACCAATCTTCGGGTGTATGGGTCAGTATGTGTTTTAATTGTTGTTGTATATTTTTTTGCTCCATTTTGTGCTGCTTTTCTTTGTGCTGCAATTTACAATAATTGCCTTGTTCTATAAAACCATTGCACTGTAGATAGGCTTAACAACTTGTTAAAGTGCCTTAATATGTTAAAGGGAATTTTGCTAAATCTAGTAGTTTTTGCTTACTGGGTTGCCTTAAAACCTCCAATGTAGCCCTGCATAGAAGTTGCGCTCGGGGGCTGGATTGAAATAGCGTTTTCCAAAAGCATTGATGTCGTTTCCTAAGCTATAGCGCTCATTTAATAGATTATCTACCCCTGCAAATAAGCGAAAACGCATTGCGTATCCTAAGCTTTGTTGCCAATTCAGTTGTAATTGAACCAAATGAAAGGCCTCGCTAAAAACGGTATTGGCATCGTTTAACGGGTAGCTCGAAGTGTATCTATGGTTAAGCGCCATACTCCAAGGTTTTCCCATCGCTAAGTTTAAGCTGTTGGCGAGCATCCAGTCGGGTACAGAAGTTACGGGATTACCGCTATAATTGTTTTCTTTAACGATGTAACGCTCAAATTCATGTTGATTATAGGTAAGCGCCGTATGCCATTGCAAATTATGCAATAACCGAGAGCTGTCTTCAGCCAAGAGCCTAAACTCACCCGTTAATTCAATTCCGTTTTGCTTTAATTCGCCTGCATTGACAAAATACTCATTTCCAGCGGCATTGAGCTGCCTTACAATTCCCGATTGAATAGGGTAGGTGTAGGCGCTTAAGTCTAGCACCAACCATTGTTTAGGGTGTTGAAACCTAAAACCTAACTCATAATTTACACCTTCTTCGGCCTTTAGATCGGTGTTGATTTTATTGGTAGAAGAACGAACTTCGGCCAGTGTGGGCGCAGAAAATCCTTTGGCTACAGACGCACGCATACTCCATTGCCGATCAAAGGTATAACGACCCGCAATTCTGGGCATCCAAATAGCATCATACTTTACTTCGCCTTGGGCACGAGCGCTAGCAGGAAAATACGTGGTATAGCCCAAAGTAAAGTTATGGTAACCCAGAGAAGTTTCTAGGCTGAGCTTTTCTTTCCAGCCGATTTGTGTACGTAAAAAATAGTTTTGCCTGCTATTGGTTAGATCATCTTGTGCCTGTAAGCCTTGTGGCTCTCCTTGGTTGTTGTCAAAATTTTCAAGCGCATACCAACCTTTTTGCCCTTCGTAACCTAGTTGTGCCTCAAAATGCCAAGTAGTAGCGATTTGATTTTGGTAAGAAAGATAAGTGCGCAAGCCAATATTTTCTTCTTTACGGAATTCATAATTGGTGATAAACGGATTTTCGAAGTCGGTAGAAGAACCAAATAAACTGACTTGATGTTGCCAATGTTTGCTGATGGTGATCTGATGGGTGATGCCGCCAAGCAGACTTCGGTTTTGAATGCCGGCTTCCTGAGCTTCGGCTGATGGAAATCGGCTCGATGCGGGCCGGGCCATACGCCGTTGTTCCTCTAGTTGCTCCCGCGTCAAGCCTCCAGGCGTTTCATAATGCAAATCGGTATACAAAAGTAAAAAACGCAACTCACTATTGATCGCATATTGGTAGCGATGGGCGGTTTGTATACTTTTTTTACTTAGCGCAGTATGGTCTCGGTAACCGTCTGATTGTTGATACATTTGATCGATAGAAAAAGAATACCGCTCATAACTTCTTTGCAGACTAAAGTGCTCTCGAAACAAGCCATATGCTCCACCACCCAAACTTAATTGTTGTTTGTTTTCGCGAACATTAAAGCCTTTGGGCTCAAGGCGAATCACCCCACCCGAATTGGCTCCATATAAAGAGGCATTAGGACCTTTTAATACTTGCAATTGAGCGAGTGCCGCAGCGTCAATTAAATTGATATAGGTGTTTCCACTGGCATCGGTAAGCGGAAAATCACCGAGATAAACCTGTAAATTACGCACCCCAAAAGGCGAACGGATTAAATTTCCGCGTAAAGCGATGCGATAACTGCCTGGTGAACGCTCTTCCATTCGCAAACCGGCAACCTGGTTCAAAGCGGGTACCAAACTACCGGTATAAGTAGCCGAAAGCTGAGGTTGCCCAACGATCTGTGCCGTAGCATTTAACTGCTGCAGCGGCTGTTGTGGGTTATGGGCAATAATATGCACGCTATTAAGAGCATCAACGGCGGTGCTGTCTTGATTTTGGGCGCTCGCGCTCTCCAATCCTAAAACGTTTAATCCGCCGAGAAGAACGAAAAATTGTATCGATGGTACAGAACGAGAAGTAAAATAGCTTGCTAGACGCTTTACTAACAGATTAGAAGAGACGGTATACAAGATTTATTTCTTTTGAATAACAAATAACTTTCCGCTTTGGCTTATCGCGTATAATTTACCATCCTTAGCTTCGGTAATCGCTCTAAACCGTTCGCCTTTGTCGGCTAACAGACGTTCTTCGCCCACCACGCGATTGTCTTCTAGTACCAAACGCGCAATGTGTTGGCTGCTTAAACCGGCCAGAAAAAGGTTGTTTTTCCACTCCGGAATTGCATCGCCAGAATAAAAGCTCATGCCACTAGGAGAGAGCACAGGATCCCAGTAATATACGGGTTGTTCCATGCCTTCTTTTTGTTGTATCGGCGGATCGCCAATTTCGGCGCCACTGTATTCTACCCCGTAGGTAATTACGGGCCAACCGTAGTTTTTTCCGGGCTCAATAAGATTGAGTTCATCACCACCACGGGGTCCAAATTCATTGCTCCACAGCGCTCGAGTCTCTGGGTGAATGGCTAAGCCTTGCGGGTTGCGGTGCCCGTAGCTGTAAATTTCGGGTAAAGCTTCAGGTTGATCCACAAACGGATTGCTAGCTACTGCCTGCCCATCTCTTGTAATGCGAATGATTTTTCCGAATGAAGTGCTTAAATCCTGAGCTTTTACTCGGGTTTGTTTATCGGAACGTTCTCCGATGCTCACCAATAAATTTCCCGCATCGTCAAATAGTATTCGTCCGCCATAATGCAAACGCCCATCGTAGGTAGGGCTGGCACGGTAAATAACTTGTACTTGTTCTATTTTATCGGCGCCTTGAGGCAGTTTTCCTTTGGCTACGGCCGTATGATTACCATCGGCTACCCGCTCGGTAAAGGTCCAAAAAACCATACGGTCTTGTTCAAATTCCGGAGAAAGACATAGGCCTAGCATTCCGCCTTGAGCGCGATCATCTACGTCGGGAAATCCTTTAATATCTTGAAGTATTTCACCCGTTTCCGGATTTAGCAAGCGCATAAAACCTTTATTTTCGGTAAGCAGTAAGTTACCATCGGGCATGGGCGTGATACCCCAAGGCTCTTGCAACTTATCGCTGCGTAAAATCACCTCATAATCGGTTTGGGTTTGCACTTGCGGTGCGCGGGTTTGGCCTTCAAAAGCCGGAGCATAATGCGCATTGTCGGGTTTAGGAGGGGTGTTTTTATGTGTTAAACTGTCTTGTGCAGCAGCAGTGGGTGTAGCTTGTTGGTTTTTAGGTTTACAGGCCAATAAACTTAAAGCGGAAAGGGCCAAGGCAAAAAACATTTTCATAGGTTGGACTTTAGTGGGTTGAAATACAAACTTAAATAATAATCGGCAGTAAATCCGCCAAAGCCTTGTATATTAACAGCTTGTTAGGATTGCTTTGGCTGCTATGTTTTTTATTTTTAAAACTTTAACATATTAAAAGCTTGTGGGAGATATAAAGGTGGTATGTTTGCTTAACATTAGAAACCACTTCAAATTCTAAGTAGTAGTTTATATTATTATTTGTTTTTCGAGTTCAACTCGCATTCTTATCGATTTTATTTCCTTTTTACTTTTTAATATTTGTTTTTATCTAATTGAAGGATGTTTAACATTCTGAGAGCTGATGAGCTGGTAGTTTGAAAAATAGGTTGCTGATGTATTTATAATAACAAATTAATATTTAGTAAAATGCAAGAAGGTACAGTAAAATTCTTTAACAACACAAAAGGATTTGGATTCATTAAATCAAACGAAACAGGTGAGGATATTTTTGTTCACAGTACAGGTTTAATCGATGAAATTAGAGAAGATGACAAAGTTCAATTCAACACCGAAAACGGTAGAAAAGGATTGAACGCGGTAAACGTTGAGGTAATCGACTAATCCCGCTTATAAGTTAAGTGCTTTTTCCAGCAATTGTAAGAAGTACTTCACAAAGCTTCAAGTACAAGAAACCCCAAATTATTTGGGGTTTCTTTATGGCTAAAAAGTAAGCATAAGGCTTGATGTGCTAAGGCTAAATGCCTAATATTTTTGCGTCTACAAAAAACTCGGTATCTACCAATATTTCATGATTGCGGGTAATCACCTCGTCGGTACGGGTGGCCAAACGCAATTTAAAATGGTCTTCTTTGATGTACTTCATTAAATTCTTGCGTACGGTGTTTAACTTTAATTTTTGTCGGCCATCGGCAGGAATATCTTCTAAATAAGCAATTTTCACCTCTTCGTGTTGCTCAGAATAAATATACACCTCGATGCTGTTTAAGAAATTGAAATTACCATCTTCTGGCGATTTTATACGCAACTCCATTTTGGTGAGTTCAATTTTTTCAACCAAATCCTTACGGGTATGGTTGCTTTCAAATTCGGTTTCGGCATTCGATTCAATCTCGGGCGACTGCACATTAAAGGGTAAATCAACAACCGCCGACGAGGGTATGGTAACGGTTTTTTGGTATTCGAGTTTAAAATGTGTTAACTCATCTATTTTATCGCAGGCTACAAAGGTGGCGATAAGCGCAAAACATAAAAGAACAATGCCTTGTGTTTTTTTCATATACGTCTGATTAAAAAAATAAATTTGGGGCAAAGTAATGGTTTGTACTGAATTAGCCTAATTTTTTAACACTTTGGCCGCCCAGGTACTAGGTGGTGTTTTGTACTAATAATTGTTCTAGACCTTCCTGCTTAAAAAGCAATTGCCCCACTTGCAGCGTAGACCAGCCTGGCACTAAGCGATAGGTAAACGCTGGCCGCTGCTCTTTAATTTGGCACGCCAGATGATAAGTCCCAACAGTGCTGAGGCAGCTTTGGGATAAGTCTAAAAGGTGCGTCGCAATAAAACAGTAGCCTTGTTGCCACTGATTGAGCCCAGTGATGCTTTTTTGCGTTAGCACTCGCGCATCCTCTGCATTGGTAGCATTAAAAAACTCGTCAAAAACCACCCAACAAGAATTGCCGCGTTGGGCTTGTAGCAAGGCTTGCTTAAAGTACATTAACTCTTGCATAAAATGACTGTAGCCTTGCTGTAGTGCATCGCGTTTGTGCAGGTGAATGCCAAAATAATCGATAAAGGGGAGCGATGCCTTTTTTGCGGGGACCGCCCATCCTAAATGCGCTAAATACACACATAAACTGATGCTTTTTAAAAAAGTAGATTTGCCCGACATATTGGCGCCATTGATTAAATTGACACGTTGATTACTGCTAAAATCATTTTTTACAGGTTCGGTTAAAGCGGGATGATAAAAGCCTTGGAGTAGCAGTTTTGTTGCGCCTAATTCAGGAAAAACAAAATCATTTTTGCTAATCGCTATACTTACCGATAATAAGGCCTCAAATTCAAATAAATCTTCCCAGAAAGCTTTTACCAGTCCTTTTTCTTTTAATTGGTGTACATGCTGACTCAAAGCAATACTATGCGAGAGCTTGAAAGCATCGGCTTGAATGGCTGCCTGATAACCCGATAGTTTAAATCCGGCTAAAAAAAACTGAATACCTTGTATTTTTCGTTTATAGGCTTCAGGAAAATCCGTTAATGACAATCGAGAAAAGTAGTTGAATTCTAATTTATGTAAAAACAAAACCAATAATTTATATTGACTTTGCTGTTGGTGCTTTTGCTTTCGCGTACTGAATAAGCGATAATGCCAAGTGCGTGCAGATAGGTCTTCTATATGTTCTTGTTGTAAAAAAGCAAATACTTCATTGAAATAAAGCGGACTGTAAGTATAGCTTCCCAATACCTTGTGCTGAGCAATCAAAGCTTTTAAAGTATTTTGCTGCGCTTCTACGGCTGTTGCGTTGGGTAAAGTTTGCTGCAAGAGTGCTTTTAAGCGTTGCTTAGTCTGCGCTTGTAAGGTAAAATCAAACAGCGGTAAAACTTCACTTTCTAAGGCTAAATCCTGTATTTCATTTGCTACTGACATAGTTTACTCGCTATTGTTCCTAATAAGTCATTAAATGTAATTCATTAGTATTAAACCTGCAATTCTACTACTTCGGCTCGAGCACCAAAACGCAGGGGTAAGATGCTGGTGCCAATTCCTTTCGAAACATACATAGGGTAACCGCCTTGGGTGTACCAACCGCTTAAATACTTACCGCTTCCTCTAGGCTTAAAGGGGGTGCACCCAAAAAAATTCAATTGACCCCCGTGGGTATGGCCGGCTAGCAATGCGTGCAAAGTAAAATTGGGTGGCTGTGCCATTACTTGATCGCGAAAAGCAGGGCAGTGACATAAAAGCAAGTTAACCTCTTGCGGAACGTAGTCCTTTGTGGTTGTGGTCCAATCGGGCGAACCGGCCACCCAATCGTCTACACCCAAAATACCAATGCGGCGTCCTTTTAGGGTAAATTGAGTGTGCGAATTGACCAACAATTGCACACCGTAGGCGGAATATAAATTTTTAAGCTGACTTAAATTCACTTTCCCCCAATATTCCCAATTGCCTAGAATCGCTACTTTAGGCAAGCTTTTGGGTAGTAAAGCTAGAAATTCTTCTAAGGCGGTTAAGCCTTTTTGCTCATCGATAACATCGCCCGTAAGCACCAATAAATCGGGGGGTTGAGCTTTAATTTTTCTAGCTATTTTACGCTGACGGCGGCCGAGTTGCTGCATATGTAAATCACTGATTTGCAACACGCGAATAGGGTGTTTTGGTGCGCTAGGCAGCACATGAACACTCCAATCAAGAACATAGCGTTCAAACCAACACATATCCCATACCAAGACGCCCGCAAGTGCTAAAAGCGAACCGCTAATGAATTTTCTTCGGCTAAGTTTTGACTTTTTCATAAACCAGCTCCAAGTTATTCTTTTTTTATCAATTAGCCTGCCGGTTAAACTAATTTTTCATCTACAAACCGGTCTAAAGAGTATAAATTATAAGTGCTCTAGAGGTGGCTCTGCCCTAAGTAGATTATCTTTGTCAAAAAAAAGATGCGTAATTTACCGCTTTCGGCTTTAAGCCTGATTTTATTATTATGGGTTTCTCCCATTTATGCACAGCATTGTGAGGGTGTGGCAACCCAAGACTTGTCTGCAGATCGCGATCAGATTCCCGGCAAGACCATGGGCCAAAAACTAGAGAGTTTATTGTTTTGGAACAATGAAGAAAAGTTAAACCGCTTTGGTAACATGCATCGGTTGTTTCCTAGTATAGCTATACCCGCTTCCGCGGAAGCGAAACCTCTTACCAAAGCCGATGTATGGTTTCAAGATGAGACGCAACAGCAAGCGATAAGCAGTTATATGCAAGACAACCAGCTTACGGGTTTGTTGGTTTGGCAAGACGGCCACATTCGGTTAGAGCGTTATGCAGCGCCCTTAAAAGCTGATGGAGTATGGACCAGCTTTTCGGTGGCAAAATCAATTACTTCTATGCTGCTGGGCGTGGCGCTAAAACAAGGCGATATTCAACATCTAGAGGATAAGCTTAAAACCTATGTACCAGAGTTGGCGGGTTATGACTATGGTGAGGTGAGTTTGCGCCAATTGGCAAGCATGACTTCGGGCATTGCTTGGAACGAAGATTACCAAGATCCCGAATCTGATGTTGCCCGTATGTATCAAGGCGAATGCCAAGGTGGGGAAGCGCATATATTAAGCTATATGAAACAATTGAAGAAAGCGCATGAACCTGGAGAGGTATGGAATTATAATACGGGTGAAACCGATTTGCTGGGTATTGTTTTACAAAAAGCCACGGGACAAAGTTTGGCGAGCTATCTCGCTGAACACATTTGGCAAAAATACGGCATGCAAGATTGTGCCTTTTGGCTTACCGACGAGTGTAGCGGTTTAAATTTAGGGGGCAGTGGGCTATCGGCGAGCTTGCGTGATTTTGCACGTTTGGGTCTTGTTATGATGCAAGAAGAAAGAGAAAGCACCGGCTTACTTGCAGATGCCTACCGCCAAAATGCAAGTAAGGCGCTGTACCAAACCCAAAGCGATGGGAGTGGTTATGGTTATTTGTGGTGGCGTACCAAGCATAGTGCCTATGCAGCCGCCGGAATTTTTGGTCAGTTTCTTTATTTGAATCCGAGTAAAAACTTGGTAGTGGTGCAATTGGGAGCCTGGCCAAAAGCCAGTACTAAAGAATTGGTGCAACGACGTATGAATTTCATTAAACAAATCGAAGCACAAATCGATTAAATTCCAGGAGCGCAACGCGCACAATGCGATTCGCCGCTAAGTGTTCCATTTTCATCTAGGGTATATCCGCAACAGTTTACCAAAGCCTCTTGCAACCAAGCCTTGGCTCGGCGAATACGTGCTTTTACATTGGCTAAACTAAGCCCTAGTAGAGCAGCGGCTTCTTGTTGTTTTTTACCGGCAATAAAACATAATTTTACCACCTCTTGGTAAGATGGGGGTAGCTCGCTTAAAAAGCGTTCCCAACAGCATGGGGTAAAGGCAGCGTTGTTTTCGACTACAGCCTCGTTTTCCAATAAAGGTAGATGCGTTTTTTGCTGAGCGAAATAGGTATAAACTTCATTACGGGCAATTTGAAACAACCAAGCTTTAGCTTTTTTATCGTCTCGCAGTTGGTGTTTTTTTAGGTGGGCCCGTAAAAAGGTATTTTGTAAGATATCTTTACTGGTCTCGGGCTGCTTTACCCATTTTAAGATAAAGTAGTAAATTGGTTTTTTGTATTCTTTCCAAAGTTCTTTTGTAAGCATAAAACAATATAAAAAAGCTTGGTTAAAAAACCAAGCTTTTGGTTTAACAACAAGTGCATTGGCTGCATTCACAACGATCACAAAGACAGTTATTTTGCGCGCAGTTCACGCAGTTACATTTTTTACATTCGCATTGTGTACATGTGCAAGTATTCATAATTTTTTGTTTTTAGGGTTCATGAAGTAGATAGAAAAGTGACCAAAAAGATACACTGAAATCCATTTTTTTTTAATCATACCGTTTTGTTCTTTTCTGGTTCTAGATTAAAGGCTAGGGCACTAATAGTTTAAATGTATTTCTGGGGATGGCAGTTGGCAACAAGCTTTTCAGTCTATGCGAGAGCTGTCAATTAATAATTTGCAGATACATAGTATTCAATTCATAATTTTTTGTTAATTTAGTAGGATAGGTAGAAGCCAAATGTGTGTGAATTAGGGGGTAAGGTGCCTATTGCAGTTTTTGTTTACCTTATATCTTATAACCAACAGTAAAAATGAAAAACTTTATAGTCTTATTTTTATTATGCTTTGCCTTGGGCTGTAATACCGTTGAGAAAAACAAGCTTGCCGTATTAACCGGCAACAACTTACAGGCGGTGGGGTTTTTAAACCAATCGGTATATTTACCTGCTGGTTTCCAGCCCGTGCACAAGGAGGATAATGAGGCTGCAGCCGAATATTTGGCTAATTTTGATGCTAATAGTGTACTCTTTGTAGATCGGCAAAATGGGGTGAATAGCATTACTTTTATGCCGGCCGATTATACCAAATTGTCTAAACCCTTAATCAATTACTATGTAAACGATCTCGAAAGGCATTTTTCTAAAGAAGGATTGGCGATGCAACGCTTAGAGGCCAAAATGTTGCGTTATGGTAGCGCCGAAATCATTAAAATAAAATACCTTCAAGCGCTTGAAGAGGCGCAGGCTTATATCACCCAGTATGTGGTGAGCCACGATTTGGAGACCTATATTATTTTGGTTCGCCACCAAGAAAATCAGGATTTCCTAGCAATTTTAAAAAGCAATTTTAACGTGTAAAATCAGGACTATGGCTACGCGACCAAAATACCTAAGCGGAAAATATGTTTTTATCATTTCACTTTTAGTCTTAGGGCTCAGTGTGGTTTTGGTTTACAGTATAGGACTTTCGTTTGATAAAAGACTTGAGGTGAAAATCTACACAGCCCTAAGTCTAATAGCTTCTTGCTTGTTTTTATTTATGACCTATGGGCTTTATACGGGTATAGGACTTATAGACGACTTCCCTAAATTTAAGCATTTTAAACGCGGCCATTTTTTTGAGCATATCACACCCGAAAAGTATGAAATGCCACAGATTGATACTGGCGATGGCATTGCAGGCCTGTTTTTATCGGTTATTTTATGGATTGCCATGACCATTCTTTGTCTGGTCATGTTACTTTTTTTAGAAGTCTTTTTTTGGTTCTCTCTATTTGTTTTACTCACCATGTTATATTGGGTGTTTTTTAGAGCAATGCGCATGGTTTTTAGAAAATCTAAAGACACCCAAAAAGATTTAGGTTTGTCGCTGCTGTACGCGAGCATCTATACCTTCTTATATGTGGGCTGGTTGTATGGCGTAGTTTATCTTTACGAGTTCTGGGCGGTAAACTAAGTATCGTAATCCACATAGTTTGGTTGTTTTTAATGTCGCTTACGCGGATGGAAATAATCGCCCGCAAATAAAGAAAACCATAGTTGGTTTTAGCGATAGCTCATTTTGCCTTGCTCGGTTATTATCCATTTAAATTTACCTTCTTTTTTTCTCTATTCTTTGGGTCGATGAACAACTTTTATCTAGCCCACTACCAGCATTTTTTAAAAACGATTTAAAGGCGATTTCTATTTAATATGCCTTGTGAAAAATAGAAGGATAAGCATATTTTTTAAAAAACTACCGCTACTTTTTATCCTATCTTCAAAGCCTTTTAAACAAAAGCCTTTGAAGAGGTAATAAAATATTGTACAATTTTTACTCAAAAATTGTACAATATTTATATAAAAGTTGTACAATATTTTTTTGAAAATTGTATAACTTTTGTAAATTAGTTACTGATCAAAAGATTAATTGTACAGCAACTTTTAATTAATTGTACCGTAACTTTATTTTGTTTTACCCTTTAATACTAAAAAATATGCCCGTACAGTACCGCATTGGAAAACGAAAAAACAATTTAAATCCGTCTGAGTCTTTGCGCTATATGATGCAAGCCGTACATACGGGAGAAATAGATTCGGAGCGCTTGGCTTATGAAATCAGTAATGAATCTACGCTAAGTCAAGCTGATGTGGTAGCGGTTTTAAAAGCTTTGGGTCAGAAAGTGCAGTTTCATCTGTCTGAAGGCCGAGTGGTTGAACTCGATAATTTGGGTCGGTTTAAGGTGGGTTTTAAATCGGAGTCCGCGACTACAATTCGAGAATTATCGCCCAAAAAGGTTAAAAAATTTCATATCAATTACCAACCCAGTCGGGCTTTAAAAAAATGGCTTAGAGGTAAGCCTACGCTGGTTAAGGAGCCGAAATCAAAAGCTAAGCCCAAAGTTTAGTGGCTAGGCAGATTAAATTTGGTGAGTGAGGTTTTTTAGCTAAGCGGCTAAAGTACCAATTCCGCGTAAAGCGGGAAATGATCGGAGCCTATGCTGGGTAAGCGTTCTAAGGTTTTTACTCGAAAGCCTTCGGTCGTAAAAATATGATCTAAAGGCCAACGCATATACCATTTTTGGGTATGAAAACTAGGAAAAACCCCACGACCTACCCTTACATCTTTTAAAAGATCTTTGGTTTTGGTTAGGGGGTCAACATGCGACCAGACCACATCGTTCATATCGCCCATCACCAAACAAGCCTGTTGGTTTTGCTTAATCATTCGGCCCATTTTAATCAATTCTTTTTCTTGTTGGCCTTTGTTATCGGGGAGGTGTTCAAAATGCTTAGGCGGAACGGGATGCATATTGTACAAGGTAAAGCGCTTGCCAGATGCTAATTCCATTTCGGTAATGATTGAGGGTACATGCTCATTATTCAGGTAATGCACCTGGGCATTTTTCCAGGGTATTTTACTGTAAAGCGCCATACCGTAGGCTTTTTCATTGATCGCTTTTTTAACATAAGGGTAATCCTTGGCTAATGATTTTACCGCTTGATCCCAGCGGGCATTGACTTCCATAAGTAAAACCAAATCGGGTTCTTTTTCTTTAATCAAATCCAGTAGGGCTTGGTGTTGATTGTTTTTCATTTTTACATTGCTCAAAAAAACAGAAAACACCTGGTCTTTAGCCGATATATTTTCGGCTTGGGGTACGTCTTTCGGACTTATTATGGTATAAGGTAAGAGGTACCTCAGGTTAAGACCTAAGCCCACTATAAGGCAAGCCATAATCACATATTGCGTTAATTTATGCTTATGCGGAATCAAAGCGATGAGTACAAAACCAACTAGGGCAGTAAAAAAAAGTTGTATGCGCGGAAAGTCTAAAAATTTAAGGTACCGCCATTCGGTATTTCTAAAAACCGAAAGTATACTGGCCAAGGCGATGAGTATGGCCAAAATATCGAAAACAATTTGTAGTACTTTTTTCCAATTCCCCATTTACTTATTTTAAAGGTGATAAAAAGGTTATTAAGCCGCTGCGCTGCAAAGCCTTTTGTGTTTTGCTCCTTAAAGCTAAAGATTTATTTTGCTTTTAAAATTGGTATTAAGAAAAATTTATCAGCTTAAAGCTAAACAACTTAGGTTTTTAAATAGGCATGCTTTACACCGAAAGCGGTCATAATACTCTCTTGTATCAAGGCTGTGAGTTAAACATCTGCTAGGTAGATAGTATTATAACCTATTGATTGGCTGCGTATTATTAAGCTTGGTAGGATTAGCCAAAATTAAAAAAATAGTTAAGCCTTGCGTTTATACCAAAAGCATTGTATATCTTTGTAGCGCAATGAACAGCTTTTTTTATAAAATAACGGCTTGGGTGATGAGTGTGGTGCTTTTAGCATCTACCTTTTCTTTAACGGTAAATATGCATTACTGTGGAGACACCTTGGTTGAAAAAGTGGTTTGGGCAAAAGCAGCGGGCTGCGGTATGGAAATGAATCAACCTACTACCGATGGCTGCTCTATCGATAAACCGAATTGCTGCGATAATACCCAAGAAACCATTGCCGGCCAAGATGAATTACCGCAGCAAAGCGACCAGCTAAGCTGGAACAAGCAGGTGTTTGTTGCTACACTGGTTTACACTTATAGTCAGTTATTCGCTGAGCCTACTAAAAAGGTGGTCTCATTTAGAACCTATAAACCGCCGCTGGTCGTCAAGCCTATTTATAAGCTAGACGAGACTTACCTCATTTGATTTATTAAACAGTTTTTTAACGCGCCCTGTGCTTTTGCACCTTGGGCTAGCTGCTTTTTTATGCCTTTAGGGCAACAGCATTGTCTCACTGTTTAATAAATCTATCTATGCTAAACAAGAGCATTAAATTTGTAATCGAAAACAAAATCGTAGCGGTTTTGCTCCTCCTATTGTTAGTAGGTTGGGGACTTATGCACGCACCTTTTAATTGGAATACCGGCTTTTTACCCCAACATCCCGTTGCGGTAGATGCCATTCCTGATATCGGTGAAAACCAACAAATAGTATATACGCCTTGGGAAGGGCGTTCGCCTCAAGATATCGAGGACCAGATCAGCTACCCCTTAACTACCGCCTTGTTGGGAATTCCGGGGGTTAAGACCATTCGTAGTTCTTCTATGTTTGGTTTTTCTAGTATTTACATCATTTTTGAAGAAGAGGTTGACTTTTATTGGAGTCGCAGTCGCATACTAGAGAAACTCAATGCGCTGCCCAGCAAGTTATTGCCCGAAGGGGTTCAGCCTAGTCTTGGTCCCGATGCTACAGGCTTAGGGCAAATATTTTGGTACACCTTAGAAGGTCGCGATGAAAACGGCGAGGTTACAGGCGGTTGGGATTTGCACGAACTGCGCAGTATACAGGATTATTATGTGAAATACGGTCTTTCATCTGTGCCAGGAGTGGCAGAAGTTGCCTCAATAGGGGGTTATGTGCAAGAATACCAAATCGATGTGGACCCCGAGAAGATGCGTCAATATAATATAGGTCTAAACCAAGTGGTGCAGGCGGTGAAAGAGAGCAATCGCGATATTGGTGCCCAAACTCTAGAAATCAACCAAGCCGAGTACTTGGTACGTGGCTTAGGCTATATTAAAAGTATTACCGATTTAGAGCAGGCGGTAGTCGGTTCAACCGATTTCACTTCGATACGGCTCAGAGATATTGCAAAAGTGGGCTTGGGTCCGGCAGCACGTCGAGGCATCCTCGATAAAGAAGGCGCCGAGGTAGTAGGCGGAGTGGTAGCAGCGCGATATGGCGCCAACCCTATGCAGGTAATCAACGACGTAAAAGATAAAATAGCAGCCATTAGTCCGGGGCTACCCAGTAAAACCTTATCTGATGGACGCACCTCACAGTTGCATTTGGTACCCTTTTATGACCGTAGTCAGTTGATTGGCGAAACCATAGGAACCCTTGAGGAAGCGCTGAGTTTAGAAGTGCTCATTACCGTTTTGGTGATTGTTTTAATGCTGTTTAATCTACGCGCTTCGGTATTGATTTCGGGCTTGTTGCCTGTAGCGGTGCTTATGGTATTTATCGGTATGAAGTATTTTGGGGTCGATGCCAATATTGTTGCCCTATCGGGTATTGCCATTGCTATTGGTACCATGGTAGATGTTGGGGTGATTCTCAGTGAAAACATTATACGCCATATCGATCAAAATAAGAAAAACCTCCCCCTCAATACGGTGGTTTATCAGGCTACAGCCGAAGTATCAGGTGCTATTCTTACAGCTGTAATGACTACCATCATCAGTTTTTTACCGGTTTTTACTTTGTTGGGAGCAGAGGGTAAACTGTTTCGTCCCTTGGCTTTTACCAAAACCTTTGCTTTGGTAGCGGCCATTGCGGTGGCCTTATTCTTGATTCCGCCTTTTGCCGCTTTGTTCTTTCGTAAAAGTCAGCCTAGAAAATGGACACAATTGTTGCTGCATAGCGTATTAGTACTTATGGGTATCTTTGCTTTATTTGCAGGCTATACCTTGGGCTTAGCGCTAGTCGCTTGGGGTAGCTTAGGCCTTTATCAGCTAAAGTACCCGCAAAAAAAATGGCGTTTACACTTGTTTAGACGTGACTTTTACCTGAATTATAACAAGCTTCATACGCTACTTATCGGCGTGGTGATGCTTAGTTTGCTGGCCAGTTATTGGCGTCCGTTAGGGGTACAGACATCCTTTACTTATAATCTGTTTTTTGTTGCGCTTATTTGCTTGGGTATACTCGGCTTTTTTAGGCTCTTTATGCATTATTACACGCGCATTTTGCGGTGGTGTTTGGCCCATAAACTGCTATTTTTAAGCTTGCCCTTGCTTTTGGTAGGCGCTGGTGGCTACATCATGCAAACCACAGGAAAGGAGTTTATGCCGGCTCTAGATGAGGGCTCGTTTTTGCTCATGCCTACTTCTATGCCGCATTCGGGCGTATCCGAAAACAAACGCGTTTTACAGCAATTGGATATGGCCGTGGCCAACATTCCCGAAATCGAGACGGTAGTAGGCAAGGCCGGTCGTACCGAATCGGCTTTAGACCCGGCGCCTTTGTCGATGTATGAAAACATTATACAGTACAAGCCCGAGTATATGCTCAATGATGAGGGAGAACGCCAAGGCTACCGCACCAATGAGGAAGGCTTGTTTGTGATGCAAGATGGGAGCTTGTTATACAATGCCAACACCCCAACTTCGCTCGAAACCGCACAAGCGGCGAATGCGCGAATGGCGTTTCAATACCCGGTAATGCGCACCGATTTGATTCCCGATGAGGAAGGCGCTTTTTACCGCAATTGGCGCCCCGAAATTAAATCTCCCGAGGATATTTGGGAAGCCATTGTGCAAGCTACACGTTTGCCAGGGGTTACCTCGGCACCCAAATTGCAACCCATAGAAACTCGCTTGGTGATGTTACAAACCGGTATGCGTGCGCCTATGGGTATAAAAATTAAAGGACAAGATTTAAAACAAATAGAAGCCTTTGGCTTGGAGTTGGAGCAATTGCTCAAAGAGGTAGAAGGCGTTAAAGCCGAAGCCGTTTTTGCCGATCGGATCGTGGGCAAACCATATGTGCTCATCGATATCAATCGGGAGCAACTTGCCCGTTATGGACTTAGCATTGAGACAGTACAAGAAATCTTGCAAGTGGCAGTAGGCGGTATGCCGCTTACTCAAACTGTAGAAGGTCGAGAACGGTATAGTGTGCGCGTGCGTTATCCGCGTGAATTACGCGACCACCCCAACGATTTAGAAGAGATTTATGTGCCGGTAGCCAATGGGCAACCCGTACCATTAAGCAGTTTGGCAAAGATCCGCTACGAAAAGGGTCCGCAGGTGATTAAAAGCGAAGACACCTTTTTGGTGGGCTATGTGTTGTTTGACAAGCAAGACGGGTTTGCAGAAGTAAGCGTAGTGGAAGCTGCTCAAGATTATCTTGCCGCTAAAATCGCCGAAGGCCAGTTAAAAGTGCCACCGGGAATTAGTTATGCCTTTACAGGTAATTACGAAAACCAAGTCAGAGCCGAGAAGACCTTGTCGTTGGTGGTACCCTTGGCGTTGGCGATTATCTTTTTGATTTTGTATTTTCAATTCCGTTCGGTGGCCACCAGTTTAATGGTATTTAGCGGTATTGCCGTAGCCTTTGCTGGCGGATTTATAATGATGGCTTTGTATGGTCAAGATTGGTTCTTAAACTTTAGTTTATTTGGCGTCAATTTACGGGAGTTGTTTCAGCTGCAGCCCATCAACTTGAGTGTGGCGGTCTGGGTAGGTTTCATCGCACTCTTTGGTATTGCTACCGATGATGGGGTGGTAATGGCTACCTACCTCACCCAAAGTTTTAAACGCAATGCGCCTGCCAGCAGACAAAGCATTCGAGAATCGGTGGTAGAAGCTGGAGAAAAGCGCATCAGACCGTGTTTGATGACTACCGCCACTACTTTATTGGCTTTATTGCCGATACTTACTTCTACCGGAAGGGGGAGCGACATTATGATACCCATGGCCATACCCAGTTTTGGCGGTATGCTCGTGGCTTTAATCAGTTTGTTTGTGGTGCCGGTGCTGTACAGTTGGCATGCCGAGCGCAAACTTGCCAAGCAAAAAGGAAGCAATCCAGTAAAACCGCATCAAGCCTAATGCTTAAACGATAAAAAAATGAAACATTTACAGAAATTTATACGCATAGCAGCAGCCAATAGACACAGGTCTTGCTTATCGGCTGTTTTTATTCGCAACAAGCGCTTGTGGCTGATTGTTTTTTTGTTGCTCTACGCGCTAGGACAAGCCCAAGAGCTCAACCAACTCATCAAAGAGGCGTGGACGAATAATCCTGAGATTCAACAAATGGAATACCAATACCAAGGCACAGCCGAAAAGATAAATGAAGCCAACAGCTTGCCTTCAACCGAATTTAATGTGGGGGTGATGGCGGTTAAACCGGAAATGAATATGCCTATGGCCAACTTTCGCGTTTCGGCGATGCAAATGCTGCCTTGGTTTGGTACACGCGATGCCCGAAAAGCTTACGCCAGCAGTTTAGCAGATGCATCATCCATTTCAATTGCGATCGCCAAACGAAAATTGGCGTTGAGTGTGCGTAGTCTATACTATCAACTTTACGCGCTACAAGCCCAACAAAAGGTGCTCAACAATCATATTGATTTGTTAGGCACTTACGAAGAGATGGCGCTTACCGGCGTTGAAGTGGGTAAAGCCTCGGCAGTAGAAGTGTTGCGTCTGCAGATAAGACAAAATGAACTGGAGCAACAAAAAGCCATTTTACAACAAGAATATCAAGGTATGCAAGCCGGCTTAAACGCTCAGTTGAACAGAGCGGCCAATACGTCTATTTTAATCGTCGATACCTTAGCTTTACCTGAGCAAGATACCACTTATGCTATTGATGGATTGGCGGTGAACCCGGAATTGTTGCAATATGATAAATGGTATGCATCGGTGAATCAAGCTGAGACGCTGAATCAACAAGAGCGCAAACCAAAATGGGGTATTGGTTTAGAATATATCAACCAAGAGGACAGCCCTATGATTACCAGCAAACATAAAGATATGCTGATGCTGATGTTGTCTTTAAAAGTACCTTTGTTCAATGCGCCACACGCTTCTAAGACCAAGCAAAACCAACTGCAGCAGCAAGCTTTGGCATCGGAAAAGCAAGTGCGACACAATAGACTTAAATCGCTTTGGGCACAAGCCCTAGCCAAACGAGAACAAGCCCGCATAAGCTATACTACTCAACAAAAAAACTTGGCACAGGCAGAGCGAGCGATGCAAATATTACTGAAATCTTATGAAACCGGACGTATCGATTTTAATGATGTCTTAGACATTCAAGCTTTACAACTGGATTTTGAAATGCAACAAATTGAATCGGTAAAGAACTATTACCTAGAACAAGCACAACTTAACTATTTAATACCATAAAAACCATGAAACATACTTATAGCATTCAAGGCATGACTTGCCAAAACTGTAAAGCCGCAGTCGAGAAACATTTATCGGCTGTAGAGGGCGTGACCCAGGTGAAGGTAAACTTGGCAGCTGGCGAGGCCGAAATCAGTATGCAGCAGCATATACCCACCCAACGTCTACAAGCAGCCTTACCTAGTAAATACAGCTTAAGCGAAAAGGAGCAACAAGATGTTTTTGCCGCCACTGCTGCTAGCGCCACAACAACGGAGGATGCCAATAAAAAAAGCAAATTTCAGCAATTAAAGCCCTTGTTTATCATCTTGTTTTATATCACTACGGCTAGTGTTGGGTTGCATTACCAAAGTGCCGATTGGGAGGCGATGATGCTCGATTTTATGGGCTTGTTTTATATTGTGTTTAGCTTTTTTAAAATGCTTGACCTCAAAGGTTTTCCCACTTCGTTTAGTATGTACGATCCGCTTGCCCAACGGGTTCCGTTGTACGGAAAAGTCTATCCGTTTATAGAAACCGCTTTGGGACTTATGTTCCTGCTGCGTTTTCAAATAGAGGTGGCGCTGGTGATCACTCTAATTGTGTTGGGCATTACCACTGTGGGGGTGACCAAAACGCTGCTCGACAAAAAAGCCATTCGTTGCGCTTGCCTGGGTACAGCGCTAAAATTACCCATGACCGAAGCTACATTTATAGAAAACGCCATTATGCTGGTCATGGCCGTTTTAATGTTAATTTATTAATCCTAAAAAACTAAAATTATGAAAAGTGAAACCAAAACCACGAATCAGTCGGCCACTGGAGCCTATACTAAATTCTTTTTGATGCTAGGCGCCTCGTTTGTCGCGATGTACATCACTATGTATTTGAACACCTATGCGATAGACCATGTATTTTTTAGCCTGACCCGTTTTTATATGACTTGCTTGGGTATAGCTGCGATGGCGGTAATAATGTGGGCGTTTATGCGCAATATGTATAAGGATAAAAAGAAGAATATCGCTATATTATTAGGCAGTGTATTGCTATTTGCATCGGCTTTAAGCTTGGTGCGGATGCAAAAACCCATCATAGGTGATGTATTGTGGATGAAAGCCATGATTCCGCATCATTCTATTGCTATTTTAACCAGTGAACGTGCCGATTTGCAAGATCCCGAAGTAAAGCAATTGGCCAAGGAGATTATTGAAGCGCAGCGTAAAGAAATCAAAGAAATGAAAGCCATGATAAAACGATTAGAAAATGAAAACTAGCAGCTTACTTACTTATGCTGGCCTTTTGCTACTAGGTCTTGGTTTAGGATGGTGGCTTTTTGGCGGAAACCAAGAAGCATCTGATACAGCCGAGCCTGCATCCGCGCAAGCACAGATGTGGACCTGCAGTATGCATCCGCAAATTATGCAACCCGAACCTGGCGACTGTCCGCTTTGTGGTATGGATTTAATTAAGGCCGATACCGGTGCCGAGGGCTTGAGACCCGAGCAGTTTAAGCTCACCCCTCGCGCCATGGCACTGGCCAATATACAAACCCAAGTGGTGGGTGAACCCGGCAGTACACCACAGCGCTTACAATTATCGGGGAAAATTGCCGAAAATGAAAAGGCTAATGCGGTGCAGGTGAGCTATTTTGCTGGGCGTATTGAACGCCTGTATGTGAATGCTACCGGCGAAAGGGTGAAAAAAGGACAGCTACTGGCGCAGGTTTATGCACCCGAATTATATGCTGCCCAGCAAGAGCTCATTACCGCCAGTAAGATGAAAGAACAACAACCGGCTTTGTATAATGCGGTGCGTAAAAAGTTGCGTTTATGGAAGATAAGCGATGCTCAAATTGCACGCATTGAAAAAAGCGGTGAAGTACAAGCGGCTTTTCCTATTTATGCGACCGTAACCGGAACGCTAACCCAAAAGTTGGTAGAGCAAGGGGACTATGTAGCACAAGGAGAACCCCTATTTAAAATTGCCAACTTGAATACGGTTTGGGCAAATTTTGATGTGTATGAACATCAAATTAGTCAGTTAGAGCCGGGGCAAAGTATAAGGGTGCGAGCAGCCAGTTATCCCGACAAAAGTTTTGAGGCGAAGGTCGATTTTATTGACCCCTTGTTGAATGCCGATACCCGAACGCTTAATTTACGGGTGGTACTTGACAATACCGAGGGTTTATTTAAACCGGGTATGTTTGTAACGGCCGAGCTAGAACAAGCCTCAAATGCCACAGCACAGATGCAAATACCTGCTTCGGCTGTGTTATGGACGGGTGAACGCTCGGTGGTGTACTTGAAAGCTCAACCCGATGCGCCCGTATTTGAAATGCAAGAAGTGCAATTGGGTACAAAAATAGGCGATTCCTATACGCTGCTTGACGGATTAAAACCCGGTGATGAGTTGGTGACTCACGGAACTTTTACCCTAGATGCGGCTGCACAATTGCAAGCCAAACCCTCGATGATGAATCGCCAGGATAATGAGCAAGCTCATCACCAGCAAACCGACGAAGGCTTGAGTTTGTCTTTTAATCCGAATACCCCCAATTTGGAAGCGCCCGAGACTTTCACCAATAAGTTGCAGCAAGCCTATACCGCCTACCTGGATTTAAAAGATGCATTGGTGGAAAGTGAACAAACAAAGGCCCAGCAAGCCGCCCTACAACTTTACAAAGAAACCCAAAACTTAGATCGCCCAGCGCTAAGCGATTCCGCGCAAGCTACTTGGCAAAAACTATATCCTGGTATGCTCGAAAAAACGAAGGCCATAAGCCAAGTTGAAAGTTTGGAGAATCAGCGAAAAGATTTTATAGCGCTGTCTTTGTACTGGATACAAGCATTGCAAGCCTTTGCATTGCCCACGCCCACTTATGTTGCCTATTGCCCAATGGCCGATAGCGACCAGGGAGCCTATTGGCTAAGCGCCGAGCCCGGCATTCGCAATCCGTATTTTGGAGAGGCTATGCTAAAATGCGGTGAAGTAAAACAAACTTTAAACTCAAATAACACGCCTTAACCGGCATTAAAACCCAAGAAACATGAAGAAAACAATGATTTTAGGAGCCGCCATGCTCCTCGCCTTAAACCTTAGCAGTTGTAAAGACCAGGCACCAACAAAGGAAAACCAAGCGGAAACACAAGCAACGACTGAGGTGAGTCAAAGTGAAATGGCTTTTGGCGTACGTGGAAACTGCGGAATGTGTAAAAAGACCATCGAAAAAGCGGCGCGTAGTGTAGACGGAGTGGCTTCTGCCGAATGGAACCGGACCCAAAAACGCATTGCCATTCAATACGATGCACAAAAAGCCGATGTTATGGGCGTGCAAGAAGCCATCGCTGCGGCCGGTTATGATACCGAGCAAATAGCAGCCGATGAAAATGCTTATAAGAATTTACCCGATTGCTGCCAGTACGATCGCAGCATGGCGATGAATCAAACCGATGCGAGCGAAGACGCTCACGAGGAACACGCCCACTAAGTGGAGCCACCAAGAGCCTGTTCGCAGGCTCTTTTTTTTGTTTAAACTTCGGGCTGGTTTTAGCCTAACTTACTTTTCTTTTTTTCTGTTTATTATTCTTATTGCTTAGCATAACTTGTTTTTCCGTCAAGCGGAATGGATTTATTCTAGCACTAGCGTATTTCTTATTGCTATTTTAGGGGGCTTCGACAGCAAATGACGAAGTGCTGACCTAAGTTTGTGCTAGCTTTTTGCTGCTTGCAAACCCAACAGCTTCGCCTGGCTTTATGCTATTACGTGAAGACTAGGCTAGCGGCTCGAAGTTTTGAGAAGAAATTGCAAGCAGATAAAGGAGATAAGGAAATAACAAAATGAAAATAAACTAAAACCAAAGTAAGATGAAAAAAATATGGATGAGTGTACTAGGCTGTCTAATGGGTTTTATGCTGCAAGCACAAGACTGCGATGAACTTATGGATTATGTGAAAACGCAAGATTACGGAACCACTTATAGCAGTCCGTTGAGCGATGCTGTGACCAAAGTCACTTTTTATGAAGTGACGATTGATTACCGTACGCATTACTTTGCTATTGTTTGCTTTAAATCGGGTTATATTGGCTGCGATGAGTATATTTATAAGGTAGGCTCAACCACTCAAACGCATTATGCGGTACATTATTTAAACAGTGCAGGCAAGGCCTTTTGGAAGTACATCAGGCCGTATCATAAAAACCTAAAATGCAGTCCGAGTTTTGAATAAGGTGGGGACTAAGCAGGGCTGGGGGGGTATTAATACAGAACAAAGTTATATTTTTAAGATTCATGATTAATTCCCTGAGCAAGGCGGAGTAAAATCGAGCAATTTATTATCTTTAACGATTCTTTTAGGTGGATACCTTTAGCGAAACAGCTTCAAATACTAAATGACAAAAAAATAATACATGTCAAATAAAAAACTAACCCTATCCTGGCTAGAAGGCTTCCTTATGGATGCCTGCGATATTTTGAGAGGTAATATGGATGCCTCTGAATTTAAAGAATACATTTTTGGGATGCTATTCTTAAAACGCCTAAGCGATAAATACGAACAAGATCGCGCAAAACGCTACAATGAATTGCACGCACGCGGTTTTGATACCCAGAAAATAGAGGCGGCTTTAAATAGACCCAACGCTTATGAGTATTTTGTGCCGCCACGTGCACGTTGGAACTACAAAACCACCAACGATGCCGGAGTACAAGTAAACGACGGGATTCTGCATCTTAAAAAAGATGTGGGCGATCATCTTAACAAAGCTCTGGAAGCCTTAGAAGAAGCCAATCCAGATAAACTAACCGGGGTGCTCACCAATGTTAACTTTAACCGTACCATTGGTAAAAATAAGAATGCATTGAGCGATGAAAAGCTCATCGAATTTATCACGCATTTTGATAAAGTAGTTCTAACCGACGATCGTTTTGAATTTCCAGATCTTTTGGGGGCGGCTTATGAATATCTTATCAAATATTTTGCCGATAGCGCCGGTAAAAAAGGAGGCGAATTTTATACGCCTAATGAAGTGGTGAAACTTTTGGTATCAATTTTAGAACCCGGCGAAGATGCCGAAATCTACGACCCAACTTGTGGTTCGGGTGGGATGCTTATAGAAAATAAAAACTATGTTGAAGCCCGCTATGGCGATGCTTCGCGCTTGAGCTATTACGGACAAGAACTAAGCGGTACCACCTGGTCTTTGTGTAAGATGAATATGCTCTTTCACGATATATTTGATGCCACCATTTTACAAGGCGATACCATTGCCAACCCGCAGCATATAGAAAATGGAGAGCTCAAACGTTTTGATATCGTAATCGCCAATCCGCCGTTTTCGGCCAATTATAGCGATATTAAAAACCATCGCGACCGCTTCCATTACTGGATGCCGAAAAAGAAAAAAGCCGACTTTATGTTTGTGCAACATATGATAAGTGTGTTGAAAGATAACGGACGTATGGCAGTGGTAATGCCCCACGGTGTTCTCTTCCGCGGAAGCGAAGAAAAAAATATGCGTCAATGGCTGGTAGAGCGTGGCTATCTTGAAGCAGTGATTGGCTTACCATCGGGCTTGTTTTATGGTACGGGTATTCCGGCTTCGGTATTGGTGATTAATAAAAAAGATGCCGGTAAACGCAAGGAGGTCTTGTTTATTAATGCCGATAGAGAATATAAAGAAGGCAAAAACCAAAACAAACTGCGCCCAGAAGATATTGCCAAAATTACCTACATCTACAAAGCCAAAGAAAATTTAGAAGGCTATGCCAAAAAGGTGACCAAAGCCGATTTAGAAAAAGAAGACTACAACTTTAACATCCGTAGGTATGTAGATAACAGTCCGCCGGCACAAGCCCAAGATGTACACGCGCATTTGTACGGAGGCATTCCTGTTGCCGAGGTAAACGAACTGCAAAATTATTGGGATAATTACCCGCAGTTGCGCCAAGACCTTTTTAGTGCGACCAACAAGGCCGATTATCTTCAGTTTTCAGAAGAAATTGAACGCAAAGAAGATTTAAAAAATAAGGTACTTGAACACCCAGACGTGCTACAAAAACGCGAAGCTTATACCAAGAGTATCAAAGATTGGTGGCAAAACAATGTGGCTAAATTAGAAGGCTTGCCTCAAAACCAAAATGTGTATGCGGTACGCCAGGACTTTGCCGTGAGTATTGCCAATACCTTTAACCAATTGGGTATTTTAGATTTACACAAAAGCCGGGGTGCCTTTGCTGCTTATTGGGATGCTTTGGAAACCGATATAAAAAGTATTGCAGCCAGCGGGTGGAATGCCGAATTGATTCCTGCCGATGCCATTTTGAAATCGCAGTATCCCGAAGTATTGGCCGAACTCGCTAATAACGAAGCCCGCCGTGACGAACTGGAGGCCTTGTTTAATGAAGTTAACGAGCTGGACGAAGACGAGTACGAAGAAGAAAACTATGAGGTTTTCCCCAAAGAAGTTTTAAAAGAGCTTAAAGCCAATGTAAAACAAACCAATACCAACATACGCCAGTGTAAAAAGGAAATAAAAGCTTTAAAAATTAGAATAAAAGCTGTCACTTCGAGTGAATCGTATCGAGAAGAAGACAGCGGCGAAGAACCGCTTAATAGCCAACTCGAAAAACTACAAACCCAACAAACCCAAGCCGAAACCCAAAAAGCCAAGATAGAACAAAAATTAGCACGCCACACCGAGCTTACCAACGAACTAAAAACCTGTCGCGCCACCATTAAAGAAATAAAAAACGACCAGGAAAACTTAGTAGCAAAAGCCAGACAAGAAATAAAGCCGGAAGAAGCCAAAGTGCTTATCTTGCAACGTTTTAAAGCAACCTTGCAGACCACGGTGATGGACTATGTGCACCGCTACGAACGCGCTTTGCTAAGCGAACTTGAAACCCGCTTTACCAAATACCAACATACGTTGGTGAATATATTAGACGAGCGCGAACAAGCCGCAGACCAATTACAGAACTTTTTAAAGGAATTGGGTTATGAATAAATATTATTTAAATGATCTGGTTCTTTCTAATAGACCAATTACTTATGGTATAGTACAACCTGGTCCAAATGTAAATCCAAATGGAATCCCATTGATAAGAGGAAAGGATTATAGTTCCGGGAAAGTTTCAACAGTGGGACTTTATCACGTATTACCAGAAATAGATAAACCTTACTCTCGTTCCAAAGTTATCACTGACGATATATTGTTATCGATTGCTGGATATGTGGGTCAGGTTGCAATTGTGCCTGAACAACTTGAAGGAGCTAATCTGACACAGACAACTGCTAGGCTATCTTGCAATCCCAAATTAGTGATACCTAAATATTTATATTATTATTTACAGTCTGAAAAATTTTATAAAACTCAAGTAAAAAAGTTTGAAAAAGGTTCTGCTCAAAGCGGACTTAACTTATCAGATGTCGGAATCTTTGAAATCAACCTACCACCCCTCCCACAGCAGCGCAAAATCGCCAAGATATTAAGCACGGTCGATGCGGTGATAGAAAAAACCGAGGCCGCCATTGCCAAATACCAGCAGCTCAAACAAGGCTTGATGCAAGATGTATTTACCCGTGGTATTGATGTAACTACCGGAAAGTTACGCCCCAAACCAGAAGACGCCCCAGACTTGTACCAAGCAAGCGAGTTGGGATTGATCCCTAAGGAGTGGGAGGTGGAAACTGTAGATTCAGTAGCTTTTTTAAGACACGGTTATCAATTTAGAGATTATGACTTCGTAAAAGAAGGAATTGATGTTGTAAAAATTGGACAGATAGGTAAAAAAGGTAATGTCAATTTGGAGAACTCTTCAAAAATAGCGTCATCTAGATTAGATGAATTCAATTCAATACAACTGTTTGAAGGTGATATATTGATGGCTTTGACTGGTGCAACTTTGGGTAAAACCGCTATAATTAGAAATATTGACAAACCAATGTTACAAAACTATCGCGTTGGTTATTTTACACCAAGAGATGAAAATAAACTTAATAAGTTATTTCTCTATTATCTTTTAATAGGTGACTCCGTTCAAAACGAAATTTTAGGTTTTGTGAACGCAGGAGCACAAGGTAATATTGGAAAGGCAGATTTTGAAAAAATTAAGATTATAGTGCCTAATTCTATTCAAGAGCAAAAGTTAAGTTCATTAAAACTCCAATCCATCGACCAAAAAATCCACACCGAGCAGCAAGCATTGGCAAAATACCAGCAGCTAAAAGCAGGTTTAATGCAAGATTTGTTAACGGGGGAGGTGAGTGTCTGAATTGGGATTTTTTGGATTGAGGGATTTTTGGATTCTTTGAAACTTTAAATTGATGATTGTTGGAAAATTGATTGTTTTGGATTGAGGTTTTTTTGGATTGCTTAAAACTTTAAATTGATGGTTGTGATAAGTGGATTTTTTGGATGTGTGGATGCTTGGATTATGCAAAGAATAAAAAGAAATGAAAGAAGAAATAAAAGATGAGTTAACTTATAAGATTATAGGTTGTGCAATGCAGGTGCATTCCACTTTGGGTAATGGTTTTCAAGAAGTTATTTATCAACGTGCATTGGCCATAGAAATGCAAAAACAAGGTTTGACTTTCAACAGAGAGTTAGAAATGCCACTTTATTATGATGGGCATCGAGTTGGAGGAAGACGTGTAGATTTTTTAGTTGAAGATAAAGTAATAGTAGAGTTAAAAGCCCTAGTAAAATTGGAAGATGTGCATTTGGCGCAAGGCTTAAACTACCTTGTTGCTTATAAAGTAGATTTAGGCTTATTACTAAATTTCGGTGCGCAAAGTTTAGAAGTGAAAAGGTTGCGACATCCGAAGAATAAACAGAATCCAAGAATCTAAAAATCGTGCAAATCCAAATTCAGACAATTGAGAGTGTGTAATGAAACACAATCAAAGTCAATCACAAAATCAGAAAAAATCATAGTTCGAGACAAATAATAAACAGAATTAAAATGAGCAAAATTACTAATCACAAATACAGCATAGAAGAGGCGTTTAGAGATTGTTTTTATATTGTACCAGATTACCAACGCGAGTATGTTTGGAGTGATAAGGAAGTAAATAAATTATTAGAGGATTTAAATAATGAATTAGAAATCGGCTCTAACAGCGAATATTTTATTGGTACTATTTTAGTATCACCAACACAAGATAAAAAACAGTTTGATGTAATTGACGGGCAACAACGTTTAACAACATTTTTTCTTATACTTTGTGCATTAAAATCTTTGTTTAAAGGCGAACCTCAAGAAGGTATTATTAATAATTTAATTTCTACCAGCTATACTAATAGAGATGGTGATATTGAAAAGAGCTTAAAGCTTAACCCTAAATATGAAAATGCCGAAGAGGTTATAAAAGCCATTTTAAAAAGCGATAACCAACCAGAAAATATAAAATCCTTATTAAACGCTGCCGGTGTATCGCAATTTGGGGCCTTAGAAAATATTATAAATGCCTATACTACCATTTATCAATATTTAAAATCTAATTATCAAAAAACAGCTACGCTTAAAAAATATTGGGGAAACTTGTCCAACAATATTGTGTTTATTCAAATCTCCACAGATGTAAGTAGTGCACTAAAAATCTTTGAAACCATAAATGAGCGTGGGGTGGGGTTAAATCCGATGGATTTACTTAAAAACCTGCTGTTTACTAACGTTAAAGTAGAAGAATTTAATAAGTTAAAAAACGAGTGGAAGAAAATAACTAATCCCCTAGAAACCAATAAGGAAAAACCCTTACGTTTTTTGCGATATTTTTTAATGGCAAACTATAAAATCACCAACCATAGAAGCGATGGTATTGTTAGAGAAGACGAGATTTATGATTGGTTTTCTAAAAAAGAAAATATTGCAGCAAGCAACTACAAACAAGAGCCTTTTGTATTTGTTCGTAAAATTATTAAAACAGTAGAGAACTTTATTGAACTTACCGAAGGTAAAGGAAATGACGGAACAGATAATGTGTATATGAATAACATCCGTAAGTTAACAGGTGGTGGTTTCAGTTTGCATTATGTGTTATTGTTAGCTGCTTATAATTTACCTAAAGACTTGTTTGATTATTTATTAAAACAATTAGAAACCTTTTTATTTTACTTCATCATTACAAGAACGTCTACCAAAATATTAGAACGTAATTTTTCGGCTTGGGCAGATGAGTTAAGGACTATTAGCTTATTAACCAATTATGATGCACAAAAGGAACAACTTAATACTTTTGTGCTAAAACGTTTTAAAGAAAGCACTACACAAAAACAACCTGAACTAACAGATGCTTTAAAGCGATACGATTTTTATTCATTGCAACAATATCGTACACGTTATATATTAGCAAAGTTTACACAGTTCGTAAATATGGCTTATAAAGGTTTAACCAAGCCATATAGCTTAAACGATTATACCAATTTAGAAATAGAGCATATTTTACCTGACAAACCTAAAGATGAGTTATTAAGTGCCTTTAATATGCATACTAACAATGTAGATAAAGACTATCATCAATATAAAATGAAGTTGGGTAATTTAACTTTGTTAGAAAAGCCTATAAATATAGTGGCAGGCAGGGATTTTTTCAAACAAAAAAAAGAACAATACAAAATGAGTAAGTATTACTTAACTAGCAGTTTAACCGAGTTAAGTAATGTGGGTAAAAACACATCTATCACCAGAATCAATGCAAGATTAAGAACTTTTGGAGATGAATGGACCGCTAAAGAGATTGATGAACGTCAGCAAATGCTAATAAGTTTAGCTTCAGAAATCTGGACTATCCAACCTTTAAATGACTAACAAAATGGCAGAATTCGATAACGTAGAAAAACCTTTTTTAGACAAGTTACAAGCCTTAGGTTGGCGCATTGTAAACCAAGGCAGCTTTGGTATTCCTAAAAATCCCGCTGCCAGTTTGCGTAACTCCTTTAAAGAAGTGACTTTAAAAGAAGAGTTTATTAAAGCGGTGAAGCGAATTAATACTGTAAACAATAAACCTTGGTTAACCAATAAACAGTTGGAAGATATTTACAGCGAGTTAATAGGTATAGAGCGAGCCAACTTATCGTTACTGGAAGCCAACAAACAAATCTTCGAGAAATTAATTGGAGTCACTAAAACCACGGTGGCTAAAAATGAAGTGACTGGCGAAGATAATCCACTGGTTAAACTCATCGATTTTAAAAATTGGGAGAATAATGAGTTTGTGGCTATTAACCAATTTAGAGTCGTTACCCCAGGAGGACCGCGCGAAGGCATTATTCCAGACATCGTTTTATTTGTAAACGGATTGCCTATTGCAGTGGTAGAGTGCAAAGAAGTAGATGTTGCCGACCCAATTTCGAATGCGGTTGAACAAATTATGCGCTATGCAAACACCAGGGAAGATGAGTTTGGTACCAAAGAGGGTGAAGAACGTTTATTTCACTACAATTTGTTTAGCATTGCCACGCACGGAGAGGAAGCAAGAGTGGGTTCTATAACCGGAGATTACGAATATTACGCCAACTGGAAAGATATCTTCCCAGAGGGCTATAAAGATATTGATACTTTAAGCTATGCTGCCGAAGAGGAGGCACGATATAAGATAAATGGCTTGCAAAATGATCCGCGCGTTCGTCAAGAAGTGCTTATTAAAGGGATTTTAAATAAAGAGATACTTTTAGATATCCTGCAACACTTCACCTTGTTTATGGAAGTAAAAGAAGGAGTTGAAGTGAAAATTGTTTGTCGTTACCAGCAATACCGTGCCGTGGGTAAAATTTTAGATCGTTTGCGCACTCAACCTACAGGGCAAAAACGATCTGGCGTGGTGTGGCATACCCAAGGTTCGGGTAAATCGTTAACCATGGTGTTTTTTGTTCGGAAACTTCGTTCACAAAATGACTTGAAAGACTATAAAGTTATTATGATGGTTGACCGTAAAGATTTGCAAAAGCAACTTTCTGCCACAGCGCGATTAACCAATGAGTTTAAAGAGGCCAATATTGTAAGTGCTCGCAAAGAATTAAAACCTAAATTAAGAGGTACCGCCTCAAACCTCAATATGGTCATGGTGCACAAATTTGTGCAAGAAGAACTAAAACATTCTAAAGCTTTATTAAAAGCATACGAAGAAAAAGGAGAAGTACCAGAATTTAAGCCTTTTGAGGTGGTCAATACTTCAGACAGAATTGTCATTCTTATCGATGAAGCACACCGTACCCAAGGCGGCGATATGGGCGACAACTTGTTTACTGCTTTTCCTAATGCCGCAAAAATCGCCTTTACCGGAACACCATTATTGACCGATAGGCATAAACAAAAAACCCACGAACGATTTGGCGGTACCGGTGAGTTTATCGATACTTACAAGATTCGGGAAGCGGTAGACGATAGAGCCACGTTGGATATTCGCTATATAGGCAAAACCACGAACGACAATATTACTTCAAAAGAAGCCTTTGATGCCGAATTTGAAGATGTATTTAAAAAACAAACCAAAGAGGAAAAGGAAGAAATTCAAAAGCGTTATGGAACTATGCAAGCCTATTTGGAAAATAAAGACCGCTTGCGTAAAATAGCCAAAGATATTGTTAAGCACTATGTAAAAGATATCTTACCTAATGGTTTTAAAGCTATGGTGGTTGGAAGTTCGGTTTTAGCAGCTGCCCGTTACCAATACTATATTCAGGAATATATCAATGAATACATTGAAGAGGAGAAGCAAAAAGTTGCTCCTGATGTTGAGTTAATAGAAAAACTAGAATTCCTTAAAATTGGGACCATTGTCACTAAACAAGACAATAATGAGTTAGGCTTTATAAGTGCTGCTAGAAAACAAGCCAAAGAACTCAAAGCTGTCGATAACTTTAAAAAAGACTTTGATTTTTCTAAAGACGAAGACGGGAACTACCGGAAGCCAGAAACCGGAGTTGCTTTTCTTTGTGTTTGCGATAAGCTACTCACTGGCTTTGATGCGCCCATTGCACAAGTGATGTATTTAGATAAAAACATTCGGGAACACGATTTATTGCAAGCCATAGCACGAGTAAACCGAACCAAAAAAGATAAAAAGCACGGTATTTTAGTCGATTATTATGGGGTGTCCAACCATTTAAAAGATGCTTTAAACATTTGGGGTGCGGAAGATGAAGAAGATATTAAAGAATTGTTGGAGTATTTTAAAGATATCGATAAAGAAATACCTGTTTTAGAAGCACGTTACAATAGAATGATTCAGTTGTTTACAGACAAAGGTATTATCAATTTTAAAAAGTTTGCAGAACAAGGCTTTACAGATAAAGACAAAGAATTTCAGCTAGCCGAAGATTGTATTGCTCTTGCAGAATCGGTTGCTTTTAGAGCGCAATTTGACACCTATTTAAAAGCCTTTTTTGATAGCTTAGACCTATTGTTTAATTCAAAAGTAGCCCAAGATTATTACATCCCTGCCAAGCGCTTTGGATATTTACTGGTACGTATCAAAAATAGATACAAAGACCCTAGTATGGACCTAAAGTGGGCAAAACCCAAAGTGCGTAAAATGATTGATTCCTATTTGGAAACGCTAGGGATAGATAGTAAGATTCCTCCAGTAGACTTACTGTCAGACGATTTTACCAAGGAAGTGGATAAGCTTGGAAAAAATACAAAAGCAAAAGCTTCGGAGATGGAGCACGCGATGAGAAGGCATATCAAGGTAAATATGCAAAAAGATCCTGCGCTATATAAACGTTTTTTAAGAAGAATTGAGGAGTTGCTCGAGCGCTATGCCGATAATTGGGAAATGATCGTGCAAGAGTTCCATAAAGTTCGTGAGGATATGGATAAAGGTAGAGAAGATGAGGCTCAGGAATTTGGCTTAAGTCAGCAAGAATTACCTTTTTATGATTTTATCGTTTTTACCACTTTAAAAGAAGAAAACTTAACCGATGATGAGAAAGAGGAGTTGAAAACTTTGGTCAAGAATTTAGTGAACTTATTACAAGATGCGATTAATAAACCCAATTTCTGGAAAGGTCGTCCTTCTGAAATACGCAAACTGCAAGGAGTAATTGAAGATGAAATTTCGTTTGTTTCCATAGAAAAAGTAGCGAATCAATATGCTAAATTAAGCGTAGAGATTATGAATTTAGCCAAAAGAAGAAATGATGAATTGCTAAGCTAATGGAGATTTCAGGCATAGACATAAAAATAATCAAGAGTAAACGCAAAACCTCTAGTATATATATTGAGCGCGACGGTTCGGTATCGGCCCGTGTTCCTGAAACCTTGTCAGATAATGAAATTGTCGATTTATTAAAAGCTAAGGAATATCAAATTTTCAAACACTTGGCCGAATGGCAAGAACTCAACGAAAATGCAGTAGAAAGGGAATATGTGAGCGGACAGTCTTTTTTATATTTAGGAAGAAATTATCGCTTGAAATATGATGAGGTTGAGAGTGGAAAATTATATTTTAAAAGAAATACCTTTTATTTAAATCCAACAGACCAGCCAAAGGCCAAGGACTTGTTTGTAAAATTCTACAAGCAGAAACTCAATCAAAAATTGCCAAAAATTGTAAAAAGCTACCAAGAACAATTGGGAGTTTATCCAAATGCCATCAAAGTAATGGAATTACAAAACCGATGGGCATCCTGCACCCCCAATGCTAATGTGAATTTTCATTGGAAATGCGCAATGGCCCCCATAGATGTTTTACATTATATCGTGGTGCACGAGTTGGTTCATTTAATTCATCCTAATCACTCCAAAGCTTTCTGGAATGAGGTCGATAAAATCTTACCCAAGTACGATGAACAAATTTACTGGTTAAAATTAAATGGTGCCGGGATGGATTTATAATTTTATTTATAAGGACTTATTGAATGATTAAAAAAAATATGCCCAAAAACCCCAACAAAAAACCTTGGCCTACCAAAGATGCGATGGCGCAGGTATATGAACAAAACCTGTGGGGTGGGGAGCAGGAGCAGTTTTATTCGGGATTGGGCTCGCATCATCCAGCGGTGGTACAACCTTATATCTCGGCGGTGCAAGATTTTTTAAAGCAACTACCCGAAGCGCCAGTGGTTGGCGATTGGGGTTGTGGCGATTTTAATATCGGGAAAAAATTGTTGCCTCACGCCAAATACTACCAGGCCATAGATATTGTACCCAATTTAATTGCCTACAACCAAAAGCAGTTTAAGCAGGCTAACTTAAGTTTTCATTGTTTAGACCTTGCCAAAGATGAGCTGCCGGCTGCGGATTGCGTTTTGTTGCGGCAGGTTTTGCAACACCTCTCGAATGCCGAAATACTCGCCATCTGCAAAAAACTATCGGCTTATAAGTATGTGATAATTACCGAACATCTTCCTGAAGGTAGATTTGAACCGAACCGAGATATTATTTCGGGACAGGGTATTCGTTTAAAAAAGGGCAGCGGAGTAGATTTGCTCGCGCCGCCGTTTAATTTAGCAGTACAAGAGGTTAGGGAGTTACTGCGAATAGCCTCGCCAGGCTATTCGGGAATCATTGCGACTTGGGTATATACCATGTTTTAAAATACTTTTGCCATTTAACCATAAACATTATGCGTTCTTTTTTGCCTCTCTTCCTATTTATATTCCTTAGCCTCAGTCTAGGCTGCAAGGCTTTTGCTCAGCAGCCGACTCCTGTATTGGCATCTGCGCAAAGCATAAGCCTAGCCGATTTGAAAGCTTACCCAAACAAGAAAGAGGAATTACAGATCATCACTTGGAACATTCAAAATCTAGGTCGATCAAAGTCAGACGCAGAGATTGCCCAAATGGCGGCGGTCTTACGCCACGCCGATGTGGTTGCCGTGCAGGAGGTGGTGGCCAAAGATCCGGCGGGTGCTCAAGCGGTAGCTCGCTTAGCCGATGAACTCAACAGAACCGGAGCAAAATGGGATTATCAGGTGAGTTTGCCTACAAAGAGTCCGTCGCCTTACATCAGCGAACGCTATGCTTTTTTATGGAAAACCCATCGTGTCCGCTTAAAGCGAAAAGCCTACTTAGACCAAACTTTACAAGATCGGGTTTATCGCGAACCCTTTATCGGGCAATTTGAAGATAAGATATCGGCGAAAGCATTTTATGTAATCAATTTTCACGCTCGTAAATACAACGACCAGCCCGAACGAGAAATCAAAACTATGGGTGATTATAGCGAGCGATTAAACACACAAGCCTTAATACTGGCGGGGGATTTTAATCTGACCGAGCGGCATACGGTATGGAATCCGTTTTATAAAAAGGGTTTTAATGCGGCCCTGAATAAAAATCCGACTACGCTAAAACGCAAATGCCAAGATGGGGTTTACCGAAATCATGCGATTGATAATATGTTTTTCCCTTCGGGCATACAAAAAATTAAAGCGGCTAGCATCGATTGGGTAGGCAGTTGTGATCGTTTAGAACAAGCCAGAACAGTATCTGACCACCTGCCGGTGTGGATGCATTTTAAATTGGAATGATGAGAAGTTTAAAAAAACTTGTATTTTTAAGCTTTAATTGTGTTTAATATGCAGCAGGTTTTTCATGCCAAAGTTTCTTATGGGTTGCTAGCCTTAGTAGTATTATCAATACTTACTTGTATCGCGCCATTACTCACCGAAGCTTGGGAAGATTGGTTTTGGGTCTTATTGATATTTACGCTTTTACTAGAAGCTTTTATATTGCATTTGTTTTTGTTTACGCGGTATACAATAGTAGGCGATAGCTTGCAGGTGCGCAGCGGTTTGATACGTTACCCCGCTATACCCATTGCGCAAATTACTTTAGTAAAACCCACCAAAAGCATATTATCGGCACCAGCGCCATCTTTTAAACGCTTGGCGGTGTGTTATAACCGCTACGATGAGTTGATTGTATCGCCTAAGCAAGCCAAAGCCTTCGTAGCCACTTTACAAGCGATTAATCCGAAAATAAAAAGTGAAATTTAACCAACAATAATTTAAGTACTATAGCTAAAATGAGTACTAAAGAATATCAATCTATGAATTTTGACAAAGAGCGTTATAAGGTTTACACATGGAAACATTGGTCGATGCTGCATTGGTGTATCAATCCTGGACTTGTGATCAATGAGTTGATTTTAGGGCAGCGCGTACCCAAAGTCAGTTTGGTAGACAAAACCCAAGACAAGCCACTGGTAGAGCGTTCTTATGTTCCTTGTCCGCATTGCCACAGCCTACATGATTCCCGCACTTGGGCGGCCCCGAATGCTACCCTATTCAAAAACTGGTTTGGCTTATACTGTCCTAATTGTCAGCAAATCATTCCTTGCCTAATGAATGTATTTACCTTTTTGATTTTAGCTATTAGTTTCCCGCTCTGGGGCGGATTTAAAAAGCGCTTAAAAGCCAAATGGTTGGCACAACAACCTGCGCGTTATGAAAATTTAAATTTAGAGCAGGTCTCTCAAAAATTTAAAAGCCAGAATTGGGTAAAGACGGGTTTGACTTGGGGTGCGTTTATGTTTGTTTTTATGAGTGTGTTGTATCCTTATTTTACCGACCAAAAAATAACAGCAGTTAGCTTAGGGGTGGGTGTTGTAATCTGGACGTTGGGCGGATTGCTTTTCGGTTATTTTATGAAGGCCTATTTAAATAAAAAACCAACTACTAAAACCAAATGAATAAATCGTTTATAGACTGAATTTTGGTGAATATGCTCATTTAAAATGCTTATATTTAAGACTTTAAAGCCTTGCATAGATATGTAGGCGTTATTATTTGTTCATCTTTTTAAATATAAACTTATGCAGTCTGCTCAAAAATTCCCGGATTTTACCAAGCTAAAAGCCATTTTTATCAATTGCACCTTAAAGAAATCGCCTCTAGCCAGCCATACCGAAACCTTGATGCGTCAATCTATGGATATTATGACAAAAGAAGGTGTACAGCTGCGCTATATACGCTTGGTAGACCATCAAGTACCGCCAGGAGTTTATCCCGATATGACCGAACACGGTTGGGAACAAGACGAGTGGCCACAAATAAAAGAACAAATACTTGCCGCCGATATTTTGGTAATTGGTACTCCTATTTGGTTAGGTGAAAAATCATCGGTAGCTCAAAAATTAATCGAACGCTTGTATGCGTTAAGTGGTCAGACCAATGATCGCGGGCAATATATTTATTACAACAAAGTAGGTGGCTGCCTGGTTACCGGCAATGAAGACGGTTTAAAACATTGTGCGCGTGATATATTGTATGCTTTACAACATATAGGGTACAGCATTCCGCCCCAAGCCGATGCGGGTTGGATTGGCGAAGTGGGACCCGGCCCAAGTTATGGCGATACCGAGTGGCAGGACCAAAGCCTCAATCAGCCTGCTGGTTTTGATAGCGATTTTACCCAGCGCAATACTACGTTTATGACCTATAATTTATTACATCTAGCGCAAATGATTCAAGCTCAAGGCGGATACAGCAACTATGGCAACAATAAAAAAGCTTGGGATGAAGGCAAACGCTGGAATTTTGATAATCCTGAATACCGTTAAACGGATTGCATCACTTTAATTTTAATGCATTGGATTTTTATGCCGTTATAATTTCAAAATGTATGGGTTTAAAAGTACCTCCATTGCTGTCTTCGGCAGAGCAGGCTGTCAGCCCCACAATCAAGTCCATTTGCGCTTCAAAGAGAATATAATCTCCCGCCTTACTTAATGGGGGTTCCACGCTTATTTTCCCATCTTCTTTCACTTGAACATTCATAAAGATATTAAAAGCGTTCGGAATTTGATCAGGCTCTATGCCAAATGGCGCTAAGTTGGTATAAAGATTTTCAAAACAGCTGGGGTGGTAGCCCTCATATTCATACATAATCTCAAAGGTTTCTGGACTACAGGGCGCCAACAAGAAATCGTTACGTCCATTGGTGTCTTCTACTATTTTCATCATCGGCTGACTTCGATTGGACCACAGTTGATTGCCTGTAGTTAAGAATATATTTTCTTCAAAGTCTAGACTCTTACCAGATGATAATTTTTCGCGCGGGTCATTTGCATTAAAAAGTACCATATCGCTTACTTGCTGGCCTTTGGGGTCGATCACTTTTAAATATTCTCCTTTTTTCAATTGAAAAGCTGTTCCCGACTGTTCAGGTATTTTTTTTGTCATTTGGTCTAAATTTTTATTTAAGCTTTATGGAAAGGACATTTCCAATTTTTTTCTGTTTTTCTACCGCTGTATTGACGCGCTTCGCTAGCATCACCAAAATCGGCTAAGACCGGGTTGATTGACCCCTGTAATGCCTTATCTCTTTTCCGAATTCGTTTTTTGACCACTTCATAACTTCCCATTTCGCGCAGTTTTTCAAATTGAGCGTGCAGGTTAAAAGCAATACTCACATAGGGTGCCTGTCTGGCCTTTCTTGAACTACGCGTGTGCATTCCAACTATATAAAATGCCCTACCGGCAATACTGAAACTAAAGTTGTTACTCGCCGGATCTGCAGAAACGCTTGAATCCCAATTGGCATTATCAACTTGGTGTATTTGGTTGAGCAATTGCCAAAGCGCTTGCTCAAAAGATTTTTCGTCTTTAAAACTAACTTCTGGAAAAACCGCAATAAAACTAGCAAATTTATTATCACCAAAATCGTATTGTTGGATGTATTCTTTTATATCGGTCACCAATTGGCGTGCGGTGCTCTGTGTATCGAAATCTGGATAACTTCTAAGAAACAAACCTTGAGTTTGATGAACACTATGCGCCATTATACAAGGGTGATTTTTGTCTACTATAAACCTACGGAAAGCTTTTTCATAGATTTTATTTGAATTTTGGTCGGTTTGGTTCGTCGGTTTCATAAGCTTTTTTTCTAAAATTACCCATTTCATCATTCTTTAGTTAACGGATTAACAGATATTTAAACAAAGCTTAAACTAGTTTAACAAACTCATGTTTTAATTCTTAGTTTTGTATCGAAAATACAATACCAGCATAGTAGCGTTGAGGGAGAACGAAATTCCATTGGTGAGTATAATAGCAAGGTCATCACGTAATACACCATAAACGGTCCATAAACCTACTCCCATTGTTAAAATAAAAAACATCTTAGGAGAGAGATCGGCTACTTTTTTACTTCGCCATGCTTTATATAATTGGGGTATTATCGCTGAGGTGGTACACACACCGGCAACCAATCCTAGAACAGTTAGCCAATTCATAGCATTTGTGGATTAAAGGTTAAACGTTAGAGATCAACAATTTCAATTAAATTGCTGATATAGTAGTAATTAAGGCTATTAAATTCTAGTTAAACAGCTCTTAAGGAATTCTAAAATACCGGTGATTTTGTCTTGCTATCCTATAATTTAGTAATCAATTTAAAACGAAATGATGATGGAACAAGATGAAAAACATGCGGTAAATGAAGATAATTTGCAAGAAAAGTACGAAGGAGAAACACATGCTAAAGGCGAGGATACTCATGCTAATAAATCGCTTTGGGAACAGATGAAGAATCTGTTTGGTTTTTAAAATAAGTTTTTAAATTAGAATGCCTATGCCTATAGAATTAGAATTAGATGTGCTACTATTTTTAAAAAATGGCTTAGCGGCTATTTTAGCTGGCTTTTTAATGGGCTTAGAACGTCAGTTAAAGGGGAAACATGCAGGCTTAAAGACCAATGTTTTAGTGGCATTAGGCGCTAATGTTTTTATAATGGCCTCTTTGGTATTTGCCGATTTCTCTGGCACCGATCTTACCCGGGTCCTGGGACAAATTATTGTTGGCGTAGGATTTCTAGGTGCTGGTGTTATTTTGCCTAAAAATGGAGAGGATAAAGTAGCAGGATTGGCTACAGCCGCTACCATTTGGTGCAGTGCGGCTGCAGGATGTTTAGCAGGACTTGGCTTGTATGCGGTATTAGGAGTTTTTACCTGTATGGTGGTATTGGTAAATCTTGTTTTTGGCTTGTTGAATAGAAAAATAGATAAAAAGAAGTCGGCTCACAAAGAGTAGTAATTCTATAGCTTAAGCATCCTCATTCGTATTTTCAATATCTTCTTGTTCTTCATCTGATAATAAGTAATGATCTTTTCCTAATCCAACAATTTTAATGATGTTGGTTACGGTTTTATACAAGAGAAGGATTACCGTGATTAAGGTACCGCTTAGCAACGAAGAAAAAAACAAACTAATCCAATAAATATAGCTAAACCAAGCCGTTGGTAAATTTTCTGCTTCGGTTATGGGGATATTGAACAACTGAAAAACAATTAGAGTGACCACAAACAATACCGTTACCAACTTAGCAATATTTAAAACTTGCACATAATGTTGATTCTTTAAGCGCGATTTAGTACCCGTACTTATACCAAGAAGGGTAAGCAATAAAGCCAAAATAGTTGCTGATGCTAAAATAATGGTATTGCACAACATATTAATACCAGACATCGAGGTATTCAACAGCTGCTTAGCCTCGTAGCCCGATAGGTTTCCTAGTACAAATACCGCCAAGCCAATAAAGATAAAAGCAACTAAGCCGCCACTTATGGGTCCTTTATTTTTACTGATAAAATCCTGCATAATCGTTTATTTTAATCGGTTTTCATTGCTAATGGCTTCGGCTACTTCCTTTGTGTTTTTCTTTTTTGAAAGATGTTTACAGACCTCTATCTGAGTCTCTTGCGATTGTTTTTGATGGTATTTAGCTATCGCCTGTATTTTAAGCGGAATAGCTTGAAAGCCTAAAATCAATGGCAAATGTTCTTCGATTAAATTCCTTGGTAAATCTTGATAGTACAAAGGGTTTTCCTGTCGACTTTCAAAATGGTTTACCAGTATTTTTAAATCTTTTTCAAGCTGCCTTTGACTACGAGGAATAAGTTTAGCGTTGATGTGAACTGCACTATAATCCCAAGTACTGATGTCTTTATGCGGGTACCAAGAAGAAGAGACATAGGCTTGTGGACCTTGAAAAATAAATAGAGCCTCTGTGCCCGATTTTAAATATTCAAACTGCGGATTGCTTTTGGCAATATGCCCTATTAGCTTGAATTCGTCGGCATTACCTTCTAGCATAATGGGAATGTGGGTGGCCAGTAATTCTTCGCCTTGAATAACCATACTGGAGAAAGGATAAGCTTTTATAAAGTCAAAAATGTAGGATTTGTCTTTTTTTTGATAAGCTTTAGGATAATACATATTTATTGATTTTTGACATCTTTAAGTAACCAATCTTCTAATTCTAAATCCTTTTGATTGGTATGCAATACAGAAATATCGCCAGTAGTTTCAAAAACAACCGCCCGAACTTGGCTCAGCCGGCAAACGTTCGCCTCTCTTAATTTGGCGCGTAAGTCACTTTTGGTTACTCTTGCTTTTTTTAAGTTGTTATCTAAAATTTTTTGCTTATCCATCAACAATAACGGCGTATTGTCTATAGCCGTTTGCACGGATTGGTAGCGCCGTAGTTGTGCGATAAGAAATTGAAAAAGGAAAATAAAGAAACATCCAAAAACACCTTCGAGTAAACTTACCGATTGGGAGAGTAGCGTAGAGGCAATAATCGAACCCACGGCGATGGTCATAGCAAAATCAAAACCCGACATTTTAGAAAAGCTGCGTTTACCAAAAATTCTTGTGAAGGCAATTACGACCAAATAAATTACTAAAGTGCTAATGCCGATGGCGATTAGGGTTTTAATATCGGTGGCGAACCAGCTTTTCATAGGATTATCTTTTTTGATTTTTATTTGTTGAAAGTTAACCAGAAAAGGAGTTCACCCTATACTTATTAATAATAAATTAATACTTATGTGTTGTTATTTAGCAATAATTTATAATTTTTGCTTGTTTTTGATAAAAGTTAAATAATTGTCTAGTAAGCCCTGAATTTGTTCGGCAGCAATGGGGTTAGCCGAGTGTACTGCAAACTGTAATTCGCTTAGGTCTATACCCGATTCATAAACCAACCATTTGGCCGCGGCATAGCCATCGGGAGCCACTTGGCCGTTATCGGCTAGGCCTAAATCGTTATCAAAACTGATAAATTCGGGTAAACCAAACCGAAGCAGGTGTTGCTTAAAAGCTTCAACACTACGTACCACGGCAAAATCTTTACAAAGCGGCGCGGGATAAACATGTTGCGGGTCGCGTATATCATCTAAAAACAAATGCTTTTTGGGAGTAAAACGCAAATCCGTAAAGAAATGATGAACAGAATTTTGAAATACTTTTAATGGGATACGATGAGCTAAGTCGGCTATAAGCTGCAGTCTAAAATAGGTCTTATTAGGAAGTTTTTGAGCGATGAATTGTAAACTTTCTTGAGCCGACACTACAGTATCGGCGGCACCTAAAGTAAAATGTAATAAGGATTCGTGCTTTGGGATTTCTTGCGGAATTTCTTGATTTAGACTTCTTCTTACCAAGGCCGGATTAAATAATAGGCCGGGCCTATTAAGCATTGCACTTAAATGATAGGCTACAAAACCGCCCATACTGCTACCTACTACAAGATCTATATTTTGATCACGATATTGGTGGTACAAGTGGTTAATTACGGTTGCATTTTCACGGTAATCGATGCTAGGAGCAATTACTTCTGCATATTTTTCTAAAAAAGCACGTTTAGGCGCGCTTAATTTACTTTCGAGTCCGTGGAGATATAAAAGTTTCATTGATCCTGGTATTTTTTATAGATTTTTTCAATTTCGTTCTGTATATGTTGGCGGTAGCTTTTGGGGGCAATGACCTCTGTGTACATACTCATTTTTAGTATTTGACCATCTAACTCATGCGTGGGCACCAGTGTTAGGTTAACAAATTGGTAACCCAATTCTGTTGCCGGTAGAATACGTTGGGAATGATGAAGCGGCAAACTGGCAAGATATTGAGCGTGCTTATTGGTTACCTTGAGTTTTATTTCTTGAGGTTGCTCATCGGTGGCAAACAACCCAACCACCCGATCATACTTTTGCAATTGATCTTGATATTGGCTTCTCGGGGTAGTGCTTAACTTACCCACACGTGGGTTTTGCATACGTTCTACCCCATAGGTGCGCACTTGGTTTTTACCCTGAGGAACCCCGATGAGGTACCAACGGTTAAGGTATTCTTTAAGCAATAAGGGTCTGATGTGTTTTTGACTCGACTGTTCTTGGCTGAATTTTTTGTAGGTAAAATGCAGATCGCAATCGAGTTTAAAAGCTTGCAATATAGGCGCTAGATTCTCGATGTTTTTAAGTTGGCTCGAATCATCAAAAACTACATAATCCAACAGTTCGTGATGGTTTTGCAAGCCATCTCTAAAAACGTCACCCAAATTAAGCAATTCGAGAAATTTAAAAAAAGAATCGGCTTTAACACTTTTTTCGGTATCTATATAGTACCCCTGTTGATGGTTGTTATAACAAAGTTCTAGGCCAAAATCTGTTTTAATCTTTTCAAAGTCGCGTTCTAAGGTACGCGCCGAAATTTCGAAATCGCGCTGCGCCAAGTATTCTAAAATAGTCTCTTTGCTAGGATAGTGACGGTCTCGAATAAATTGCATAATATATTGTATGCGCCGGGATATAATGTATTTACTCATAGGCGTAAAACTAGTGCAAGAGAACGACATTTGATGTCGAAGCTCTTTTGAAATTTCAAATTTATCCTCATTAGAAAATGCTAATATAATCTTAATAGGCTAAATTTTAACGTATTATGCTTTATTCTTTTTATAATTTGGTGAAAATTACTAATCCTTTATACTAAATAGAAACGATTATGTCTTTATTAACCATTATTTTAAATATTTTACTTCCGCCATTAGCCGTATTTTTAAAACATGGCTTAAGCGGCACTTTTTTCTTGAATTTAGTCTTAACCTTGATTGGTTGGTTGCCAGGGGTGATTCATGCCTTTATTGTAAACGATTAGTTAGAAGGCACTGCTCAGTTATGAACCATTAGGTTGAGAGTTTAGGCAAAGTAGGTCCTGCGTTTGATATGCTATTTGGCTAAAGCGGATTGGAATTCTGACAAAAATTCCGCTTTAAGCGAAAAAATAAAACCACAAGTTAAAGGTGTTGCCTAGACCTTTTTTATAGGTTTAGGCTTGAAGCTGTATACTCTTGATCTTTTACGATAGCCGATGCAAGTCGGCTAGGCAATTGAAAGAACAGGCGGTAAGCATAACTTTTATGAAAAATGTATGCGTTGCCCATTCTTAGGTGGCCTGAGACTGAGGCAAACGAGGAACTATCGCTAAAGTATAAATCTACTTAATTTATAGCATTTGTTGTTTAGCCGAAGCAATATTAATCTGTTGCAATTAGCTAGATAGTACTATGAGGGGCTTTTTCTGGTTCATCTGATTCTTGTAAAAGCAGGCGTCGCTGTTGTTGCATCCATAATTGTAGTGCCTTGAAAGCCTCTGGGAAAACCTCTGGAGTTGACTGCAACCATGCCTCTGGGCGACTTGAGTTTAAAAAGGTTGTATCGGCAGTAAACCACTTAAAAAGCGAATTTGTAGCGGGTATATCGTGTTTAAAATTAGCTTCCCAACTTTTTAAGAGGCTATCTAGGGCCCTAGGTAACTCATCTACCGAGGTTGTAGAGTAGGTGTATAAACTATCGTAACGAATAAGCTTACCAGAAGAATCGTATTCTTTTTCTACCTGCCATGTACCTTGAATTGGCTGATGGTTATGCTGGCTTTCTAGCTTTTTATTGTGCTCTTGTGCTTGGGTCAACTGGAAGGCTCCCAGTAATAACACAAGCAATAAATTTTGTATTTTCATAACGTCTTAGTTTAATACAGCAGGGGACTATGCTTTAA
This sequence comes from Mesonia sediminis, assembly GCF_042684705.1. Classification (NCBI taxonomy): domain Bacteria; kingdom Pseudomonadati; phylum Bacteroidota; class Flavobacteriia; order Flavobacteriales; family Flavobacteriaceae; genus Mesonia; species Mesonia sediminis. The sequence continues at coordinate 92,292 of NZ_JBHULZ010000002.1, forward strand.
ATAGTCCCCCACCGTTTAAAATTTTGATTAATTGATTTTGGTTAAAAACACCTAGGTGTCGTTTAGCTTGGTTGTACCAAACGCATTCTACCAAGGTATCAGCATAGCTTTTTTGAGAAAAGGGTAGCTTTTTAGGAACATATTTTAACACCTTCATTTGCGGACTCGTTTCTTCTCCCTTAATGCGTACCCAATCACCTGGTTTAAACTTTCTGAACATTTTTAACAACTTTAAGATTTTACAAGTTATTGCGTCTGCACAAGGCTAACCTGGCTAAGGTTTAGCTAATTTTTATACGTCGTGGAGGTTGCTGTTTCGCCTCATCTTTCTTGGGCAGCACAATAGATAAAATACCTTCGCTGTATTGTGCTTTAATTTTATCCTCGGCTATGGTTTCGGGTAGATTAAAGCTGCGTTTAAAAGAGGTGTAGGCGAATTCTTTACGCGTGTATTTTTCGTTATCCTCTTCTTTTTTCTTTTCTTGATTAGCCGAAATGCTAAGCACTTGATGTTCAATATCAATCTCGAAATCAGATTTTTTTAAGCCGGGAGCGGCCATCTCTACTGTATAAGCATCTGCGGTTTCCTTAATATTTACTTGAGGAATAAATGATTGAGCCTCATTTGAAGTAGACCACAATTGATTTAAATCACGATCAAATAGCTCATTGATCCAAGAGGATAAGGTAGGGAAGTTAGATTTTGATTGCTTAGAAACTAAACTTCCGTTTTCTGGTACATGAATTAACTGACTCATAATCACAAAATTTTAGATTAAACAATAAGTGTAAATACTAAAACAAATTGCATACCTTATTACTATGCTAATTTAATTTTCAACTTTTTTTTTACTAATATGATTCTTTCTTGCGGTTACTATTTATAATGGCTGACAAAAAATTATCATATCCTGTCAAAATGACAATTTTGACATGCTGCATTGGCCGGTAGACTTGTATTCAAATTAAGCGTTTACTGCATTTTCCGCAGGATAGCTTATGTCACATTTATGCTTGGCAGTCAAAATCATCTTTTGTTGCATTTATTTTTGCTTTTGTAATTCAGGTTCAAATGGGGTGTATTTGCAAGGGAAAGCATCAAAAAATTAATCGAACTACGCCTAGCATTTTGTTTTTTGGAAAATTAAGTAGACACATTCCAAATAATAGAATTATTATGAGGTTTTATGCTGATTATAGCTTTAATTAAACCAAAATTTAGCAAAGCCATTTTGACTAAAAGTTGTATTTTGCTAGCCAAATGCTTGTTGAAAACTATAATTATGTGGAAATGCACCTACACCTTGAGCATACTATTGGTACTCACTTTAGGACTATCGGCTCAAGCTCAAAACCAATCTGAAAAGCTATGGTTAGATGCGCTTTGCGATACAGAATGGCAGGGAACTGGAAAACTCATGGGAAGACCAGCAGTTTTTAAGATGAAATGGAAAAAGCATTGGGAAGGTAAATTCTATAGTTTAGCATTTGAAAATAAAATGAATGAGGTTGAAAACGGCATGGCAGCTCAGGCGTTTTACCAGTGGGATGATTCGGGTAAAATAAACGGACAGTGGTTTGATAGTAGAGGCAAGCAATTAGAACTCACTGGGCATTTGCATGAAAACGAACTTTTAGTTTATTGGAAAGAAAAAGGCGGAGAACAGGGGAAAAGCCATTACCGCTACCAGCCAGAGGATGACACTTGGGTAGTGAAAGATTATATCAAAATAAAAGAAGCCTATCAGCTCTTTGCCGAGGCTAGTTACCGAAGAAAATAAAGAATTTTAAAAATTTGAACTTGCTATGAGTAGGGTAGAAGATAAAAAGATTGCGCTGTTGCGCGGTATCAATGTGGGAGGTCACCGCCCGGTGCGTATGTTAGATTTAAAGCAAATTGCTTTAGATTTAGGATATTTTAACATTAAAACCTACTTGCAAAGCGGAAATTTGCTATTTCAGTCCGATGCCTCTAACGCTCAAATTGAGCAAGACTTAAGTGCCAGTCTAGCCGCTCACTACCCATTTGATATACCGGTGATTGTGCGTGATGCCGCTATGTGGAATCAAGTCGTGGCCGAAAATCCTTTTAAGGGTGAGGATTTTGATCACAAGCAATTGCACGTGTGTTTTGTTCAAAAATCTGTTCCGCTACAAGCGCTTTTAAATCCGTTTAAAGAAAAATTTGCACCTGATCGGTTGGGGTGTGGTAATCGTGCCCTTTACATCCGCTACGACGGCGTCTCGCATCGCTCTAAATTGAATCTTCAATTTTTAGAAAAACAATTGGGCAGTAAATGCACCGCCCGAAACTGGCGAAGCCTACTTAAAATACAATCCATGTTAACTTAAATCATAGGTGATTTAACGTATTTTTTAAATTTTAAAATATAGGCGGTATAAGTAATTTATTTCTCTGTTTGGGCTTGAGCCATTGAGATTTGGTTTTGCATGACCAACTCACCCCATTGGGCCAGCTGCAAAATGAGGGGTTCAAGTGTTTTTCCTAAATCGGTTAAGCTGTAGCTCACTTTTAAAGGTGGCTTTTGGTGGTATACTTTACGTTTGATTAATTGGTCTTTTTCTAGGGCTTTAAGCTGTAAGCTTAATGTACGCTCAGTTACCTGTGGCATTTGTTGGCGCAATTCGCTATAACGTAAAGGGCCTTGTAGTAAATGGTAAAGAATTACGGTTTTCCATTTTCCTCCAATAAGGCCCATGGTTAAACTAGTGCAGCAGGGGTATGATTTACCCTGATAAACAAAATCCTGTAACTGTTGATTTTTTTCGTGTTCCATACTATACTTTTTGCCCGGTATTGCAAATGTAGTTGACTATATTTAGTTTTGCAACTATAAAAATTATAGTAAAGATAAAAAATTGTTATGCAAAAAGAAATGAGTTTAGAAGCCCTGTTAAATTGGCGTTACACCACCAAATCATTCGATGAAAATAAAAAGATAAGTGCCGAAGATGAAGAGCAGTTAAAGAATTTACTGCGTATGAGTGCTTCGTCTATCAATTCGCAGCCCTGGCATTTTGTTATCGCCAAGACCGATGCCGGGAAGGAGCGTATGGCTAAAGGTACTGCAGGGTTTTTTAGTTTTAATGCTGCCAAGGTGAAGCAAGCTTCGCATGTGATTTTATTCTGTGCTAAAACCGATATTGATCACGGGTACTTAGAGCAAGTGACTGAAAAAGAAGATACCGATGGCCGATTTGCCAATAGCGATTTAAAAGCTCAAAACTTAGGCGCCAAAAAACTATTTACCGATATTCACCGGTTTGACTTAAAGGATGCTCAGCATTGGATGGAAAAACAAGTGTATCTCAATTTAGGTAGCTTTTTATTGGGAGCCGCCAGTTTAGGGATAGACGCCGTGCCTATGGAAGGAATAGATATGAAGGCCTTAGACGAGGAGTTTGGTTTACGTGAGCAAGGTTATACGGCTTTGGTTATGGTTGGATTAGGATACCGAGCACAAGACGATTTTAACGCTGCTTTACCCAAATCTAGATTATGCGAAGGCACTTTGTTTGATATAGTTTAAAGATTAAAATCTTCAAAAAAAAAAGCTGCTTTTGTGATGAAAGCAGCTTTTTTTTATAGCTGTAGTGCGGCTTATTTTTTAGCATACCAATTGCCATTTTTTGTAATATAGCGATGCATCTTTTCTTGTTGATAAGCCTGGTCTAGTTCGTCCTGAGCTTGGGCTAAACTAATGTTGGCCAAAACTGCATATTCTTTAGGGCAAAGCGAGTTGAATATTGCGCTTAAACTTGCCAGATCTTTGGGGTAATTTTGTGCTTTAGCTTGAGGAACTAAAGTTTTAATGCTATTTTCAAGAACAGTAAAATCTTGTGCCCCATAAATCATTTTTTGTTGCTGCTGTTGGTTGAGGAAGAGCAAACTAGGGAATCCGCGAATACCCAATTGTTGTGCCAAGGTCAAATCTTCTTGAAATGCTTTTTCGGCTTGACCGGAATGAATTAAGGCTTTTAATTTAAGCTCATCTAAATTTGCTTTTTGTGCAGCTTGGTGCCAAGTTTTCTCTAATGTTATATTTTGTTTTTTTAGAAATACTGCTTCCCTTAAATAGCGCAAGAAGGCAATTGCCTTATCTGGATCTATGGCTTGTGCAGCTTTGAAAGCAATAGAAGGAGGGTAAGATGAGTTTAAAGGTTGCTCTAGCCATACATCACCATCTATTGGCATTTGATAGTGAAGGCTTGCTTCATCCCAATGCTTGGCAACATCGACCGGACCGCTAATTTCTCCCGCATTATAGTTCCAATTGGGTAACAATCCGCCCATTTTATAATTGATATTGATTAGGTGAGGATAGGTTAATTTTAATTTACGCAATTGAGGTTCTATGCCCCAGCAGCTCGAACAAATAGGATCTGTAAAATAGATCACCTTGATTTTTTTATCCGCTTTAAGCGGAAGGATAGGAGTGGGGTAAGATTTTTCATCTGATTGTATGGAACAGACCCCCGTATGCGGATCGCAAATAAGTTGGTTTTTTGCCTCTCTCATTGTTAAAATTTTTCTTTTTATTAAAAATTAAAAATAGTCATTTTTTTAATGAAGCTCACCTTTGGCTTAAACTATGATTCACCTGTAATATAGATTTGTTTTCATCTTATAATTTTTAATAGTATTTAAGGAAAACACGTGTTAAGCTATAGGCTGAATAAACAATTAAAACAGTTGACTTTTGGGGTACAGCTTCATTATATCATTTTGGGTTTATTGATTTATGTTCATCATTAGGGTTTCCAATCGGCTTGCTCATTATACTATAGAGTAGATGGTTTATAAAACTGTTTCTGCCAAGACGAACAAATTCAACTCGACTTGTGCTTATCGTTTTTTTAAACTTTATAAGATTAAAGGCTTTGTTTACGCGGTTTTTACGGATTGGTTTGACTATAATAATATTGGAATGAAGTAAAATAATTAAGATATTTATAATACTAAATTTAAATCGAAGGGCAGGAGGAAGGATTAGAAAAGTAAGGCCTGACTATTGACAAGGGTTGATTAAGCAAGGTAAAGCAGTTTGTACTAATTTTTTGATTGATAATTATAAATTTAAATTGTTTTACTACTCTTATATTAATTATTAAAAAGTATCTTTATCCGGAAATATTAACCTATAAAAGTGTATATTTGACTCGATATAACCAGTTGGCAAAAATACCTCGGAATGAAAAGCAAAGCGGAAAAATAATGAATCTGACTGCTTGAAAAGATGAAGTAAAAAACAAAAATTAGTTCTTAAAAGAAAT
>NZ_JBHULZ010000003.1:0-2463 GCF_042684705.1 Mesonia sediminis
CATAACCTATAAGCCTACTCTCGTATTCTTTATTCTTTCAATATGTCAATGAACTTTCTTTAATTAAAAACTTACTTAAATAAGCTCTAATTAACTCGTGGAGAATATCGGAGTCGAACCGATGACCTCCTGCGTGCAAGGCAGGCGCTCTAGCCAGCTGAGCTAATTCCCCGTCTCTCAGTGATCAGTTAACCAGTTATTAGTTAACAGTACTTATAACGGCTACTCAACCTCTAAAATTTCCTTTCAGTATTTAATGAACTTTCTAACTAAAAACTATTTATACATAATCCTTAATTAATTCGTAGTCTCAGGCAGACTCGAACTGCCGACCTCTACATTATCAGTGTAGCGCTCTAACCAGCTGAGCTATGAGACTGCATCTTTTTATAAATTGACAGCAAAGACTAAATAAAAATTATCTTAAGTTCCAATAACAATTAACCTAACTTTATATTGCGACTCTCTTATTATTAAGAGAATGCTCTAGAAAGGAGGTGTTCCAGCCGCACCTTCCGGTACGGCTACCTTGTTACGACTTAGCCCCAGTTACCAGTCTTACCCTAGGCCGCTCCTTGCGGTAACGGACTTCAGGTACCCCCAGCTTCCATGGCTTGACGGGCGGTGTGTACAAGGCCCGGGAACGTATTCACCGCATCATGGCTGATATGCGATTACTAGCGATTCCAGCTTCACGGAGTCGAGTTGCAGACTCCGATCCGAACTGTGATAGGGTTTGAAGATTCGCTCCTTCTCGCAAAGTGGCTGCTCTCTGTCCCTACCATTGTAGCACGTGTGTGGCCCAGGACGTAAGGGCCGTGATGATTTGACGTCATCCCCACCTTCCTCACGGTTTGCACCGGCAGTCTGGCTAGAGTTCCCGACTTCACTCGCTGGCAACTAACCACAGGGGTTGCGCTCGTTATAGGACTTAACCTGACACCTCACGGCACGAGCTGACGACAACCATGCAGCACCTTGTAATCTGTCCGAAGAAATACCTGTTTCCAAGTACGTCAGACTACATTTAAGCCCTGGTAAGGTTCCTCGCGTATCATCGAATTAAACCACATGCTCCACCGCTTGTGCGGGCCCCCGTCAATTCCTTTGAGTTTCATTCTTGCGAACGTACTCCCCAGGTGGGTCACTTATCACTTTCGCTTAGCCACTCAAACCCCAATTGGTTCGAACAGCTAGTGACCATCGTTTACTGCGTGGACTACCAGGGTATCTAATCCTGTTCGCTCCCCACGCTTTCGTCCCTCAGCGTCAGTACATTATTAGTGATCTGCCTTCGCAATCGGTATTCTGAGTAATATCTATGCATTTCACCGCTACACTACTCATTCTAACCACTTCATAATGACTCAAGACCAACAGTATCAACGGCAATTCTATCGTTAAGCGACAGACTTTCACCGCTGACTTATCAGCCCGCCTACAGACCCTTTAAACCCAATGATTCCGGATAACGCTCGGATCCTCCGTATTACCGCGGCTGCTGGCACGGAGTTAGCCGATCCTTATTCTTACAGTACCGTCAATTCCCGACACGTCGGGAGGTTTCTTCCTGTATAAAAGCAGTTTACAACCCATAGGGCAGTCTTCCTGCACGCGGCATGGCTGGATCAGAGTTGCCTCCATTGTCCAATATTCCTCACTGCTGCCTCCCGTAGGAGTCTGGTCCGTGTCTCAGTACCAGTGTGGGGGATCTCCCTCTCAGGACCCCTACCCATCGCTGCCTTGGTAAGCCGTTACCTTACCAACTAACTAATGGGACGCATACTCATCTATTACCGCCTAAGCTTTAATATAATTATGATGCCATATCTATATACTATGGGGGATTAATCCAAATTTCTTCGGGCTATACCCCAGTAATAGGTAGATTGTATACGCGTTACTCACCCGTGCGCCACTCGTGTACTCCCGAAGGAGCCTTACCGTTCGACTTGCATGTGTTAGGCCTGCCGCTAGCGTTCATCCTGAGCCAGGATCAAACTCTTCATCGTTGTTTCTTAAATATTTTACAATATATAAGTTATAACTGTATGGAATTTTTCTCAATACCTAGCTAACTAAGTATCTCGACTCAAAACTATTCTATTTAGCCTTTGTTTTAATTTCGCATTTCTTACTCGTTTCCAAGTAAAAATATACACTGTCAATTCAATAAATCAATGAACTTTTTACTCCGCTTCAGCTTTAAAAAAAACCTCAACTTCATTTGTTAGATGTAAAGGAATCGAACCTTCATTTTATTTACCATTCATCTTGTTTTTAAGAACGTTTAACACTTATTGTGTTAGCGGCTGCAAAGATAGAAACTTTTTTGTTTCTGCCAAAATAAATTTAAAGTTTTTTTTAAAATTTATTTTTGACAACCGCTTAGCTTATTTAAGAAGGCAAAGATAAAAAGTCTTTCTTTATCTCACAACCCCTAAACTAAACTATTTCGCTTTT
>NZ_JBHULZ010000004.1:0-136805 GCF_042684705.1 Mesonia sediminis
AATAGGTCAGGGTGAAATTAGCTGGTGTTGCTTCATTGGCCAAAATGGCTGCAGATTGACTGGTTAAGTCAAAGGTCTGCACACCATTTTGCGCATCGTCACAAGCTTCTAAAGCCGGTAGATTGGTCACCAGGTCTGGACTAGGCAACACATTAAGATCTACTGCAATTGTATTATAACAACCAGCAGGGCCGTTATCTTCTACTCTTGCATAAATTGTAGTAGTTACTGTACTGTAATTCATGGGCAGCGTTGCCGTTGCATTGTCTGCATCGGCTTGTGTAGGATGGTAGGTAGTGGTTACACTTCCTGCCGCTCCACCTTCAATAGTCGCCGTTAGGCTGGCTAAATTAAATGTTTCGCTACCGTCTAAATTCGCATCACACAATTCAAGTGGTCCCGCAGGATTCACTGTTGGTGAAGCCACTACTTCTAAATCTAATTGATCTACTATAGTACAACCTGTTGTGGTATCTTCAATCAATACATAAATAGTCTGATTGTAAGGAGTTGTATTATCATAGTTGTTAGCTAAAGTATTCGTATTAGCAGCATTCGCATCTGCTTGAAGCTCATAATAACTCAAGTTAAGATTAGCAAAACCAGCTGTTATTTGTGCGGTTGCTACACTTAAATCGAAAGTAGCAATACCATCTTGTGCTCCTTGATCACAAATAGAGTACAAGTTAGGCGTATTATACGTTGGTAATGGGTTTACTACAAGGTCAAAACTAATGGTTGCAATACAAGTATTAGCCCCTTCTACTTCAACCACAATACTTTGCGGATTGCTTATGTTGTCATAAGCCGTAAGGTTAGCGCCAGGTATAGGCGTACCGTTATTATAGTCGGTTTGACTCGCATAATAAGTTAAGGTTGCACCAGCGGGATTAGCCATATTAGCCGTAATTGCCGCCGCTTGTGAAGTCAAATCAAAGGTTTGAACACCGTTTTGCGCATCGTCACAAGCTTCTAAATTAGGTATAGAAGCAGGAAGATTTGGCGCATCACCGATTTCTAAATCAATGGCTACTGTATCATAACAACCTGCACCCGAAGTATCTTCTAAACGTGCATAAATAGTGGTAGTTGCACCACTAGCTGTATAGGGCGAATTCAAAGCAGCTGTACCGGCTTGAGCATTAGCCAAGCTTGCATGATAGGTTACTGCTAAGTTAGCTCCACCTCCAGATATGGTATTATCCATAGCGGTTAAAACAAAATCTTCGCTACCATCGCCGTCACTGTCACAGGCAAAAAGCGGACCAGCAGGATTGGCTACTGGAGCAGGAATAACATCTAAAGTTAATGGTTCTACTACATAACAACCGTTAGAAGTGTCTTCTATATACACGTAAATCGTTTGTTGGTTGGCAGTAGTATTGGTATAGTTTAAAGGCAATAAATCGCTAGGATCTTGTGCATCGGCTCCCGCTTGGGTTTCATAGAAGTCTACCGAAGTATTTGGGTTTCCTCCAATTATTTGATTTGCCGCTGCATTTAGATCAAATTGCGTAAATCCGTCTTGGGTACCTAAATCACACTCCGCGATATTTGCTGGCGGGTTGTAATTTGGTGGCGTACCTACCACTACATCAAAAGTTGTGATTTCATAACAACCTTCTGCATTCTCTACACGGCCATATACCGTTGTGGTTACTGCCGGACTATAGTTAGTTGGATTGGCAATAGGAGACAAATTATTTTGTGCATTATTTAAATCGTCAAAATAAGTAACGCTAACCATTGTGGTAGCTTGCGCTGAAGCCGCCGCATCTTGAGTGGTTAAATCTACAGTTCCCCCACCACAAATATTCATATTTGCGATAGTAGCTGGAACAGCAGGCACATCACCGATTAAAATATCTAAAGGCACTACATCATAACAATCGGCAATGGCTGGTATAGCATCTATACGGATGTACACCGTTGTAGAAGTGGTTACTGTATAATTATTTATGTTGGCTGCTGGAATCTGTGAAGGACCAGAACCATTTAAGGCGTCGTTTTGATCTGTCCAATAGGTAAAGTTAAGATCTGATGCATTCATACCATCTAATACGGCACTTTGCGTGTTAGGATCTTCTAAGTCTACACTAAAGCTAGAACCTGTGGTACCACAGAAAGAAACAGCTGGCGGACAACCGGCAGTAGGACAAATTTTAAAACCATTACTGATGGCCTGTACTGGGTAGGTATATCCTACACCACCACAATTATCCATTATATACTCTGCATTACCCACAAAGTTGTAAGTACCATAACCTGATGGTATGTCAGTTTGATCAATAGTGTAGTAATAATAACCGGTTACAGGATCTGTACTTACTGTCGAAGGCACGGGAGAGTATACCGAATTCCCATTTGCATCAAAGATATCAAACTGCAATTCGTTTAACTGCCCACCGATAGGGGTATCATAATCAAAATATACATCTATAGGGAACTGTGGGTTCAAAGCAGGTAGCGCTGGCGCACAATTAGGATCTTGAGGAACATCAAATAATGAACACGAAGCGTAAGTATCTGGTCCATCATCCAAAGGTATAATAGATAAATAACCAAAAGCAGAATCATCGCAAACCCCTGCTACATCATCTCCGGTGTAAAAGTTATCCAGATAACCCGTCGCCCAGTGACCGCCTCTATCACAGTCTCCAATGGTTACTTGCAATTTAGCTTTTTGTCCTTGTAACTCACCGGTATTTAATTTAATACACGACCATTCACTATACAGAATGGGCGTTGGACCGCTATTAGGATTAGCTATCTCAAATATACAATCTTCCGGATTTGACACCACACAACGGGTTTGTACTAAATTTCCGTTTTGATCAAATACCCGAATCGTCATAAAAGGTTGCTCTGGAAAACTATGATCTGAAGGATTCTCAAAAATCAAAGCAAAATCAAAGACAAGCACTTCACCTGCGATAAATTCTTTTTCTAAAATACCAACGGTTTTACCTCCCCCAGTGTTATCATTCAACTTAATAGAGTTAGAAGAACAACCAAAAGGACTGGTGGTAGGAATATATACTGAATAAGGCGTCAAAACCGGTATATTATTACCGGCGGTAGCATAAGAAATCGCTGCGGCTTGATCATTGGCTGGAATACTGGCTCCGTTTATCGAAGTTGCTCCAGGCATATAATCCATCCCTTGACAAGCCGTAATACTACTAAAGGAATTGGAGTAAAAATCAAACCCAGCTGGAGCAAAATTACCGCCTTGGTCTTGGAAACTTGGATTCTCCAAACAAGCACACTCTTGTTCTGTCACGGTTATAGCCAAAAGATCACTTTCACAACCTAAAAAAGTTTGACTTACGTAATAGGTTTGCCCTTGTACCAAAGCCGTACTAGTTGGAATAACTGTTGTACCCGCCGCATCTGAGTACCAGGTTAAATTTTGACCACAAATAATTAAATCTTCTATGGTGTCACCGGGCTGGGCAGGAAAACCTGCAGCCGCCCAAGTGGCCGCTGTACAAAATTCTTGCGTACTGGCCGCTTCGGGTACTGGCGATTTGGAACTGATTTGCACCGGCACCAAAGCACAACCTAAACCTAAATCGGCATAATAAATTTCCCTAAATTGCAATTGGGTATTACTCGGTAAAACGGTGGTTCCCAATGCATCATCGTACCAAGTAATACTAGGATAATTCCCCAAAATAGGGATATCGTTTTCTAAATCGGTTAAATCTTTTACATCTCCCCTACACAAGTCGTCATAGGTAAAACCAGTGGTAATTAAAGTAATATCAAAAGTATCTTGCCCACAACCTGGTATGGTAAAGGTACCGGTATATTGATAACTGGTATAATCTTGCGCCCCAGAGACGGGATTGGTGTTACCAGCACCACCTGCGTGCGGGTTACCGTTCCAATACACACTAGGCAATGGAGGTGAGGTTTGACCTGAACCTCCAGGATTTGGCAATGGTCCCGTTTGACCAGGAGCCACATAAATCCAATCATTATTGTTTAACGTAAAAGTTAGTGGCGCACCCCCAGCATCTTCCAATGTAATTTGAAGTTCATAGGCCGGATCTACAATATAGAGTCCGGTAGCTGGATCGGCACAAAGCACAGGTGCGGTAGGATCTGTATACGCCACCGTAAGGTTAGGTGTACATTGCCCAAACGCCGCAAACCTAGCGAGTACTAACAGTAGTAGTAGGGTAATTTTCTTCATAAGTAATCTTTTAATCCAAGTTTTTATCTTAATGGTTACTTATAAAACAACTATGCAAGGAAAACTCCTACCTCAAAGTTGTTTTATTTATGATAATTTTTGAGTTTCGAAATTTAAACAATTTTTTGGACTTCTCTTAACAAGTATTTAACCTTTCTTTTAAAAATGATGAAAACAAAAAAAGCCTGTGAACAATCACAGGCTTTTTTGAGATTAAAAGTAAGCTAAGCTATTCTTTAACAATCTTAAATTCAGATCTACGGTTTTCTTGGTATTGCTCTTCTGTACAAGGTGAACATTCAACTTTTGGTTGACTCTCCCCGTAACCTTCTCCATCAATACGACTTGCATCTATACCTTGATCGATAACATATTGCACCGTGCTCTTGGCTCTAGCTTGAGACAACTGTAAGTTGTAAGCTTCAGAACCGCGTTTATCGGTATGTGCACGAACAAAAATCTTTAAGCTGTCGTGTTTTTTCATAATTGCCACCAATCTGTCTAGCTCATAAGCACCTTCTTTGGTAATTTCAGACTTATCAAACTCGAAGTAGATAGGATTCAATACAATTTCTTCTTCTTGAATCATCGGTTTAATCGGCGTAAGCTCGATAGTGATTTTTTTAGGTCCTTCTACACTAGTAACGGCAGCCGAATTACTTTCGTATTCTTCTGCATTAACTTGAACTGCATAATCTTCTTGTGAAGAAAGAACAAATTTAGCATTTCCTTTTGCGTTGGTACCGGAAGATTTAAGCTTCTCTTCTGCTTGGTTATACACCGCTACTTCTGCATTAGCAATGCTTTCGCCCGTTTCCATATTGATTACGTTTACCATAAGCTCTAGATCTCTGATGATATCTTTGAACATATAGATATTATCGTTGGCGATATTTTCTAAAACTTCGCCACGATTTGAACTCACAAAACCGTATTCTCTACTTGGGTAGTAAGCAAATGCGAAATCATCTCCTTCGCTATTAATCGGTTTACCGATATTGATAACTTGACCGTTTTCGTATTTAAAAACATCTAATCCTCCTACTCCTAAATGCCCATCACTTGAGAAGTATAAGATTCCGTTTTCATCAACAAACGGGAAACTTTCTCTACCAGAAGTATTGATTGCAGTTCCCAAATTTTGAGGCGAACCAAAGGTACCATCCTCATTGATGCTCACTTTATATAAATCTGATTGACCTTCTCCTCCTGGCATATCGCTAGAGAAGTAAAGCGTACGACCATCAGGGCTAAGTGCAGTATGACCTGTAGAATAGTTTGAGTTGTTAAAAGGCAAAGGCTGTACATCTGCCCACTCCCCTTCTAACAAGGTAGCTTTAAAAACCTTTAATTGGTTGATTCCTGTGCTATCCTTTTCGTAATCACCGTCGTAATAATCATTACGCGTAAAATACATAGTTTGCCCGTCTGGAGTAATACTCACTGTACCTTCGTGGTACTTAGAGTTTACATCTCCTGGTAACAAGCTAGCCTCTGAATATTCACCAGCCATTTTGGTAGCCACATAAACATCTAAAGTTGGTTGCTTGTTCCACCCGTAATCTTTTCTTGATTTATTACGTGAAGAAACAAAGTACAATTGATTATTGAATTCATAAGCTCCAAAATCTGAAAGTTCTGAGTTCAAGTTCTCTAGAGCCATCATTTCGTAAGCAGGTTGTTTGCTTAACAAATCTTGCATATAGTTAGGATTTGCCATAAAGCTACGTGCTCTACCGTCTCTTGGAAACTTTTGTGCAAAATCTTGCATCGCCTTTTGGGCTAAATCATACTTTTTATTGGCTTTAAGCATTTGAGCATAGTTGTAATACTCTTCTGCCGAAGCATCTTCTGCAGTCTCTAGGTACAATTTATAATAACGCTCTGCTTCTTTGGTGTTGTAAAGATTGTAGTAGCTTTTAGCTAATCTCCCATACACATATGCATCTGCGTCTCCGTCTTCTACGATATCTAAATATTTATCGGCTGCTTTTACATATTGCAAGCGCTCAAAATATTTGTCGGCCTTTTTGGCATCGTAATTTTGTGCAAAGCCCATGGTCATAGAACCCATAAAGCCAAGTATAAATAAATAATATATTTTTCTCATAATTAAATTCACTTAAGTTTTTAGCATTAGAAGTAACGAGGCGATCTATAGGTTTTCTTGTTGAAGAACACATCAAATATGATGAAAGCTTCGTACGAAGGCTCATCGATATCAGAAATTGAGTTATCATATGCAAAACCAATATGCATCCAATCGGTTGCTCTAACTCCTACCAAACCACTGATAGCATCTTCATAACGGTAAGAAGCCCCTATTTCAAAACGGTCATAGAATAAAAAGTTAGCATTCACATCGAATGACAAAGGCGATTCAAAAGAAGCCTTAACTAAGGTAGAAGGTTTAAACTTTAAGTTTTCTCCTAACTGAAAAACGTAACCGGCCGTTGCAAAGTAATGCATTTCTTCATTACCATACTCTCTCCCGTCTGGATCTGCATCAAGGTGAGTTGACTTAAGAAAGTTTGGCGCCGATAAACCGATGTAGTAATTGTCTCCGTAAAGCAAAACACCAGCACCTACATTAGGATAGGTATTGTTGATGTTACTGGCAAATGCTGGATCTGCCGAATCATCTAATTGCAGGCTATTCAAGTTAACATCGTGAAAAGTAGCTCCCGCTTTAAGACCAAAAGCCAACTTGGTAGTTGCCCCTAAGTTTAAAGTATACGAGAAATCTGCATATACGTTAGTTTCTTTTACAGGCCCTATCTCATCTGAAATAGCCGATAGCCCTAATCCTGTTTTTTCTCCTACAGGTGAATGAGCCGAGAAAGTGAATGATTTGGGCGCACCATCTAGACCACTCCACTGATCTCTGTACAATAAGCCTATACTCAAGTTCTCTTTTGAGCCAGCATAAGCGGGGTTCACCACGTTCATATTGTACATATACTGCGTATACTGTGGATCTTGCTGCGCTTGGGCGTCAAAACCGAAAAGCGACATCCCTGCGAACAGTAAAATATATAGTTTTTTCATATTTAATATTTCAAGTTTTATAAAGCACCCCACCCATAGGTTGAGGTGCTTGATATACAATTATTAATTAGCCTCACGGTTAATGTAAATCCAACCTTTTTTAGATTTACCAAAAACAGCATCTTCTTGCTTGAATTCGATCACATAGAAATAAGTTCCTGTTGGTAATTTATTTCCATCTTTATCTTGACCGATGAATGAATCTCTGTAGTTGTTCTTTTCAAAAACAATTCTTCCGTAACGGTTAAAAACCTGCAAAGAGCTTATTCCTGTTCTGTCATCTAAGAAAGCTAAGTCAAAATTATCATTTTCTCCTGGGGTAGTATCAGGCGATAAACCTTGTGAAATCACACAATTTTCATTGGCATAGAAACCTACGTTAACCGTTGATTCTCCAAAGCAATTACCTACTCCTACTTGATTAACTTTTACTTTATAAACACCTGCTTCACTTACGTTAAGCATAGTTCCTGTTTCTCCTGTAATTTCAACATCATCTCTAAACCAAGTAAATTCAAGGCCACTAGTATCGGTAAAGTTAGAAACATCGGCCATCAATTGGTTAGACTCACCCGCACAGAAAGTAATATCCTCTCCTAAAGAAACAATTGGTTCAATGGCCAATTGTACATTAATCATTTCGGTTACTGTACAACCCTCGTAAGTTACATCAACTGAGTAGTCTCCAGACTCAGTAACATCTATACTAGGAGTGGTTTCACCATTGCTCCAAGCGTAGGTTACCTGACTCATATCCATACCTGCTGAAGTATTGTCAATAATATTAGCGGTAATCGTATAAGAAGAATTACTACAAATTTCTACCATAGGGTCTCCTAAATCTACATCAAACTCTATTACTTCTACGTTTACGGTTTCTGAAACCTCACAATCATTATTCGATACGGTAAAGGTATATTGACCAGGTTCTGTAGCGGTATAATAACTACCTGTATGTGGCAACTGTACGCCGTCTTTGAACCACACATATTTAATATCTTCTAGATCTGCTAAGTTATCTGGTGTAGCCACAATATTTGTAGAAACCGATGAACTAGACCCACAAACGGTTCTATCGGTATCGATATTGATTACTGGAAGAGCATCTACATTTAGCTCAACTTTTACCAAGTAGAAGCAATCACTTCCGGTAACACCGTTTGGATTCCAATCTACACGAGCATAAATAACTTGCTCATAAGCGATGGTATTATTATAAGCCGATAGGTTGGTAATTTCATTTCCACTTGCTGCAAAAGCATCTGCCTCGGTTTCGTAGTAAGTAATATCTAAATCACCTGCCGCCCAAGAAGCTTGAATTTGAGGTGTTGCTTGAGTTAGATCAAAAGTACCGATACCTGTTCCTGTATCATCACAAACCGTGATTGGTGCAGGACAACCTGCATCTGGACAAATATCTATAGAGGTTTGATCATCTATTGGCACCACTTGTGGTTGACCACAGTTTAACCCGAATTCTGCATAGGTTTCAAAATTAAATTGTCCATATGGCGAAGCATTTACATCTTGCGCTGTTACAGTAAAACAGAAAGTTCCGTTTACCGGATCTAAAGTAGGATTGGTAAGTGAACCAACTACTGTATTATTCTGAATGATATCTAACCTAAACTGATCAATTGTAGCAGGATTTCCTGAACTCTGTGGCAATACATAAGTACCACAAACTTCTAATGGAAAAGGTAAAGCGTCGGCAATATTAGAAGTACCACAAGCACCAGTAGTAGTGCTGGTTGCTCCAATCACACATCCTTCTTCTCCATTGTTCCCTGTGGTTTGTAGGTTATCAATTGCAACGTAACCAAAAGCAGGGTCATCACAATTTGCATCTGCCTCGTCACCCACGAATAAATCATCTATATACGTATATCCGTAGTGACCCCCTAAGGTACAGTCGGTTGCTGTAAATTCAACGCGTACACGCTGGCCTACTAAACCAAGTGTATTTATTTTAACGCAAGACCATTCACTAAATAAAAGGTTGTTACCCGTATCATCTGTAAAAATACAGTCTGTAGGGATAGATACAATACATCTATCGGCATACAAATCGCCTGAAGCCACATCATATACTCTCACCTGGAAGTGCGGTAATTCATCATAAGTATGTGGGTTTGACGGATTTTCCAAAATCATTGAAAAGTTAAAAACAAAAACTTCTCCAGCCACAAATTCGGTTGTTGCATGTGCTACCTGACCAGTACTATTACTATTCAATCTAAGTGAACGCTGCGAACTTGGGTTGTTAGGATTGGTCATAGGCACATTGGCTGTTTGAACCATTGGATCTATTCCCGAAGCTACAATCGATGCATCTTGATCTCCACCAGTTATAGTATTAGCCCCTAAAGTTGTTCCTCCACAAGTTTTATGACCCGCCTGATAGGGTTGCTTATAAAAGCTATAACCCGAATAATCGGCTTGTCCCTCTTGTGTTTCAAAGGTTCTGTTTTCTATACAACCACAGCCTTTGTCGTTTACCGTAATAACTAACGGGTTACTTTCACAACCTCCGGCTGGCGTCTGGGTTACATAATAGGTAGCCCCATCTACCATTTCTTCGGCTGATGGATTAGCAATTGGGTTTCCTGGAACCCCATTGTTATCATCATACCAGGTTAAATTCTCACCAGAGATAAGTAAATCGGTTAAAACATCTCCTTCAGAAACGTTAAAACCTCCATTATTCCAACTGGTTTGAGAACAAAAATCTTGTAAGGATTCTCCAACCGGTGGCGGCGTGGTACATTGAGCCATTGCCGAATTGATAGAGAAACCTAAAACACCAACTAATATAACCAACCAACGGGTATCTATTAGCGGTAAGTTGAGTAATTTCATATTCATTTTATTAAAGTTTTATAAGAGCAAGCTCAGTAACCACTAAGCTTGCTCATATTTTAATTGATTAATCTCTTATTATTCTAACCATTTTAGCGGTTTGATTCGATACTACCTTCACAAAATAACTACCCGAGGCTAATGCACTAAAGTCAATTTGCGCACGGTTATTATTTACTTGCTTCACCATAATTTGCTTACCAGAAATGTCATACACTTCTAAACGCTCCATTTCAATTTGGTTTTCAAAGTTAACCAAGTTTGAAGTTGGGTTCGGGTAAAAATTAAATCCGATAAAAGCTGGGTTAGCGCTACTTAAGTTATTGGTATCGAAGTTAATTGTTTCTGTATTACCTCTTACCGGGTTCGCACTATTTCCATCACAAATCGTTGAGAACTCTAAGGTATAGTCTTCATCTAGCGCTAAGTTTTGGAATATAGCGAAGTCATTACCTACGGCCACATTCTTTTGTGCTATTTGATTTGATTGGCTATCTAAAAGAATTAACTCATAATCAACCACACCATCTAACATGGCAGGCTCTGTCCAAGTTACCACTATGCCTGCGGTGGTAGAGCCTGGTTGCTTAGATGCGCTTACCGTTACATTAGTAGCTTCTGGACACTCCATTGCCACTGTCACAGCAAGATAATCGCTTTCACAATTACTAGTAGACTGTGTCACATAGTAAGTTTGTCCATCGCTTAATGGCTCATTGATGGTTACCTGTTGGTAATCACCATTATTATCTAAAACATACCACTTCAAATTGGTTCCTGTTACCACTAGATCACTAATGGTTCCTGAACCAGTATAGGTTTGGTTAGCCGCTCCAGTAGGTGCAACTACCTCGGTTACATTTACTGTTACAGTATTGGTCACCGGGTTACAACCTAAAACATCTAAGCTTGCGGTATAAGTAGTTTGCCCATTGGCATTTCCTTTTACGTAAACCACAGAAGCTGGTGAACCATCATAAGGTAAAGTTCCTTGATCATCAAAATACAAATCGGTAGTAGGTGTCCACTCCACTTGCGCATCTAGGTAAGATCTTGCAACTGAGACATTGTCTACAGCCCAATACCATCCCCAACCGCCTTCGTGACGGAAACGTACGCGTACATCATTAGAACCTGTATAGTTAGAAAGGTCGACAGTTTGCATTGCAAAATTATCTGGTGTTCCTACATCAGGCGAAGGGGCGTCATACTCCTTCAACAACTGCCAAGCACCCTGATCTACAGAAACTTCCACTCTAGCTGAAGTAGTTTGGTTGGTCATATTACTAAAGTAACCTTTAAAGTAGTGGTAGAACGTTAATTCTGCCGAAGATACTCCTGCTAAATCAATAGAAGGTGAAACTAAACTTGCATCTAGATTAGCTCCAGGTCCTAAATCATCTGCATTTGAAATATAGAACGAAGAATTATCGTTACTAGCGATTGAAGTTAACTTAATACTATAAGGAGAATTCACTTTTACCCAATCTGAAGAATTTGGATTCAATCCAGAAACTTGAACTGTTGAATTGTTCACATTGGTCCATCCCATTGGTCCTGATTCGAAATCATAAATAATACTACCCGCTTCTAAAGCAACTACATCATTCTTACAAATGTCTACGCTTGATGGCGCTACAGGTAAGAAGCTAATACCTTTTGTGATAATATCAATAGTGTTTACATACTCACAGTTGGTTACTGAATTAACAGCAGTAACGGTATAAGTTGTATTTCCGTTTGGATTAACGGTAATGTTAGCACCAGTGTCGGTCTGCAATTGACCACCACTATTCCATTCCCAAGTATATACATAATCTGGGTCTGTACTAGTTACCGATAAATTCACAGGGTCACCTACACAAACTAAAGTGTTATCTGCTGAAACAGTAGTTGGAATAATGTCTTCTACAACTGCGTCAACTTGCGTTCTTGTTGTTTCGCAAAGAACGGTAGGTCCTGTAATGGTCCAATTATAGAAGTAATAATAATTACTTGAAGTTCCCCAACTTGTTCTACCTCCGGTAACTTCACCCGACTGCCCTAAAGCATATGGGAATGTAGCATTACTTGAAGTACTGTATAATAAATTCGCATTATTGGTTTTAACCAAACGGTAAGTACCTGGATTAGTAATTTCCCAATTTAAATTCACTTTGGTTAAAGTAGGGTTATTAGAGGTACCACTATTTAATGGAACTAATGCAACATCACCTGTTGGGTTTCCACTTCCATCTTGCAATTCTAAAGCTAGATTACCTGAACCAGCAGAATATACATCTATACTAACAATGGTCATTGGTTGGTTAACCGTAAAATCTAGACCATAATCTGTAGAACTTGAAGTTGAAATGGTAGTAGGTCCTGGCTTGGCCTGACCGTTAATTTGGCCTTCTCCTAAAAACACTTCAGACACCCAGTAAGGAGTTGTTTGCGTAAGGTTAGGAGTAGTAAATGAACTACCTACCCCTACTACCTCTCCACCAGTTGGCGCATCATACCAATAAATTTTAGTAGGATCTGCTGCGGTAGCTTGTAAAGTCATTGATCCTGATTCACAAACATAAGCATTGGTAGTACTGGTAATTCCTGCTAAATCGGTATTACAGTCAAACTCATCAAAAGTTACCTGCAAAGCTGGGCTTTCACAAGTTCCAATATTTTGAGTCACCCAATATACGTCTTGATCGTTTAAGTTGATACTAGCCAAGTTGGTAGTAATTGCAGCTCCTTGCGCACCGTTATTATCTTGGTACCAAGTTAAAGTAGCTCCTGTGATAGTAGGCTGAACCCCTAAAGATGAATCTGAAAAATCATTCAAAGTTTGACCTGATACAAATTGTATATTACTAGCACCGTTTGGAGGTGTCCAAGTATTACAATCAAATCCTTCGATATCAATAGTGAAAGACGCATCTAATGGCTCAAAAGTATTATCTGTACTTGCTAGAACAAAGTAATAAGTTTCACCTTGATTAATAAAAATACTGTTTACATTGATTGGTGTTCCATCATCAGAAAAACCACCTGCAACGCAGAAGTTTCCTATATCGGCACAACTTTCATATACAAACAATCCAACATTAGCGTTGGTTGGTAAATTAGTCACGTTAACCTCAAGAATATCATCTTGCGAACTTGTATATTCATAAACTACTTCATATCCGTTAAGGATAGCGGTAGCTACTCCACAATTAGCACCTGGGGTTCCTGATTCAAAATCACCATAAACCATAGTCTGGCCAGATTGAGTATAAGGAAGGTCTCCAGCAACTGGATTATTTGGATCTGCATTAATCACTAAAGGATCATTACAGCTCGAACCAATGGCAATAGTTTGAAACTCCACTACTTCAGACCAACTGCTATCTCCGTTAGTTCCTCCACAAAGGGCTCTTATATAAACGTAATAGTTGGTTGCATCATTCAATCCTGTTAAACTAAGCGAAGTATTGCCTGTTACAATAGTGTTGGTACAAAATGCAACATTCCCAGGTAAACCAGGTAGTGTACATACAGACACTTCATATTGTGCAGCGTTTGGATTGTTTATGTCTTGCCATGAAATATCTGCGCCAGTAGTTGTAATCGAAGTTTCATCGATATCTACATAAACCGGTTGAATACAAGCTAGTTCTTCATAAGCATAAAAATCATCTACAAAAACTTGAAAGCTACCATTCAGACGGTTGGTAATTAGTTTCCAACCAAAATTTGAGCCAGCTGGCAAGTTAGCTGCTGGAATAGTAAAAGAATGATTAGCACAACCTGAAGCTTGCACATCTGTTTGATCTAAAGTCTCGTAGGTAGTCCAAGTGGTTCCACCATCTGCAGTGTACTGCAAGTCAATGGTTCCAAAATTACCGGTAACCGGGGTGGTCCCATTAGAACCTGTAATTTTATAATCAAAGGATACCGTAACGGCTTCACCCGTGGTGGTATTTGGCGACAAATAACGCACAAAAGAACTTAGTGTTGTAGCATTATTCTCTGCTTTGATGGCTTGGCTCCCTTCACAAGCATTAGAGGTAGTCAAAATAAAAGGCGGAAGTGGAGAAAACCAACCTGGAAAGTCGGTGACCATTGAGCCGTCCTCGAAGTTTTGAGTCTCCAAGACTTGAGAATGTAAATTGCTAAACGTCATAAACAAGGTAATAACGCTTAAATACAAGTATATTTTCTTCATATTTAAATAAATTTAGTTGTGTTACAATAATAAGATATTTTTTAACACAGAGAGCAATAAAATTCACTCTCTGTGCTAAAAAATTTACATTAATTTTTAATTAATTTAACAATAACCCAATTACTTCCCACTTTTACACGCATGAAGTATGGACCACTAGCTAAATTACCAACATCAAGGCGAGCTTCGTTAGCTCCTACTTTTTTACTAGCAATTTCTTCGCCTAGCAAGTTATATATGGTTAAACTTTCTATAGGTGAAGTATGCGTAACTTGTATAAAATCAACCATCGGGTTCGGGTAGTATGACAAACCTTCTAAAACTGGGTTGGTTGCACTTAATTCTGAATGCACCGTAATTCCAAGCAATTCACTTTCACATTCATCTGTAGGCGTTTGACTTACATAGTACGTCGTTTGGTCTACTAATGCTTCTGTGGTTGGATCTGCTATAGGATTTAGTCCGAATGCATCGCTATACCAAGCCAAGTTAGAGCCCGTAACCACCAAGTCGCTTACCATATCTCCAGCTCTAAAGCTTTGGTTTCTGTTACCTGCTGGCATTGACGCTTGATCAAGCACAACTACCGTAACCGCCAATCTTGAAGTACTTTCGCAAGCATCTACGGTTTGGGTTGCATAGTAAGTTTCTCCATTCACCAAAGGAGTAGCCAATGGTAAAGGCGAGTTACTTGTGTTTGAGTCATACCATTGAATATCACTACCAGCAGCCTGCAGATCGCTCACACGTGCATCTTCACAGAAATTCTGTGTGGTCGCACCAGAAGGTACTCCTGTAGGTTGATTATTTACGGTAACCGTTATTGCTTGTCGTGGTGATTCACATAAAACTGTTCCTGTAGTAATGGTCCAATTGTAGAAATAATAATAGTTTGAACTCGTCCCTGTTCCACTAGCGCCATTGGTAATCGAACCATACGAACCACCCGGACCAATATCATAAGGGAAATTATTCCCTGAAAAATCACGTATCATACTAGGACCCGACACCGCCTCTAATCTATAAGTTCCTGGTGTAATTGCAAAATTAAGATTCGCAATATAAGACGTAGGATTACTGGTTGTTCCGACTGGAAGCGTAACGGTACGGCTATCTATAACCGCTCCCGAAGGGTCTTGTAACTCTATCACTGCTGGACCTCCACTTCCTGAACTAAAAAGCTCAACGCTAATTAAATTAAAAGCTTGGTTGGCGTCAAAAATCAATCCATACCCACCAGAAAACGGACTTGTTCCTGAGTTTCCTGTCGGGGCCACTTTTCCACTTCCGGAGCTGGCCGACTCGCCATCGATATACACTTCGGTAGCGTAGAAAGTAGTAGTATTACTCACATCTGGTGAATAATTTGGACCTACATTAACTAATTGACCTGCAGTTGCGGCATCATACCAATAAACTTCTGAACCAACACCAGATGGGGTTGCTGTTAAGTCAACTACACCACCGGGAGCACAAATAGTAGTATCTCCTGAGGTAGTAATTCCCATTAAATTACAGTCGAATTCAACTGGAGTAATAGCAAAGGTCGCACTCTCACAACCCAAGATTGTTTGGGTTACATAGTAAGTAGTACCACTTACAAGAGCTGTACTAGTCGGGATTGAAATTGTACCCGCTGCATCACTATACCAATTAAAACCAGTATTATGTACAGAACCAGTTACCTCTAAATCAGCAATCGTTTCACCTGCAATAAAATAAGGCGCTTGATCACCTTGTGGAAGATCTACGTTTGCACAGTCTAAACCTTCAATGGTTAAAGTATAATTGGTTGAACCGGACTTAGAACTCACTACAATAAACAATTGTTCACCAGCCTGAACCAAGTAATCTTCAATACTAATTACAGAAGCTCCCTGGTTTTCTACCCCATCAATACAATTTGTTCCTACATCACCACAACTAGAGTACAGGTACATACCCGTTTCTTGATTGGTAATTCCTGACAATTCAATATTAATTATATCATCATTGGCAGGATCTGCAGTATATTGATAAATCACATCATTTCCGCCTAAATATCCTGCTCCAGGACAGTTTGAACCTGGATCTCCATCAAAATTATCACCAAAAACCGAAGTTGAATTCGTATCAACATAAGTTAAATCGGTATAATTCACTTGAACATCACCAGTTTGGTTGATTGTTGCTGTAACTTTTGTTCTAGGGGACTCACAAATTACTTGTCCCATCATTACTAAATAATCGTGGGTTTCTCCATAAGTACCTCCAGCATCACAAGAATCTGTAGGCGCCCCTAACCAGCGTGAGGTAACACGCATTCGAGTAACACCTCCTAAGGCATTTCCTGGAATGGTAATCGAACCACTATGAGCATTCGCTCCACTTGTTGAGGCATAAAGCATCTCTCCTGGATCTTCAAATGAACCGTTCTGATTGGCATCTACCCAAATTTTCACGTAGTGCCCAGAATAATTATGAGTAGTTGAGAAATTATACGTTGAACCCGGCGCCATCATAGCATGTAAACTTGGATCATTAGTAAAGTCTCCATAACCATTAGGAGAACAACCCGTGGCTAGATGATTAATACCTGCATCATTCATAATAAAGTCATTAATATCATCACCTACACCACAATTTTTGTTAGGTGGGGTACAATAACTATTAATACCTCCAGATCCTCCTCCGGTCTCGGTTTTTACTTCTGCCACCCAATAATCTGTAGTGGTTGTAATCTCTGGAGTTGTAAATGAAGAACCAATTCCTATAATCTGTCCTCCAGTTGCAGCATCAAACCAATAAATATCATCACCTGTACCACTAGCGGTTGCCGTTAAAGTCAATTGACCTTTACAGCTAGCTGAATCATCTGTTGTTGCCGTTATAGCTAAAGTAGTACAATCTATTTCGTTTACAGTAACTGCGGTTAATCCGCTAATACATCCATTAAAATCTTGACCTACATAGTAAGTAGTTCCATCAACCAAAACAGTCGTATCAGCAATTGGGTTATTCCCTTGCGGATCACTATACCAGACTAAAGTAGCATTGGGTTTTGTGGTATCTGCTTCTAAGTCGGCCAAGGTATCCCCTGCCACGTATTCTTGCGCTGGCGGAGCCGTGGGACTCGCTAAGTTATTACAGTCAAAAGGTATAATATCTAAGGTGAATCCAACATGATTAACCAGCCAACTAGAAATTACAATATAATAGGTTTGGCCAGCAGTTACTTGAAAATCTTCTATAGCCATATCATCATCGCTAGGACCTGCCACCAAAGAAGCCACACAACTTGAACCAATATCATTACAATCTTCATAAACAAACAAACCTGCATAATATGCAGATAAATCCGAAAGTTCAATATCAACATTTTGTGTGGTAGCTGCAGTAAATTCAAACACCACTTCGTCACCATTTAAATAATTTTCGGTGGTACCACAAGTAGACCCTGGGGCTCCTTGATAAACATTTAAATAGTTTTGTGTGTCTCCAGTAAATGTATAAGGTAAGGCGTTAACCACTAAGGGTACGTCGCAACTTGCCCCTGGCGTAAAGGTTCTAAAATCGTAAGGCCCTTCCCAAGTTCCCAGGTCTCCTCCTCCACAATCGGATTGGATGTAAAACTCATAAGCCGTTCCTTGCGTTAATCCTGTTAAGGTGTAAGGATTTGTAGTAGCCACCACTGTTGTTCCTGTACCCTGTGTAAATCCTGGTGCACCATACTCAATATTCCACTGCGTACCCGCTCCGTTGAAATTCAACCAAGAAATATCTACTTGGGTTAATTGTTCATTAGACACCACTACGTCATCTACATCAATACAAGCAGGCATTTCTAAAAACTCTACATCATCAATTAAAATATCATTATAAAACGCACTTCCTGTCCCGCTGAAGCCGGTCACTGTAAATCGAACTTGAACATCTCCTGTGATGGTTAAGTTAGATAAACTAAAAATATATCTTTTCCAATCTGCGCCAAGCAAACTATTTACATTTAGCAAAGGATTCCAGTTTGCACCATCAAACACCTCGACATCTATAACATTAATAGCTCCGTCATTTGTATTATTACTAAAAAGGTAAAACTGAACAGCAGGTTCGGTAAGCCCTGAAACATCAATCTTAGGACTCGTTAAAGTACTTACATCTCCGTTTGAATTAAAGGAACCGTCCATCCAAGCATAATTGGTACCTCCTCCTGGAGTATGATCTGGTGTATTCGCTGCAGCGTAAGCAGGTCCAGTACTATATTTCCAAGCCGTATCGCCGCTTTCTGTCCAACAATTAGGCGTAGAAGATCCTGCAAAATCCTCATTCCAAGGAGCTACGAATGTTACACAAGGTGTTGTGATTTGCAAAGGACCCACCCAGTTTCCTGGAGTACCGTTACATACATATCGAATATAAATATCATAATCTGTAGCCGCAGAAAGCCCAGTGATCGTTTCCCCGGCAACACCATCGGTATCATTGATTATGGTACCAGTTGTATTCGGATCAAAGCCGGCAGCACCGTAAATCATATCCCAAGTTGAAACATTCCCGCCTTGTTGCCAAGTTACATCAACACTCGTAGCCGTTAAATTAGAGAAAGAAGCATTATACGGGTTGGTACAAGCTGGCATCTCATCAAAAGTTATATCATCAAGTAATATATCATTATAGAAGGTACTTCCGCCATTGGCTGTACTTCCTGTGATGGTAAATCGAGCTTGCACTATTGGCCCAGTAATGTTGGAAGCAGATAAATCAATTGCAATTTCCTCCCAAGAGGCTCCTAACAAGCTATTTAAAGAGTAGGCATTCACCCATCCAGTGCCATCATTAAGCTCTACACTCAATAAATTTACGGCCGAATCATTTGTATTATTACTAAACACATAAAAAATAAGGGCTGGATCGGTTAAAGTAGACACATCTATTTGCGGAGTGGTTAGCGTACTAGAATCGCCATTGGTATTAGAACTACCATCTATCCAAGCATAATTGGTACCACCTCCAGCGGTATGATCTCCGGCATTAGATGCAGCATAATCTGCACCCGTGCTATATTTCCAAGCGGTGTCACCACTTTCTGACCAGCAATTAGGTGTTGAGGAAGATGAAAAGTCTTCAACCCAAGGCAGAGTTACCACCACACATGGTGTTGTAAAACTAAGGGGGCCTAGAAAGTCGCCGTTTGAGCCATTACATACATTTCGAACATAAAGCTCATAAGTAGTACTAGCAGAAAGTCCAGTTATACTCTCACCTAAAGTCCCATCATTATCTATTATTGATGTTCCAGCGGTTAGCGGATCAAAACCAGGTGTACCGTATACAATCTCCCATTGCGTAATCCCAGCTCCAGGCTGAGTCCAACTAACATCTGCTCCAGTAGCCGTTAAATTATTTAATTCTATTCCATATAAATCTGGACAGGTAGTTATTTCATCAAAGCTTACATCATCGATTAAAATATCATTATGAAAGGTACTTCCTCCATTTGCATTTCCAATAATTTTAAACCGAGCTTGCACATTTCCTGTTACATCAACATAATCTGCTAAATCAATTACAATTTCTTTCCAGCTAGCACCAAGAAGGTAATTTTGCTGATAAGCATTTACCCAACCCGAACCATCATTAAGGTCAACTTCTAAAATATTAACTGCAGAAGAATTGGTGTTATCTGAAAATGCATAAAAAATTAAAGCTGGACTAGTTAAAGTCGACACATCTACATTTGGCGTTTCAAGTGTTGAAGCCTCACCATTGGTGTTGGTACTACCATCTATCCAAGCATAGTTTGTAGTACCTGAAGCCGAATGGTCTGCTACGTTTGAAGCAGCATAACCTGCCGAGGTACTATATTTCCATGCGGTATCCCCTCCTTCGACCCAGCAAGATGGCGTCGAAGAGGCCGAAAAATCTTCGCTCCAAGGAGCGGTTAACCCACTACACTGCCCATAAGACAGCCAAGAGTTTAAAAATATGACGACAAGCGTCAATAAACAGTAATTTCTTTTCATAAAAAATTAATTTTAGGGTAAGTTATATTTAACATCATCCCCAAATATATGGATTTTTTTAAAGACTTATTAAGAATGTTTATGATAATTTTAATATGTATAGCTAATAAAAAAGCGGGAGTCCAATGAGTCCCGCTTTTTAGATTTCTGTTAAAATTAGTATTCTTATTTTTTAACAAGCTTTAACATGACAGATTGTCCGTTAATCGACACTCGCATAAAATAAGGCCCGCTAGCCAAATTAGAAACCTCTAGTTTACTTTGTTGAGCATTTACCGATTGAGTCATCACTTTCTGACCTAAAAGGTTGTATATCTCAATAGTTTCAATTGGATTACTATGATTTACCTGAATGAAATCTTCCATTGGGTTAGGATAATAAGACAAATCTACCAATAAAGGATTCGCTGTACTCAATTCAGAATGAACGGTAATTTCAACCAAACCACTTTCACATTGATCGGCAGGTGTCTGACTTACATAGTACTTACCTTGATCAACCAGAACTTCTGCAGCAGGGTTAGTAATTTCATTAGCGCCAAAAGCATCATAGTACCATTTTAGGTTATCTCCCACTACGGTTAAATCCATAACCGTTTCTCCTGCTACAAACGACTGGTTGGTTTGAGCTGTTGGCAGACTAGAGTTAGGCAATATACTTACCATCACTTCTAATCTAGCCGTACTTTCACAAGCATCAACTGTTTGTGTTGCGTAATAAGTAGAACCATCTACTAAAGGCATTGCGTTATCTAATGGTGTAGTGTTCGTATTGCTATCATACCACTGCAGATTAACCCCGCTAGCTTGCAAATCACCTACACGAGCTCCCTCACAAAATTGTTGAGTTGCGTTTCCTGTTGGAACAGCAGTTGGCTGATTATTTACATCAATGGTTACACTTTGCCTAGGTGACTCACATAATACTTGCCCAATCATTACGGCGTAATCGTGTGTTTCTCCAAAAGAACCCTGCGGATCACAAGAATCTGTTGGCAAGCTAGCATATCTATCCATTACGCGCATTCTGGTTAATCCGCTAGGAGTATTCGCAGGCAAGGTAATACTACCAGTAGTATTGTTAGATCCTGAACTTGAGGTAAATAAAAGTTCTGTTGAATCGTCAAATACACCGTCTTTGTTTAGATCAATCCAAATTTTCACATAATTACTTGAGAAATTATGCGTGATACTAAATGGATAATTTCCACCAGGAACCATTGCCCCAATTAAATTAGGATCGCTTGTAAAATCACCATAACCATTGGCTGAACAACCACTTGACAAATGAACGATATTAGCAGAAGCCATATCAAAATCATCTATATCATCACCGGCACCACAATTTTTATTAGGTGGAATACAATACGTCACGCCTGCACTTCCAGAACCTCCTTCAATGTAAACTTCTGCCGCATAAAAAGTGGTAGTTGTTGTAACATTAGCAGCAAAATTTGCTCCTACATTAACCACATTACCTCCAGTTGGAGCATCATACCAATAT
The DNA here is from genome assembly GCF_042684705.1 of Mesonia sediminis. NCBI lineage: Bacteria > Pseudomonadati > Bacteroidota > Flavobacteriia > Flavobacteriales > Flavobacteriaceae > Mesonia > Mesonia sediminis. The sequence continues at coordinate 21,801 of NZ_JBHULZ010000004.1, forward strand.
ACATCGGTTCCTAAACCACTAGATTGTCCAACTAAATCTACTACACCGCCTGGCGCACATACTTTTGTTGAACCAGAAATAGTTACACCCATAGCGTTACAATCAAATTCTTCGGGGGTAACCGCTAATAAAGCTCCTTCACAACCTAAAACAGTTTGCGAAACATAATAGGTTACTCCGTCAACCATTGCTGTAGTATCTGCAATTGGCATTGTTCCAGCCGCATCACTATACCAGTTAAATGAAGTTGCATATTGAGAACCATCTATCTCTAAATCGGCTAAGGTATCACCTGCCGTAAAGAAAGGAGATGCCTCATCTGTAGTTGGGGCTGCAATATTATTACAATCAACACCATTGATATTCAAAGTATAGTTTGTACTTCCGTTTTTAGAACTGATTACAATAAAAATTTGTTCACCTGCATTTACATAGTAATCTTCGATAAGAATACTACTCGCCCCTTCATTAACATCTCCAGCCAAACAATTGGTTCCTACATCTCCACAGCTAGTATAAATAAACATACCCGTAAAGTTGTTGGTAATTCCTGTCAATTCAATATCTAGTATATCATCATTATTTGGGTCTGCCGTGTATTGATAAACAACATCATTCCCATTTAAGATATCAACACCTGGGCAGTTACTCCCTGCATCACCATTAAAATTATCGCCAAAAACACTAGTAGTATTGGTATCTGTATACGGCAAGTTGGTGTGATCTAGTGCAATATCACCAGACTGATTCACGGTTGCTATTACTTCTGTTCTAGGAGACTCACAAATAACCTCCCCTTCGATCACCTTCCAATTGTTAAAGTAATAATAGCTTGTAGAAGGACCGCCAAAGGCATATGCCCCAGTAATTGATCCTGTAGAACCAAGCGTATAAGGGTAGTTTACACCGCTAAAGCTATACATCATAGCCGGACCTGTTGCCAATAATCTATAGTTACCAGGCGTGGCCGCTGTGAAGTTTAAAGAAAGATCAACCGGCACAGGGTTTGAAGAAGACCCAGCAGGAATATTAATCACTTTTGATTGTAACACCGTACCGTTATCATCGGTTAACTCAACCGTAAGCGGACCTCCGCTACCAGAAGAATAAACACGGGTACTTAATATAGTTGTGAACTTATTAACAGTAAATGTAAGCCCTCTTGGAGTAGATGGTGTACTTGAAAAATCATTTGGAGTAACTTTACCTTGATCCTGATAAGTACCTCCCATAAGCATCACTTCTGAAGCCCAATAAGATGTAGTTGCAGTTAACTCATCTGTAGTAAACTGATTTCCTACGCCGACGATTTGCCCTCCAGTCGCAGCATCATACCAAAATACCTCAGAACCTGTTCCGCTCGGTGTAGCCGATAATTGCATTACACCCTTACAAGAAACAGTATCATCTGTAGTTGCCGTAATCGCTAAAGATGTACAATCAATTTCATCAACCGTTATTGGGGTTAAAGCACTTTCACAACCGTTAAACACTTGCGCTACATAATAGGTTATTCCATCAACCAAAGTAGTAGTATCGGCAATCGGATTATTTCCTTGAGGATCGCTATACCATGCAAGGGTGGCTGTATTTTTTGTGGTATCTACTTCTAAATCCGCTAAGGTGTCTCCCGCTACAAAATCTTGGAGTGGGTCTGCTACAGGACTAGCTAAACTAGCACAAGAGAAAGGTATAATATCTAAGGTATAACCTACGGTTGAAGTTAACCAACTTGACACTACAATAAAATAGTCTTGACCGGCTGTCATTTGAAAATCTTCGATTCCAAAATCATCGTCGCTCGGACCTGCAACAGCGCCAGCCACACAGTTAACGCCTAAATCGCCACAACTTTCGTATACAAAAACACCTGCATAGTAACCTGACAAATTAGACATTAAAATATCTACCAACTCGGTATTCGCTGCCGTATATTTATAAATTACATCATTTCCACTCAGGTAATTTTCAGAACCTGCCCCACAGTTTGCACCAGGAGTACCTTCAAATGGATCGCCATAGTTAGCGGTGTCATTACTATTGTTGTAAGGCAGTGCAGTAACGGCTAAATCACCAGCAGCAGAAACGTTTGCTGTTGCGGCTACACGAGGAGACTCACATTCTAAATCTGCGATAACAACTTGATAATCGTGTGTTTCTCCAAAAGAACCACCGGCATCACAAGCAGTTGCTCCGCTGCCGAACGAACCATATTTCCCCATTACACGCATCACTGTTGCCCCACCAACAGATGCAGGAATCGTAATGCTTCCATTTGTTGTACTTCCTCCGTTTGGAGAATCAAATAACATTTCTGACGGATCGAAGTTACCGTCCATATTTAAATCGATATATATTCTCAAATGATGATTTGAGAAGTTGTGCGTTGCACTAAAGTTATAGGTTGAACCAACTGATAAGGTACCTATTAAGCTAGAATCGTTTGTGAAATCGCCATAAGCACCCGTTGAGCAACCTGAACCTAAATGATTTATTCCAGCATCACTCATAATAAAGTCATCAATATCATCTGAAGAAGTACAACCTATACTGTAAGTAGGCGTACAATAGGTGGGTAAACTAGACCCTCCTGAACTCCCTCCAGAAAAAGCTACTTCCGAGGCATAATAAGTGGTGGTTTGTGTTAGGTACGGAGTAGTAAAACTAGAACCAGCACCAACAAGGTTACCGCCTACCGCTGCGTCATACCAAAAAATATCGCTACCGTTACCACTAGCCGTTGCTGTCAAAACGGTACTACCCGCACAGGTAATAGATCCATCTGTAGTTGAGCTAATCCCTAAATTCAATGGTCCGCAATCAATAGTTGTGGTTCCAGAAATAGGACCTACCCAGGCAGAATCACCATTGGCACCACAATTTGCACGTACATAAAAGTCATAAGTTGTACTATCTGTAAGTCCTGTTATGGTAGTATTTGGATTTGTGTTTACCACTACAGTCGTCCCGGCACCTTGAGTAAAACCAGGAGCCCCGTATTCTACTTCCCAAGAAGAAACCGTTCCGGTTTGACTCCAAGACAAATCTAAAGTTGTATTGGTTTTATTTGAAACCTGAATGTTATCAGGCGCTATACATGAAGGGGCTAATTGATAATTAACTGTAATCGTCCAAGTATTGTCATCTACTTTATTATACTGGGTATCACATTGAGAACCTCCCCAGGTTCTCCAAGCCTTCATTTCAAAAGTCAAAACATCACCTCCGTTATAAAAACCGTTTGCTATAGCGATATTGGTTCTATTATAATTTTGAGTCCCTGCCGAGGAACCTGAGCCATTAACAACCGCCTCTTCTATACCATTAATTGCTACTTGGGAGCGTTGCTCGCTCATCCAAGCACCAGAGGCAGCCGTCATATCGTAGGCGACATCAAATCCGGTAACCTCCCAAGGCCCTCCGGCAGGCATTGTAATATCTAGAGTCGTACTAGGCCCTGTACAACTAGCATCGTAACTGCCGTAAGAAGTAGGTATATCACCTAAGTTGTAAGTAGCAGAAACCGTAGACTGCGCAAAACCGCTGGCCACGCCCAATACCACTAGGCAGAATGTTAAAAAAAAGCTTAAGTAGTTTTTTTTCATAATTATTATTTTTGAATATGTTGATTAAATGGTTTACAAAAACTTAACAAATATATACTTTTTAGGTTTAAATCCTAATTATGTGATAGCTTTTTAAAGCAAATAGATAGAATTTAATTTTCGTAAATAAATCTTAAAAAATTATATTTCTGCAATAGACTCGGGTATTTTCCTATCTTTGTCCTCGTTAAACAGGGAAAGATTTGACTGATTGCAACCCTTAAAAAATGCTAAAGCAGAAATTCTACTTTAGTGGCGTGGCTCAAATCTTTCTAAATTATTTAAAACATGCCTTACTTATTTACCTCTGAAAGTGTTTCTGAAGGACATCCCGATAAGATAGCCGATCAAATCAGTGATACATTACTTGACAATTTTTTAGCTTTTGATAAATCTTCAAAAGTTGCCTGCGAAACCATGGTAACTACGGGTCAAGTAGTTTTGGCGGGTGAAGTAAAATCAGACACCTATATAGATGTACAGCAAATTGCGCGAGAAGTGATAAATGATATAGGATATACTAAAGGGGAATATCGCTTTAGCGGAGATTCTTGCGGAGTCATCTCCTTAATTCATGAACAATCACCCGATATTAATCAAGGAGTAGATCGAGCTACTCAAGAGGAACAAGGAGCAGGAGACCAAGGAATGATGTTTGGATATGCTACCAATGAGACTGAAAACTATATGCCGCTGGCATTAGACATCTCACACAAACTGCTTATTGAGTTGGCCAAAATTAGGCGAGAAGGCAAAGAAATGACCTATCTTAGACCCGATTCAAAAAGTCAGGTTACCATTGAATATAGCGACGAAAACGTACCTCAAAAAATTGTAGCTATTGTTTTGTCTACCCAGCACGATGAGTTTGATGAAAATGAGGCTGACATGTTGGCTACGATTAAAAAAGACATTCAAGAAATTTTAATTCCGCGCATAAAAAATCAACTTCCTGAAAAGCTTCAAGATTTATTTACAGATGATATTATTTACCACATTAATCCTACAGGAAAATTTGTGATTGGTGGGCCGCACGGAGATGCAGGATTAACCGGCAGAAAGATTATTGTTGACACCTACGGCGGAAAAGGCGCCCACGGTGGTGGTGCCTTCTCGGGTAAAGATCCTAGCAAGGTAGATCGAAGCGCCGCATATGCCGCCAGACATATTGCTAAAAATTTAGTTGCCGCAGGTGTTGCCGATGAAATTTTAGTACAAGTATCTTATGCTATTGGTGTGGCAGAACCTACTTCTATTTTTGTAGATACCTATAAGAGTAGCCATTTGAACATTTCGGATGGGGAAATTGCAAAAAAAGTAGCTCAGATTTTTGATATGCGCCCTGCTGCTATAGAAAAACGACTTGCTCTGCGCAATCCTATTTATAGAGAAACCTCGGCATACGGCCATATGGGTAAGACCCCAAGAACGGTAACAAAAATTTTTGAAAGCCCTTATTCTGGCGTGGTAAAACACGAAGTTGAACTCTTTACTTGGGAAAAATTAGATTATGTTGATAAAATTAAAGAGGTTTTTGAAATATAGGACACATTTGAGATATCACCAACCGCCCTTCTAAATACCATATAGAAGGGCATTTTTTTTGATCATTTAAATCAGTAGTTGCTTTGACCTAAATTACCGATAAGCTTGATAGGGATAATTCTATTTTTTACTAGCCGGAGTATCCCCATAGAAGTTTCGGTTTTGCATTTAAAAAATTCAAACCGAGGCTGTTCTATTGCGGTACATATTTCACACCTATCCTATTTGATTTTATTGCCCTTAATACCCTAGGCTTTTGGTAAACTTTATAGCATAAGCCTATCAACTTCTTCTCAAAGCTAGTCTTTAGTCAACCTGTACCTACTCTAACTCTATATTGCATTTACAGCAGATCTACTTTAATCCACTTTTTAGTGGACTCACTGTGGACTCACCGTGGACTCAGTGTGGACTCACTATACATAAGACAGGGATTTAGTATGGAATAAAAAGGTATCATGTAAACCCGAAGAATGCTTTAGAAGAGATACATCCACACTGATAAATAACCCCTACGCTACCATTCAATGAAAAATAGGCGAAAGTTATACAATCCTGCTCAGGACCCTTTTTTTCTTAATTCGGAATTTCAATTTAATACTTATAAATAAAACTTAGCTTTTCAATGTTCTAAGAAGAGTTTATTCTAAAATCATATGACATTTTCAATTTTCACAAAACACTTGAGAAAAATTCTAGTTCATTTCTATTTAAATAACGCCAAATACATCTCAATTTTGTTGCTTGATTTTTTTTTGTTTTCTTGCATTAAAATTTAACTGGCCGTTATGAGCGATTTACTTGGTTTTGGATTATTAGCATTTACTTCTTTCTTCACTTTGATTAATCCTATAGGGACTATGCCTGTTTTTATGAGTATGACCTCTGAGCTAGATGCAGAGCACCGCAATAAGACGGCGAGAAAAGCAACCATTGCCGCTTTTTTAACAATTGTGGCTTTTGCTTTTTCAGGACAACTTCTTTTTCAATTTTTCGGTATATCGGTAAATAGTTTTCGATTGGTGGGAGGGGTTATTTTCTTTCTTATGGGTATGGACATGCTTCAAGCAAGATTAGCCAGTGTAAAAGTAAAGACCAAATCAGAAAAGAAAAGCTATGTAGAAGATATTTCAATTACCCCACTGGCAATACCCATGATTTCTGGACCAGGATCAATTACCAATGCTATTATAATGATGGAAGACGCTAAAACCATTCAGTCTAAAATAGCCTTAATAGGAGCTATATTCTTGGTTTTATTACTCACCTATTTAATATTGCTTAGTTCTTCTAAAATTTTAAAAATTCTAGGCAATACCGGAAAAAATGTCTTGATGCGTTTAATGGGATTAATAGTAATGGTTATTGCAGTAGAATTTTTCTTTAGCGGATTAAAACCCATATTAATAGATATTCTCAATAGTTCGAATTTATAGATTTTTTCAGCTTTTAAGCGTTAATTGCTACTTAGTAACTATAAGTTTATATAAAAAGGTGGATCCGATATCAACTAAACCACTACATATTAGCGGTAGCTCACGCTTAACTTACTATTTATAAGTAGAAATATTTACCTCTCAATCATTTGACACCTTAATAAAAGAGATTGCTACTACTCTAATAAAAGCAAACACCTATAATAAATCCGAAAAGGAAATTTTAGACTCAGCTATACGTGAAAATGTAATTAAAAAGGTCAACACTTTAAGAAATTTAAATCCAGTTTTAAAAAATCAATATAAAAATGACGAAATAAAAAAATTGGCTCGATTTATGATATAGAAATTGAAAAGGTTGGCTTTATTAAGTAGATTATTAAAATCTATCTAAACATAAATATTAGTGTTAATTTACTGTCCCGCGTTAAAGCGATATAAAATTATGGTTTTATATTCTTGTTTTATTTGCCATTAGCCAAAATGTTATTCAACAAGTTAAGCTAGTGGGACAGTTTTTTTTTACTTTTCGTTCAATTTTATTTTTTTGAGTTGTATACGCTTTCGCGGAAGATCTATCTCGAGTACTTTCACCAATATTTGTTCATGTAAGTGTACATATTCATTTACATCACTTACAAATTCATCGGCTAGGTTAGACACGTGAATCAAGCCACTTTCCTTTATTCCTATCGATACAAAACAACCAAAATTGGTAATATTATTTACTATTCCAGGTAAACGCATACCTACTTCTAAATCGGCAATGGTTTTTATATTCTGATTAAAGCTAAAAGCCTTAGCTTTTTCTCTTATATCTCTGCCCGGTTTTCTCATCTCTTCTCTTATGTCTTCGAGGGTTGGTAAACCAAACTTTGTTGTACAATATCGCTCTAAATCAATACTGTTTAATAAAGCATCATTACCTATGAAATCAACCACCTCAACCCCTTCTTCTTGCGCTATTTTTTTTACCAATTCATATTGCTCTGGGTGTACAGCAGAATCATCTAACGGATTTTCACTTTGCTTCACTCGTAAAAAACCAGCCGCCTGTTGATAAACCTTTGCTCCTAATCGCGGAACTTTTTTAAGGTCTGCTCTTTTGGCAAATGCACCATGCTCCTGCCTAAATGCCACAATATTATCGGCTAGTTTTTCGCCAATACCCGATACATGTTGCAATAAAGACTTACTCGCCGAATTTAAATTAACTCCAACCGTGTTCACGCAGTGCTCTACCACTCTATCTAAACTGCGCTGCAATTCAATTTGATTTACATCGTGTTGATATTGGCCCACACCAATTGATTTAGGATCAATTTTAACCAGTTCGGCCAAGGGGTCTTGTAGTCTTCTCCCTATGGATATTGCTCCTCTAACCGTAATATCATAATTAGGAAATTCTTCTCTAGCAATCGATGAAGCCGAATAAATGGAAGCACCCGCCTCGCTCACCACAAAAACTTCTATAGGATGTTTAAACTGTATGCGCTTAACCAAAGCTTCGGTTTCTCGCGATGCAGTCCCATCGCCAATGGCAATTGCCTCAATTTTATAAGCCTCGCATAAAGTACTTATCTTCTTGATACTTTCTTTGTGTTGTTTTTGTGGCGGATGCGGAAAAATAGTTTCATTATGCATTAAATCGCCTTGTTCATCTATACAAACCAGTTTACAACCTGTTCTAAAACCAGGATCTAGCGCCAAAACTCTTTTTTGCCCCAGTGGCGCACCCAATAACAACTGTTTTAAATTTTTAGCAAAAACACTTATAGCGGTAGCATCTGCTCTTTGCTTAGCTTCTTGAAAAATTTCTTTACTCAAGCTAGGATACATCAAACGTTTATAAGCGTCTTTAATAACATCTTTTAAAAAAGAGGCAATTACTCCTTGTGTTTTTATCAATTTACTTTCAAACTTCGCCAACAAAGCTTGTTCGTCTATCACCAGTTTTATTCGTATAACACCAGCCTGTTCGGCTCTTGAAATCGCCAAAAATCGATGCGATGGCAGGTTTTTCAATCGCTCTTCCCAATCAAAATAATCCTTATACTTTTGAGCGTTTTCCTCCTCCTTTTTACTGGAAATTACTCGTGCCTTTAAAAAACTAAATTCTTGCAATTGAAAACGCAAATAATTCCGTAAATCAATTCGTTCAGCTATCCACTCGGCAATGATAAACCCTGCCCCAGTAAGCGCGTCCTGACTCGTCTTTACTCGGCTCGAACAGTAAGACTTACTTAAATCACCTAGGTCTGTATGTTTTTGTACCATAATTTGTTTGGCCAGTGGTTCAAGTCCTAAAGCCTTTGCTTCATCGGCTTTGGTTTTTCGCTTTTTCTTATAAGGCAAATACAAATCTTCTAGCCTTGTTAAGTCTTGAGCCTCTTTTATTTGCTTTTTTAAGTCTGTCGTTAGCACCCCATCCGCCTCTAAGCGATTTAAAATAGATTCTCGTCGCTTTTCTAGTGCCAAATAGTCTTCTTGTGCTTTACGGATTTGCTCTAGGTCAACTTCATCTAATTGCTGGGTAAATTCTTTTCTGTACCGAGCGATAAAAGGTATGGTGGCATCTTCAGAAAAAAGTTGTAATGCCTTCTCTATACGAAGACTTCCTAGCTTGGTGTGCTGTTCTATATATTGGATTACTTGCATAAAAGCGAATGTAGTAAATTAAAAGCATTCTTATTTATTTAAAAAAAACGCACTTATCAAATTCTTTTTAATTCGCAATTCTTTAACAGCGAGAGAAAAATTATTTCAATAATTTTAAACTAACTATAAATTAAACGCTATGACCTTCTTTCAAAAAATAAAACAAACGATTAATCTTTTAAAAGAGGTCGATTTAGATCAATTAACTCAAATTAACGAGAAAATCGATTTAAAGCAAACCCTAGCAACTTTAGAAAAGTTAGATGACCGGCAAATAAAAAATATGCTCAAGTTGTTGCATCATCAAGGTAAACGCGGGCAGCATCAATTACCACCTATCGATGGAGATTTTTATAATTTAGATCTCAAACTAACCGATACTCAACGCAATTTACAACTGCGAGTACGACAATTTATGGAAAAAGAAGTACGCCCCATTGCCAACGATTATTGGAACAAAGCAAAATTTCCTTTTGGCATCATTCCTAAATTAGGCGAATTGAATATTGCCGGAATCGCTTACGAAGGCTACGGTTGCGCGGCTATGCCTTTTTTAATGGAGGGAATTATCGCCCAAGAAATTGCTCGGGTAGATGTTTCTATTTCTACTTTTTTTGGTGTACATAGCGGATTGGCTATGGGCTCAATATACCTTTGCGGAAGCGAGGCTCAAAAACAAGAATGGTTGCCTAAAATGCAAAAATTAAAAACGATTGGAGCTTTTGGTTTAACCGAACCAAATGTAGGTTCGGCCGTTTCGCAAGGAATGGAAACCACCTGCCGTTTTGATGGTGAGCACTGGATTTTAAACGGTCAAAAAAAATGGATTGGTAATGCCACTTTTGCCGATGTTATTGTAATCTGGGCCAAAGACATCGACTCAAAGCAGGTGAAAGGATTTTTGGTACGTAAAGAAAACCCTGGCTTTAAAGCCGAAAAGATGGAAGATAAAATGGCTTTGCGTATCGTTCAAAATGCCTTGATCACCTTAACCGATTGCAAGATTCCAGAGACCGATCGTTTGCAAAAAGCTAACTCTTTTGCAGACACTGCCAAAGTCTTAAAAATGACTCGAGCGGGCGTGGCTTGGCAAGCAGTTGGTTGTGCGCGAGGGGCTTATGAAAGTGCCTTAAAGTATACTAAAAAACGTGAGCAATTTAGTAAACCTATAGCCAGTTTTCAACTCGTTCAAAATCATTTGGTAGAAATGCTATCTAATTTAACCGCTATGCAAACCATGGTTTTTCGTTTGTCTGAATTACAAGACGAAGGGATTTTAACCGATGAGCATGCCTCACTGGCTAAGGTGTTTTGCAGTTTGCGCACCCGTGATGTGGTAAGCCGAGCACGAGAAGTGCTAGGTGGCAATGGCATCTTGCTCGAGCATGATGTGGCACGCTTTGTTGCCGATGCCGAGGCAATTTATAGCTATGAAGGAACCAAGGAAATCAATACATTAATCGTTGGTAGGGCCATAACAGGCTATAGTGCGTTTGTTTAATCCATAAAAAACACCTTAAAATGAATAACAAGATTGTTATCATCGCTCCTGATAGAAGTTTAGACCAATGGGTTCAAGCCTTAAAGGATGAAAATAAGAATTTGACCATAGAAATTTATCCAGATGATACCCAACGAGAAGAAACCGAATTTATCTTAACCTGGCGGCCTCCAGCGGGAGTTTTTGACCAATACCCTAATTTAAAAGTAATCGCCTCTATGGGGGCGGGTGTACATCATATTTTTGCTCAAAACACCATAAAAAAGCATATACAAGTCACAAAAATTGAACACCCGCGTTTGGCAACCGATTTGAGTCAGTTTGTGCTATCGATTTGCTTGATGCACATTCGTGATTTATATGCCTATTTTAAACTTCAACAAAAAAAGAAATGGAAACCTATTGCTTACAAACGCCCTAATGATACTGTTGTAGGTATATTAGGTTTTGGTCAAATTGGTCAATCGGTTGGTGAACTTTTGATTAAAAATAATTTTCAGGTTTTAGGCTACTCTTCTAGCTCAAAAACACACGAGAATATTACCACGTATCATTCTGAACAACAACTGCCTCAATTTTTGCAGTCTTGTGACATCTTAGTCTGTCTTCTACCCTTAACATCTAAAACCCGTGGTATTCTTAATAAAACGCTTTTTGATCAGCTTAAGCCTGGTTGTTATTTAATAAATGTAGGACGTGGTGCACATTTGGAAGAGGACGACTTGCTAGAGGCTTTACAAAACGGACAGTTAAGTGGGGCTAGCCTTGATGTATTTACAGAGGAGCCTTTACCTCAGGATCATGCTTTTTGGGATCACAAACGCATTCAAATTACACCGCATATGGCTAGTGCTACCGATCCGTTTGTAGTAAGTGAACAAATTATAGCTAATTTAGAACGGTTGCAACAAGGTAAAGCAATGAAAAACCGAATTGATCAAAAGCGAGAATATTAGCTATAATGTTTTAACTTTATAAAACATCATAAAGAAAAGGCTTTATGTATTTAACCATCACCTTTATTATAATAGGCATAGGTATCTTTCTTTTTGTGAAAGACTATTTTAGTATAGACACCACTTCTATACTCATAATGTCTTTGTTTATTGTTTCTGGTGTATTAAATCCTGAAGAAGGTTTTGCCGGTTTTAATCATCCCGCCACTATAACCTTAGGCTGTATGTTTGTGCTTAGTGCTGCCGTGTTTAAATCGGGTATTATTAATGGCTTAAGCTCAAGAATTGTAAAAATAGCGCGGGTAAACTACGTATTGGCTTTAATTGTTTTTTGTCTTACGGCTGCTGTTTTTTCTGCCTTTATTAATGATACGGCCGTGGTCGCTATGCTTATTCCTATGGCGCTAATGGTATCACGAGAAACCGGTATTGCGCCTTCGCGTTTGCTTATTCCTATTTCCTTTTCGGCTCTGTTTGGAGGCACTTGTACGCTAATAGGTACATCAACCAATATTTTGGTTAGTAGTTATGCTCAAGAACTAGGCAGTACTGGCTTTGAGATGTTTGAATTTTCACTTGCGGCTTTAGGAATTACTGCAACTGGCCTCATTTATATTTTTATTGTAGCTCCCTTGATTTTACCCAAGCGCATTAAAAAATCTGAAACTCTACAACATGAAGCCGAAGATTATATGGCAGAAATTGAAATTTTACCCAAAAACCCAGACATCAACAAGGCTATCGGTAAAACCTTTTTGATTAGTGATTTACAAGTGCAAATTTTAATGATAAAGCGAAATCATCTTCGGTTTTATGAGTTTAATGAAGAGACTATTTTACGAGAAGGAGACGTGCTCAAGGTACTTATGAATCCCAGCAAAATCAGTAAAATAAGAGAAAGCAAATACTATAAGTTTAGCGGTATAGGAGAAATTAGCGAAGACGATAGTGAAAAGCGCATCTTTGAGGTTATGATCCCTCACGGATCTTCGCTTTCTGGAAAAACTCTGGCGCAAACCAAATTTAGAAACAACTATTATGCTTCGGTTTTAGCTATTAGGCAACGCAAAGAGACCATTACAAAAAACGTAGCTAATGTTTCTCTAAAAGAGGGAGATATGCTGCTTATTTATACAGCGCGCCATAATATACAAGCTTTAACACGCAACAAAATGCTTGTGGCTTTATCTGAATATGAAGACCGTAAAATAAACTACAAAAAGGCTATACCTGCAATTCTCATTTTAATGGGTGTAATTTTGGCCGCCGCTTTTAATATCACTTCAATACTCATAAGCGCCTTGGTAGGGAGTTTACTTATTGTAACCACCGCTATACTTAAACCCAACGAAGCTTATAAGGCAATAGAATGGAAAGTGATTTTTATGGTTGCTGGAGTTTTATCTATGGGTAAAGCTTTAGAAAAAACAGGTGGCTCAGAGCTAATATCTAACTTTCTTTTTGAGAATTTAGGCGGACTACCCCCACAAATAATGTTAAGTCTAATTTTCCTATTTACCTTTTTGGCAACCAATGTATTATCAAGTAAAGCAACTGCAGTTTTAATGACCCCTATCGTTATAGAGTTTGCTCAAATTTTACAAGTAAGCGAAAAACCCTTTCTAATTGCCGTAATGTTTGCCTGCTCACTTACTTTTATGACACCTGTAAGTTACCCAACCAACACCATGGTTTACGCACCAGGAAATTATAAATTTACCGATTATTTGAAAATAGGCACCCCACTTAATTTTGTTGTCTGGATTGCTGCTTCTATTATCATACCTTTGTTCTTTCCCTTTTAAAGTCTGACTATCATGAAAAAGCGATTAAAATTACATAACCCGTTTAAACCTCGCATTACCGATGAAAAAAACTTGCGCGAACATTTGGCGCTTGAAAGAACCAAACTTGCCAATGAGCGCACCTTGTTATCTTATATCAGAGCCTCATTGTACCTATTGTTAGGTGGCATAGCCCTACTACAAGTAAAAGAATACACCAACTTAAAAATCATTGGGTATATCGCACTATTTATTTGCGTGGTTTTCTTATTGATTGGTATTGGCCGTTATATATCTTTAGAACGCCGCCTCAACGATTTACTTTTACCCGATGAAGACGATATAGAAAAGCCAGATTGATGCAAACTTTCACCCACTACTTTTTACATTTTGGCTTTATTTTTCTCATCGCTTATTTAATAGATAAGAATAATATTAAGCAAGTTTATTTAATATTATTAGCTAGTATGTTAGTCGATTTAGACCATCTGCTAGCCGATCCTATATTTGATCCAAAGCGTTGCAGTATTAATTTCCACCTGCTGCATACTTATTGGGCATGGGCATTGTACTTGTTAGTAGCCTTTTTAGCGAAAAATAAAATGATAAAAACTTTTGCAATTGGATTAAGCTTTCATCTTTTTACAGATGCTATCGACTGTTTATGGAGCTATAATTGGGATTTTAAAGTACTTTTGTAAGATGAAATTGATTTTATTTTTCTTTGTACTAAGCATTAATTTACTTCATGCACAAAAACAAGAAAGCACTTTATTAAGTCCGCTTAAAGCGGATAAATTTGTGGGAGTAGATGCATTTGATCGGTATTATTTTATAAAAGACCAAGTTTTTTATAAAAAAAGCCCAAATGACTTAAAACAGTACATTAATTTGAATTTGGGAGATTTAAGCCATGTAGATATTAGCAATCCGCTACGCATTAGCTTATTTTATCAAGACTTCAACACGGTGGTTATATTAGACAATCAATTGAATCCCATAACACAAATCAATTTTAACAACTTATCGCCTTTACGGATTTTAAATGCGGCTTACACCGCTCAAAACAATAGTTTATGGCTGGTAAATACTGAACAAGGTATTCTTGATTTTTTTAATTACCCCCAGCAAAAAACCTTGCACCAGTCGCCTCCTATTTTATCAAACCAAGCGCTTTATACGGCAAATTTAACGCACTTTTTTGAGGCCCAAGAAGATAAAATTCGGGTTTTAAATGTCTATGGAAACATCACCCAAGAATTTTATTTTAAAGGTACTGAGCAACTTATGGCTACAGCCAATTATTTGTATACATATGCAAAAGGTAATTTTTATCGTTTAAACTTAAAAACTAAGGAGGTTTTAGAACTTGATCTTTATGAAAATGACGTTAAAGATTTTTATGTGAGTAAGGAAAACCTTTATATTTACAAGCAAAACAAACTAATTTATTACCAAATAAACACAGACTAATCTATGCACGTAGCCATAGCCGGAAATATAGGCGCGGGAAAAACAACCCTAACCAGACTCTTAGCCAAACACTTTAATTGGGAAGCGCAATTTGAAGATGTATTAGAAAATCCGTATTTAGAAGATTTTTACAATCAAATGGAGCGCTGGTCATTTAATTTACAGGTTTATTTCTTGAACTCGCGGTTCAGACAAATTTTAGATATCCGCAAAAGCGGAAAAGACATTATTCAAGATCGAACCATCTATGAAGATGCCTTTATTTTTGCTCCCAACTTACACGCAATGGGACTTATGACCAATCGTGATTTCAACAATTATAGTTCGTTATTTAACTTGATGGAACGCGTTACTGAGGCACCAGATCTTTTGATTTATTTGCGTAGCAGTATACCCAATCTTGTTGCTCAAATTCATAAACGCGGAAGAGATTATGAAAGCAGCATTTCTATTGATTATTTGAGCCGACTTAATGAACGTTATGAAGCTTGGATTGCGACTTACGACAAAGGCAATTTATTGATTATTGATGTAGATAACATTAACTTTGTAGACAACCCTGAAGATCTTGGAGAAATTATTAATAAAATAGATGCCGAAATCAACGGTCTCTTTTAAATAACAGCCCTATGGAATCAACAAAATTAAAAAGACCTAAGCACAAAGGATCACCTAAATTATTTAAAAATCCTATTTTAGAAAAATTAACGCACACCCATATTTCTTTGCCCTTGATTATCTTTTCGGTAATTTCTGCGGCTCTTATCTATTATGGAATTGTAGAAAAAGGATTTGAAACCCCTACAATGGTTTTATTGTTCTTTGCAGGATTATTCTTTTTTACTTTTATTGAGTATATCATGCACCGATACTTATATCATATTCCTGCTACAAGCGAACGAAAGAAGAAAATTAGTTATACCATGCACGGGGTACATCACGATTACCCAAAAGACAAGTCTAGGTTGGCCATGCCACCGGTTTTAAGCCTGATTATCGCCACAGTACTCTTTATTGTGTACCGCGTGTTTTTAGGTGAATTTGTTTTTGGCTTTCTAGCTGGTTTTTTAATGGGCTATGCTGCATATCTAGCGGTACATTATTCGGTTCATGCTTTTAAGGTACCCAATAACTTTTTAAAGGTTTTATGGCACCATCACAGCATTCATCACTACCGTGAACCAGACCGAGCTTTCGGAGTGTCTTCCACCCTTTGGGATCATATTTTTGGCACTATGCCCAGAAAGGATATTAAAGCTAAAAGAAAACAAAAAACCAATGTTTATATAGACCCAGAAACAACCTAAATTAATTGATAAATTACCTTATAGGGCTTAATTTTATTGAATTAAGCCCATTTTTTTTGCCGCAATGATAGCTTCTTCTCCATTTGAGAAAAAGACCACAGGAGTGGATTTAAATTTACTTACAATGCGACTGGCGAGCCTCATTTTAGATTTACTTTTTACTCGCCTTAAAAATATAGCTTTAATTCTGCTAGGATGCATTTGAGCTATTTCTGTATAAATACTAGGATCATGCTCACCGCTGTCGCCTATGAGTACAAAAGACTTGTCTGAGAAAATATTTAAAATTTGTAAAATTTCTTTTTGTTTATGCGGTTTTTCCCGGTTAAACATTTGCTGCCAAAGGTTAGGAAAATCCCGTAATAGCAATACCCCTCTAGGGAAATTATGAATGCGTAAAAAAGCGTGTAAGTAACTAAATAAATTAAAAGGACTATTGCTTAAATAAAAAAATGGCCGATCTACCCCTTTAGATTGGTTTTGTAATGCTTGATAAAATTGACTCGCATAGTCAATAGGAACTCTTTCTTCTGCTAGGGTGAAAATAGAATTTTTAATTAGCTCCCATTTAAAAAAGGAATTCACCCCCGTATGAATAAGTGTGTCGTCTATATCACTAATAATTCCATAATCAAAATTAGAATTAGGCTGTAAAAACCAACATTTCTTCTCTTGGGCAAGTTTTTGATACACGCATTGTATTCTATAGGGCAGCCATTTTGTTTGGGTTTCATCTATTGTCTCACACGGCACATGCACGTCAAAAAAATAGTAACCTTCGCTATTGGTTAAACAACAAGCTACAGGTTTCCCATTATACCAAAGCGTTACTTGAACATTTTCAATTTCATAGGTATTAAAATTGGCAAAACTAGCCCGCCAAGCAGAAGGTGAAATATCTGTTTTACTATTTCTTGGTTTATGATTTAACACTCTTCCCGCCACCCTTAAGCCATCCGCGGAAGCATAACCTGAAAACGACTGAATATACAAGTGATCGACTTGTTTAGACAACCGAAGAAATTTAAGAAGTTGTTTCAAAGTAATATATTTTAAAACGCAAATTGCCGCCTAATTGGATTTTGTTTTTACCAAAATAATATTTTCATTTTGATTGTTCAAGTTTTTGTCTAATTGAGCCTTACGCGGCTCTTCATGCTGTACTTCGGCAATTAGAGGTGCCATAACTAAGCCTACAAGACATGTAAGTTTAATAAGAATGTTCATACTAGGGCCAGAAGTATCTTTAAAAGGATCGCCTACCGTGTCTCCTGTCACGGCCGCTTTATGTGCATCGCTACCTTTAAACATTCTTTTACCATCGATAAGCACACCTGCCTCAAAAGATTTTTTAGCATTATCCCATGCTCCACCAGCATTATTCTGAAAAATAGCCCACATTACTCCCGAAACACAAACCCCTGCCATATACCCACCAAGCGGTTCTGCTCCCAGCCATAAACCAATTAGTATAGGAGTTATGAGTGTTAATACCCCTGGTAAAATCATTTCTTTTAGAGCCGCTTGCGTAGATATAGCGACGCATTTTGCGTGTTCGGGTTCAGCTGTACCTTCTAAAATTCCTGGTATTTCTCTAAACTGTCTTCTCACCTCTTTTACCATCTGCATGGCCGCTTTCCCTACCGACTCCATAGCTAGTGCCGAAAAAACTACAGGCACCATACCGCCTACAAACAAAGTGGCTAAAACATCTGCTTTAAAAATATTAATACCCTGAATACCTGTAAAGGTGACATATGCCGCAAAAAGTGCCAAGGCAGTTAAGGCAGCCGAAGCAATTGCAAAACCTTTACCTACGGCAGCAGTTGTGTTTCCTACAGAGTCTAAAATATCTGTTCTTTCTCTTACTTGTGCAGGTAATTGACTCATTTCGGCAACTCCTCCAGCATTATCGGCAATGGGACCAAATGCATCGATTGCCAATTGCATAGCTGTTGTTGCCATCATAGCCGAAGCTGCCAAAGCAACACCATAGAATCCCGCAAGCGCATAAGAGCCGAAAATAGCTACCGCAAAAAGCAAAACGGAAGCAAAAGTAGATTTCATTCCTACAGCCAAACCGGCGATGATATTAGTGGCCGCTCCTGTGGCACTATTTTTCACGATACTCATAACTGGCTTTTTACCCAGGCTGGTATAATATGCCGTAACCACCGAGATAAGTGCTCCTACTGCCAGCCCAATTACTGCTGCCCAAAAAACATGCGTTGCAGGTATGCGTTGCATTCCCTTACCAAAAAACAACATTTCAAGCGTTTCGGGAAGCATCCAGTCTATCAAAAACCAAGTAGCAAGTAGCGTAATACCTATAGCTATCCAATTGCCACGATCTAAAGCGGCTTGAACTTGGGGTTCTTTAGCCTTATTCGTATTTATTCTTACTACAAAAGTTCCTAAAATTGTGGCGAGAATACCAACCCCTGCAATTAGTAGTGGTAGTAATATGGGACCCATATTACCAAAATCGTCTGTAAAGTTAGTAGAGATGTACATATCTCGAATCAAATAGTTACCCAATACCATAGCCGCTAAAACGGTAGCTACATAGCTACCAAATAAGTCGGCACCCATACCTGCCACATCTCCTACGTTATCGCCAACATTATCGGCAATTGTAGCTGGGTTTCTTGGGTCATCTTCGGGAATTCCAGCTTCAACTTTACCCACCAAGTCGGCACCTACATCTGCAGCTTTGGTATAAATACCACCGCCTACTCGTGCGAATAAGGCAATAGACTCGGCTCCCAAAGAAAATCCTGCTAGGGTTTCTAAAACAAGGGTCATATCGTAGTAAAAACTGCTTGTAGCTCCTAAAAATTGGTTGATAAAAAAAAGAAATAATAAACTTAGTCCCAAGACTGCTAAGCCTGCTACGCCTAATCCCATAACTGTCCCCCCATTAAACGAAATTTGTAAAGCTTTAGGCAGACTTGTTTTGGCTGCTTCGGCGGTTCTAGAATTGGCTTCTGTAGCTATACGCATTCCTATGTTTCCTGCTAATGCAGAAAAAAAAGCTCCTATAACAAAAGCAGGAACAATCATCCAATGAGTTGAACTTACTTGCGTGGAGACAAAAAATAAGGCCGCTGCGGCAATTATCACAAAAATTAATAGTAAACGGTACTCTGCGTGAAGAAAAGCCAAAGCACCTGCTTTAATGTTCTTAGAAATGCGCTGCATGCTTGCATCTCCTCGTGCTTGTTTCTTAACCCAAACGGCTTTAAATAGCATAAAAACAATACCTAAAACAGCACACAAAATAGGTAGATAAAAGACCAAAGATTTCATAAATTATTGATTTTTAATTTACTAAATCTAAGTTTTTCTTTTTAATAAATAACAAAAAAAGCAGCACTTTTTACAAAATGCTGCTTTTTTAATAATATAAATTATACTGTTATTTAATACTTACTTCGGCTGTTGGCACATCACTTTCTTTAAATCTTTCTACACATTTACGTACAATTTCTTTAGCTTCTTGGGCATCCCCCCAACCGCCTACATCAACTTTCTTCTCTTCTAAATCTTTATACACACGGAAGAAATGCTCAATCTCTTTGATTAAGTGAGGGTTTAATCCAGAAAGGTCATCTACTTTGTTTGCAATAGGATCGCTTACTGGTACACATATAATTTTTTCGTCGGGACCTTTTTCATCGGCCATATGAAATACACCAATAGGAGCAACTTCCATTACGCAGCCTGGAAAAGTAGGCTCGGTAACCAAAACTAAAACATCTAATGGATCTCCGTCTAATGCTAATGTTTCAGGAACAAAACCGTAATCTGCAGGATACATCATTGATGAAAATATCATTCTGTCATAACGAATTTTCTTTAACTCAAAATCGTATTCATATTTATTTCTGCTCCCTTTTGGGATTTCAATCAATACATCAAAGGTCATTTTTCGTTTATTTTAAAAATTAGATTTATTTCAAAAAATTCAAGATTGCAAATTTAAGAAATATAACTCGTTCTGTAGTACTTTTTTAGAAATAAAAACCGAAGGCTCCCGTAACTCCAAAAGAGCGTGCTTCTGGGTTCTGAAAATAGTTTCCACGGAAATGAAAATCGATTCGAAAGATTTTAAAAATATTACCTATACCCGCACTCCAAGACCAATAAGGATCTTGATCTGGAGCCAGCAAAATAGGGTTAGAAGTACTGGCGTTTAAATCTCGATTGGCTTGCGATAGTGTACCATAAACTCCTCGTACACTAATAATTTCTCGTAAGTTCCAGTCGCGCACCACGGGAATTCGGCTAAAAAATCGACCGTTAAAGTTATGCTCGATGTGCAAACTCGCATACTCATCGGTTACAAACTCGTAAAAATCTAGAAGCGGGAAACTGCCGTATATAGAAAATAAGGTTTGATTTCCAGGCACCACATTAAGTAAACTCAATGGCACCTCACCATAGGTTTTTCCTGTTTCTAAGGTGGTGGTTAGTTTACCAAAGCCCCCTAACTGCCAAGGATGTCTGTAATAAAACTGCAATTTTTTATAATCAAAATCGCTTGAAAGCACATCTTTTAAACCTAATGAATAATTCATGAACAACTCAGGATAATCACCATCATTCACCACTATCCGCTCTACACCATAACCTGTTGTTTTGCGTTTGGGAGTGTATTTTAACATGGTTGAAAATTGCGTTTGGCGTGTTTTATTTTCAACCTGTGTTCTAGCCTCATCCGTAAAGTAGGCTAAACTAAATTGATTTGATGCCGATTCGAGCGTACGAAAAGATCCGCCAAAGCGAACATTAAAATTTTTAAAAGGCTCAAAAGAGAGTGCGGCCGTAGTTAGATTGATATTGGTTAAACTAGTATTGGCCCCTATTGTAATTAACGATGAAGAAGCTAAGCTACGCCCTAAAACGTCATTGGTATTAGTAAGGCTAGCCCCCAATTGCTCCACGTCTCGCCGGTTACCCCCAGCAATTATAAGTCGCATCTTTTTATCGAGCAACCATTTTCCCGAAATTCCGTATTTAAATTTGTTATCTTTTAATCCGTAAGCCGTGTAACCTTCGATTCGCCAAGGATCGTTCCTGCCAAAATAGGTACGTCCGCCTACACGCAATCGCAAGCCTTCGACATCATTATAGCCAAAGGTGGAAAAAATGGGACCAAAATCGAAGTTATCAAATTCAACATAACCTGAGGCTAAAATAGAGCCCACATTATACAATCGCTGAAAAGCTTTTACGGTTTTAAGCGTATCTAACATTACGTACACTTGGCGCTCATCTTTGTTTAGCTCCTCCAAACGGTTGTTTTCCCAGAAGCTAGATTCACGATTGTAAACGTGATCGTTATAATATTGCGGCTGGTATTTGTAAAATTGCGCTCCTTTCTCTTGGTCAAAAACATACTCGTCATACAATGTGGTACGTTTGCCATATATACCTCGTGATTCTTGCTTTTTATTCAAGGAGAAGTCAGACATAAAATGATCTCGTGTAATCAAGAATACAGAATCATTCAATACCTTAAAATCTTGCTCAATATAAATTTCTTTGACCCAATTTATATTGGCGCTTTTAGTCACCTGCAACTTGATATTTTTAATAGCCCAAGTAGTATCGTTTACCCAAAAATCACCTTTAAAAGTAAGTTCATTTTTTCTTCTAGGATAATAGACAATTTTGTAACACCACTTATTATCTACAAAGGCACTATCGGCCAAGACGTAATTATAGTTATCAATACCTGTTGTGCTAAGCGGACTAACAAAGCTTTTATCGAAAAATTTAAGGTAATTATCATAAACATCATACTCGGCATACAAATCTTTAACAAAGGCAATTAAGGTTTGGTTATCGCTAAAACCAGAATTTTTATTGCCAAGCAAAATTTCTTTTTCTTTGTTTAATTTATTATCCCCATAAACGCGATACACGGCCTCATTTAAAAAAATTGGCAAATAGGTTTTACCAGTTACCGCATTGGTGTCTGTTTCTTTAAAGATAAACTCCATACCTTTAAAAATTGGACTTTTAATCAAGCTGCTATCAATAGTATTTAGATCAAATTCTTGTTTTTCGTATTTTTTGTATTGGTATTGATCAAAAAGTTTAACGCCATTTTTACGTTTATTGGCCCATATTTTACGTAAAATATCAATAGCAGGATTGTTCTTTTTTGAGGTTTTTCCCTGATAAATGACCACTTCAGATAATGCACTGGCCTCCTCTTTTAACACGATATCTAGCTTATAGTTAACGGCATTGTTTAAGGTTAACGATTTAGTCTCGAAGCCTACGAAAGAGAACACTACGCTAGAATATGTGTTTTCAGATTGCAGATAAAAGGTACCGTCATCATTAGTTATAGTACCTTCGCTAGAGTTGGCAAACACAACATTTACAAAAGGTATAGGCTCACCCTGTTCATCGGTTACCTTACCCCCTACCTTTGTTTGTGCATAAGTAAAAACAGTACACAAACAGCATAAAAAAACTGTGATTTTAGCCATAAAAAAACTTCATCTTTTGAAGATGAAGTTTCAAATATAAATCTATAATTTATTTATGCGTCTTTATATAAAACTTTTTTCACAGCTTTAACAACGTCTTCACTATTTGGTAACCATTCTTTTAACAAAACCGGTGAATATGGCGCTGGAGTATCTGCGGTATTAATCTTTAATATTGGTGCATCTAAATAATCAAAAGCATTTTCTTGAATGTGGTAAGTAATCTCTGTAGAAACATTACCAAAAGGCCAAGCTTCTTCTAGAATAACTAATCTATTGGTTTTCTTTACGGATTTGATGATTGCTTCATAATCTAAAGGGCGTACCGTTCTCAAATCGATAATCTCACAAGAAATATTTTCTTTTTCTAGCTCTTCTGCCGCTTGATAAGCCTCTTTTATAATCTTCCCAAAAGAAACGATGGTTACATCTTCTCCTTCTCTTTTAATATCTGCTTTCCCGATTGGAATGGTGTATTCTTCTTCTGGAACCTCACCTTTATCACCATACATTTGCTCGCTTTCCATAAAAATAACCGGATCGTCATCGCGAATAGCCGACTTTAAAAGTCCCTTTGCATCATAAGGATTTGAAGGAACAATAACTTTTAAACCAGGACAATTGGCATACCAACTCTCAAAGGCCTGAGAGTGTGTTGCTGCTAATTGACCCGCCGAAGCTGTAGGTCCTCTAAAAACTATAGGGCAATTAAACTGCCCGCCAGACATTTGTCTAATTTTTGCCGCATTATTGATAATCTGATCTATTCCTACCAGCGAAAAATTAAAGGTCATAAACTCTATAATAGGCCTTGTACCTGTCATGGTAGAGCCTACACCAATACCACTAAAACCAGCCTCTGAGATTGGGGTACCCCAAACGCGTTCTGGCCCAAATTCATCAAGCATTCCCTTCGAAGCTTTATATGCACCGTTGTATTCTGCTACTTCTTCCCCCATTAAATAAATGCTTTCATCATGACGCATTTCCTCACTCATAGCTTCGGCAATCGCTTCTCTGAATTGTATTGTTCTCATAATCTATTACAATTTATTTCGTGTTCTGTCTTAAAAAGCAAAAGTAGGTATATCTACGTCATAAAACTACTGCATTTTATTAAATTTTTACTATGCGTGCATAGTATTTTTTACAGTTTTTTTGTATATTCGCAACGCATAAATTAAAAAAACTTGAAAGCATGAAAATTTTAGTATGCATAAGTCACGTACCTGATACTACTTCAAAGATAAATTTTACTGACAATAATTCCGCATTTGACACCAATGGAGTTCAATTTGTAATCAACCCAAATGACGAATTCGGATTGACCCGTGCCATGTGGTTCAAAGAAAAACAAGGAGCTAGCGTAGACGTTGTAAACGTAGGCGGACCAGAAACAGAGCCTACACTACGTAAGGCTTTGGCCATTGGGGCAGACAACGCCATTCGCGTAAACACACCAGCATTAGACGGTTACCAAGTAGCTAAAGAGCTGGCTAAAGTAGCTCAAGATGGCAATTACGATTTAATCATTGCAGGAAGAGAATCAATTGATTATAACGGAGGTATGGTTCCTGGAATGATGGCTCAAATCTTAAAAGCTAACTTTGTAAATACCTGTGTAAGCCTTGAGATAGATGGAAACCAAGCCACCGCCATTCGAGAAATTGACGGGGGGAAAGAAACGTTAAAAACCAGTTTACCGCTAGTGATTGGAGGACAAAAAGGTCTTGTTGAAGAAAGCGATTTAAAAATACCAAATATGCGTGGCATTATGATGGCCAGAAAAAAGCCCTTAAACGTAGTTGAACCAAGTTCTACCGAAAGCTTTACCGAAACTAAAAGCTTTGAAAAGCCAGCGCCAAAAGGGGAGGTTAAAATCATTGAAGAAGATAATCTTGACCAATTAATAGACCTATTGCATAACGAAGCAAAAGTAATATAAGGCCCTGCGCGATTGTTGAATTAAAAAATTAAAAACATGTCAATTTTAGTATATACCGAAACCGAAAACGGAAAATTTAAAAAAGCCTCATTTGAAGCAGCCTCTTACGCTAAAGGAGTTGCCGAAAAAATGGGAACAGATGTTACTGCAGTTGCCTTTAATGCCGAAGACATAAAGGCTTTAGGGGATTATGGCGTAGCTAAGGTTTTACACATACAGAACGATAAATTAAAAACTTTTAACGCCGAAGCTTACGCGGATGCTATTGCGCAAGCCGCACAAGAAGCAGGCGCTGAAGTTGTAGTATTAGGTCAAACTGCAAATGACAAGTATCTTGCACCACTTTTAGCTGTTCAGTTAGAAGCAGGTTATGCTTCTAATGTGGTAGAGTTACCTGAAACTGAAAATGGTTTTACAGTAAAACGTAGTGTCTTTACCAACAAAGCTTTTAATCATACCGCCATAACTACCGATAAAAAAATTATCGGGGTTTCTAAAAACGCCTATGGCTTAAAAGAAAATTCGGCCGCAGCCGAGGAAAGCAGTTTTTCTCCCAACTTAAAAGAAGAAGATTTCAATATAGAAGTAGCTAGCGTAGACAAAGCTACCGACAAGGTAACCATTGCAGATGCCGAAGTTGTTGTTTCTGGCGGACGTGGTTTAAAGGGTCCTGAGAACTGGAATTTAGTTGAAGACTTAGCCGATGTTTTAGGCGCAGCAACAGCTTGTTCTAAACCCGTAAGTGATATGGGATGGAGACCTCACAGTGAGCACGTAGGGCAAACCGGTAAACCTGTAGCCTCTAACCTTTATATCGCAATTGGTATTTCTGGAGCAATTCAACACTTGGCAGGAGTAAGCGCTTCTAAAACTAAAGTAGTTATCAACAATGATCCAGAAGCTCCATTTTTCAAGGCAGCAGACTATGGTATTGTAGGTGATGCTTTTGAAGTTGTACCAAAGCTAACCGAAAAATTAAAAGAATTTAAAGCGAATAACGCATAATTTTTTATAAATTGTGCCCCTATTTAAAGGGCGGTCTAAATAGGTTTTTGTCCTTGTTTAGACCGCTTTTTTATTGAAAAGCATTTAAATTGCAAATTCTATGAGTTTAGTGCGATTAACCATAAAAGGAATATCTTACAGCCAAACCCAAAACGGCGCATATGCATTGCTATTAAGCGAGCTAGATGGCGAGCGTCAATTACCCATTGTGATTGGAGCATTTGAAGCCCAGTCAATCGCCATTGCTTTAGAAAAAGATATTAAACCGCCCAGACCACTAACCCACGATTTATTTAAAACTTTTGCAGATCGATTTGATATTCAAGTTAAACAAGTCATAATTCATAAATTGGTAGATGGAGTGTTTTACTCCAGCCTTATTTGCGAACGCGATAAAATTGAAGAGATTATCGATGCGCGTACCAGTGATGCCATTGCACTTGCACTTCGTTTTAATGCACCTATTTTTACTTATGAAAATATTTTAGACAAAGCAGGCATTTATTTAAAACCCGAACAACAAACCCCAGAAGAAAAATCGACCTCTGCTGATTTTATTTTTGATGAAGATCAAGAAGACACAGAAGAAGAACAAAGTTCTGCCTCAAAACCAAAAGGAGATTTTGCGCATAAAAGTATTACCCAGCTCGAGAAAGAATTAGAAGAAGCGGTAAAAAAAGAAGACTACGAGAAGGCAGCTAGACTGCGCGACGAGATCTCTAAAAGACAATAATTATGAAACGCCATATTGTAATAAGCCTGCTTTTTTTCTGGGTAGGTGTACTAGGAATAAACGCCCAATCGATTGAGAAGCAATGGGAATTGCTTGCCCCCCATCAAAACGACAGCTTAGCTATTGACCGTTTAAATTTAAAAGATGGCTTATTTGAGTATCAGCAGAAAAAATTAAAAACTAGTCAGCAAGGGGATTTTCTATATCAAAACGACCTTCTTCTGCTCTTTATCCCCGAAAACAATTCAGAAAAAATCCAGAAATATAGAGTAAAGCAACTATCTGATAGTTTACTCACCCTAAAAACAAACAATAGAGAATACACCTATATTACTCGCCAAAAAGCCAAAGAAACTGTTGTAGCACCGCTTCAAAAAACAGCTATTCCCAGTCAAGGATTCTCTATTGAAAGTCTTTGGAAGGGTATACTAGGGATGTTCTCTTTACTAGTTATCGCCTTTCTTTTTAGCAGTAACCGTAAAGCTATAAACTGGAAAACCGTTGGCGCTGGGCTTAGTGCTCAATTGTTATTAGCCTATGGGGTTTTACAAGTAAAATGGGTTCAAGTTGCTTTTGAATTTGTTGGTGAAATATTTGTAAAAATTCTTGATTTTACAGCTGCTGGTAGCGAATTTTTATTGGGCGGTCTTATGGATGTAAATAGTTACGGGTTTATTTTCTTGTTTCAAGTATTGCCAACAGTAATTTTCTTTTCAGCACTTACCTCAATATTATTCTACTTAGGTGTAATTCAAGTTATCGTAAAAGGATTGGCCTGGATGCTTACCAAACTATTAGGCGTTTCTGGTGCCGAAGGCTTAAGCGTTGCCGGTAATATTTTTTTAGGTCAAACCGAAGCACCTCTAATGATTAAGGCTTATTTAGAGCGCATGACCAAATCTGAAATTTTATTGGTAATGGTAGGTGGTATGGCCACTGTTGCTGGTGGAGTTTTAGCGGCTTATATTGGTTTTTTAGGCGGCGATGACCCTGTAGTTCGTTTGCAGTTTGCAAAACACTTATTAGCTGCATCGGTAATGGCTGCTCCAGGTGCCATTATTATTTCAAAAATTTTATATCCGCAACAAGAAGAAATAGATACTCGGGTTGAAGTTTCTCAAGACAAGATAGGTACCAATATCCTAGATGCCATAGCTAACGGGACTACAGAAGGGCTTAAATTAGCAGCCAATGTAGGTGCAATGCTACTTGTTTTTGTAGCGCTTATTGCAATGGTAAATTATGGTTTCGGAAAAATTGGAGAGTGGACGCACCTCAATGCTTTTTTAGCAGAAAACACCCCCTATCAAAGCTTCTCAATCGAAGCGGTACTTGGATTTGTTTTTGCGCCGTTAATGTGGCTTATTGGTATCGCCAAAGAAGATATTATGCTTATGGGGCAATTATTGGGTATTAAATTAGCAGCAAGCGAATTTGTAGGTTATATTCAATTGGCCGAATTGAAAGACGCCACCACTGGTTTAAGCCTCACCTATGAAAAATCAATCATTATGGCTACTTATATGCTTTGTGGTTTTGCTAATTTTGCTTCTATCGGTATTCAATTGGGTGGTATTGGTTCATTAGCGCCAGGGCAACGAGAAACCTTATCTAAATTTGGTATCAAAGCGGTTATAGGAGGAACTTTAGCTTCATTGCTTTCGGCTACCATTGCTGGAATGATAATTGGTTAAAATCGCTTTTTAAAGATTATATTTATTCTATAGATTTTTATAAAACTCTGCTTGCGTTAAGGATTGAGTGATTGTTGGAGCTCTTTTTTGTACCGATGTTTTTTAAGCATCTTGAAGATGTTTTGTAGTGATTATTTATTATTTTTACCCTTAAACACAAAAAAAGCGACTCACGAAAGCCTGCCACACGACTTTTTTAGGCGTGTGAACGCCCAAATTATTAAGCTATGAAGCAATACCACGATTTATTAGAGCACATTTTAATTCACGGTCACCAAAAGGGAGACCGAACGGGTACAGGTACAAAATCTGTCTTTGGATACCAAATGCGCTTTGATTTAAGTGAAGGTTTTCCTATGGTAACCACCAAGAAACTACACCTAAAATCAATTATTCACGAGTTGCTGTGGTTTTTAAATGGAGACACCAATATTAAATATTTACAAGAAAATGGTGTGCGAATTTGGAATGAGTGGGCCGATGAAAATGGTGATTTAGGGCCCATTTATGGTCATCAGTGGCGCAATTGGAACGGCGAAGAAATAGATCAAATCAAAGAAGTAGTAAATACGTTAAAAAACAACCCGAATAGCAGGCGTATGCTGGTAAGTGCTTGGAACCCGAGTGTTTTGCCTAATACTAATTTATCGTTTAGCGAGAATGTAGCCCAAAATAAAGCTGCATTACCACCCTGCCATGCATTTTTTCAATTTTATGTAGCCAATAACAAGTTGTCTTGCCAATTGTACCAGCGCAGCGCCGATGTGTTCTTGGGTGTGCCATTTAACATTGCTTCTTATGCGCTCTTAACACTTATGATGGCTCAAGTGTGCGGATATGAACCGGGAGATTTTATTCACACTTTTGGCGATGTACATATTTATAACAACCACGTAGAGCAGGTAAAACTTCAATTGAGCAGATCACCAAAACCGCTCCCTAAAATGATTCTTAACCCAGAGGTTAAAGATATTTTCTCATTTACTTATTCTGATTTTACGTTAGAAGATTACAATCCGCATCCTGGCATAAAAGCAAAGGTTGCTATTTAAATTTATACTATGAAACGCTTTATTTTATTTCTTTTTATACTTTCATCTCCAATTGCTTTTTCTCAGGTAAGCGGCAACACGGTTACGAGCAAAGAAAAAGCTCCTATCTGGCCGGGCTGTGAAGAAGTAAAGGTTAAAGCCGATTGCTTTAACAAAATGTTGAGCAAGCATATTCAACAAAATTTCACCTTCCCAAAAGAGTACACCTCAGCCGATAAAGGCAGCAAGGTAATAGTTCGTTTTGTTATTGACAAGCGAGGCGAACCGGCTATAAAAAAGGTTACTGGCGGTAAGCCTTATTTGCAGGAAGCGGCTAAAAAAATCATTCTTAGCATTCCTAAAATGCAACCTGGAAGCCTTAACGGCGAACCCCGAGCAATTAGCTACGCGGTACCTTTTAATTTTTAAGCTTAAAGCGGATTTCTTATTTCTTAGAAGACCCAATCAGCCAAGCTATAAGGGTTTTGATTATTCATTTCTTCGTAAATTTTGAAAATGCTTTGTCTTTTTAAATGGATGAGTTAACTTTCGTCTATTGGATTTAAACAAATTAAAATTGAGCCAGTTTTAGCAAGCCCTTAACACATAAACAATGTTGTGATTCAATTTAAATTGTACCTTTGAGAAAGACCTTAAAAAGACACATTTGTCATGCAAAACCGCGCTTTACTCCAACTCTTTAAAAACACCCGGCAACAATCTGAAAAAATTTGCAGTCCGCTTCAGGTCGAAGACTATGTCATACAACCGGTTGAATTTGTATCTCCGCCCAAATGGCATCTAGGTCACACCTCGTGGTTTTTCGAAGAATTTATCTTAAAACAGCATAAACCAAATTATAAAGTTTATGATAAAGATTTCGGTTTTGTTTTTAACAGTTACTATGAAAGTGTGGGCGAAAAGGTAATTCGCACCCATCGAGGTAATTTATCGCGGCCAACCGTAGAAGAGGTATACAACTATAGAAAATATGTTACACAAGAAATTTGCGCATTTTTAGAACAGCATGTAATAAGTGAAGATCTTGATTCGGTTTTTCAAATAGGAATACATCACGAAAAACAACATCAAGAATTACTGCTTACAGACATAAAATATATTTTAGGTAATAATCCTTTATTACCCGCTTATGACAAGGATTTTATCGAAAATAACACAGAAAATCAATCACTGCAATGGTTACAAGTACCTGAAGGCTTATATAAAATAGGTCTGCCTGAGACTAGCACAGATTTTGCTTACGATAATGAGAAAGCAGAGCATCGCGTTTTCTTACAAGATTTCTTCATCGCTAACAAATTGGTTACCAATCAAGATTATCTAGATTTTATTAATAGTGGCGGATACCAAAACGTTTTGCTCTGGCATGCCGAAGCTTGGGATTGGCTAACAGCAGAGAAGATTACCGCTCCCGCTTATTGGCACTTAATAAATGATGAGTGGCACCAATATACTTTAGCCGGTTTAAAACCCATTGATTTACAAGCTCCGCTTACCCATATTTCTTATTATGAAGCCTTTGCTTTTGCCCAATGGAAAAACTTACGCCTACCTACCGAATTTGAATGGGAAGTAGCCCAACACCTTTTTAATTGGGGTCATCGTTGGGAGTGGACAGAAAGTGCCTACCTACCCTATCCTAAATATAAAAAAGCCGAAGGTGCCTTAGGCGAGTATAACGGTAAATTTATGGTTAATCAAAAAGTACTGCGTGGCGGTTCTATTGCCACCTCAAAAAATCATACGCGAAAAACTTATCGTAATTTCTTTCACCCTTACCTTCGCTGGCAATATACAGGCTTAAGACTCGCAAAATAACAACACGACTAAAAAATATGAAAAAAAACAAAATAAAATCCTTAAAAAGCGATTTTGAAAAAGATGTTTTAAAAGGATTAAGCAGCTATCCTAAATATCTCGACAGTAAATATATCTATGACCAAAAAGGCGATAAGTTATTTCAACAAATAATGCATATGCCCGAGTATTATTTGACCCGCTGCGAACATGAGATTATAACCACCCACCAAAAAGAATTATGTTCTATTTTTAGCGATAACACAGGGTTTGATTTAATCGAACTTGGCGCAGGCGATGGTAAAAAAACAAAAGTTATTTTAGAAGGCTTGCTAAAAGCAGATGCAAACTTCACTTATTTACCAATTGATATTAGCCTTCATAGTTTAGAAGACTTGCAAGAGAGGTTGTTACTAGAACTCCCAGACTTACATATAGAACCATTACAGGGAAGTTATTTCAAAGTTTTAAAGCGGTTAAAACGTTATATAAACCGTAAAAAAGTCCTTCTTGTTTTAGGATCAAATATTGGTAATTTAAACCATAAGAAAGCGATCCTCTTTTTGAAGAATATTCAAAAGTCTATGCAAGAAAACGATTTGCTTTTTATGGGATTTGATCAAAAAAAAGACCCTCAAGTAATACTTAATGCCTACAACGATGCTGCCGGTATTACCGCTGAATTCAACAAAAACTTATTGCACCGCATCAATAAACAGTTGGATGCAAATTTTAATGTAGATCAATTTAAACATTGGGAGACTTATAACCCAGAAACCGGTACTGCTAAAAGTTTTTTAGTTTGCCAAGAACCGCAACAAGTGCTCATTAAAAAATTAGATCTTGTCGTAAATTTTGAAGCTTATGAAAGCATACATTGCGAAATAAGTCAGAAGTATGACGATGCCACCGTAGCTTGGCTTGCAAATAAAGCTGGATTAGAAATAGTCAATACTTTTACCGATCAACGCGCTTATTATAAAAATTATATTTTCAAGAAAAAAGCAGGATTTGCTTAATAAGGTAAATTTTTAAGCGCCTTTAGCAAATAGTTTAAGTCTTTGATACTATTATAATAATGAAAACCAATACGAATACCTTGGCCACGCTGTGCACAAATAATATTTTGATTTTTTAAATAGGCTAAGTTTCTAGTATCTATTTGCAAATTAAATATGGGAGAAGAGGTGCTCTGTCTTATGATTTGATTTTCTAACAAGTTCAACTCAGCAAAGGCTGATTTTGCGGTTCGACTAATTTTCTCAATTTTTTTGTAGATTTTTTCTTCCCCAATTTCAAAAAGGGTCTCTAAAGCAGGCGCCAATGAACCCAGCTGCATTAAATCTAAATGCCCAGGTTCTAATTTTTTATGTAGAGCTATAGCTTGCAAAGAGCTCTCTTTATTTACAGCATTTGAGCCTATAGTTTTAGGCTGCACACGCATTTCTAATCCTTTACGAAAGACAAAAAAGGCACTACCCCAACCGGCGTGCAGCCATTTATAGGCACTAACCCCTAAAATATCTATACCTGATTCCTCAAAATTGAAAGATTCGGTACCGCAAAATTGGGTGCCGTCGGCTATAAATAGCGTTTGTGGAAAAATTTGTTTTAAGTTCTTTATAAAAGAAGCATTCAATTTTAAACCGTTTAAATACTGAATGACACTAAAGATAAATACATCGGGTTGTTCTTTTTTGAAAGCCTTAAATATAGTTTCTTCGATATCCGCTTTAAGCGCTATTTCTCGAAATTGAAAATCCCATTTTTTAACGGCTAAGGTGATTGATGGGTAATCATTTTCTATAAACATAATTTTGCTATTCGGTGAAATACCACTCAATACCCCGTGAAATCCGAATGAAAAGTTAGGGGTAAAAGCAATATTCCCTGTTTTAACTCGTAGCAAGCGTTTTAAATAATTAGTTACTTGGTTCAATTGGGAATCATAATTTTCAAAATACCTTGTCGGATGCTGCAGGTGTAAATCAAGTATATCTTTCTTATAATTATAAACATTTTGAGGAATAAGACCCATAGCCGGGGTGTTGAGATAAACGCTATTTGAAAGCCCAGGAAAAAGTTGGTCTAAATTGTTCATGCCTCTTGTTTTATATAGAAAAATAGTACATTTGAATATAATCAAATTAATCTAAACATTATGGCTCCTTCATCGACAAAAAAACCCAGTATCGATCCTGAGCAAAAACAGCTTATAGAGAATGCACAACACCGCATTAAACAAAAGAAAAACTTATCTCGACACTTCGTGTTTTTCTTGGCAGGTAGCATTCTATTCATTCTACTAAACTTGGTTCTTGGTTTTGGCAAAGATTTCAGGCTTTTTGACGTCGACTGGTTTGTTTGGGCGATTGTTCTATGGCTTTTCATTTTATTAATTCACACTATAAATGTGTTATTGATGAGTAAGTTTATGGACAAGGATTGGGAGAATAAACAATTAGAATTATTGGTAGCCAAGCAAAAAGAGCGCATTGCAGAGCTTCAAGCAAGAGTAGATAAGGAATATCCTTTACCTCATTTTAAAACGAATAATCCCCATGACATTAATAAGGATGACGATTTAGATAGCATTAAACCCTATAATCAATAATTTTATGATTACTATGATTGCCGCAATTGGGCAGAATTTTGCTTTAGGAAAAGACAATGAGCTTCTTTGGCACCTGCCAGATGATTTTAAAAGGTTTAAGAAAATCACCTCACATCACGATATTATAATGGGCCGAAAAACCTTTGAATCATTTCCAAAACCACTGCCTAATCGAAGACACTTGGTAATTACTAGGCAAAAAGACTATCAAAAAGAAGGTGCGGTAGTGGTACATTCTTTAGAAGAAGCGCTAGAACAAGTTCCTAAAGAAGAAGATTGCTTTATAATTGGAGGAGGTGAGATTTATGCTTTAGGATTAGAAAAAGCAGATCGCTTAGAGTTAACTTGGGTAAACGGCACCTTTGAAGCAGATGCCTTTTTTCCTCGTTTTAATAAACAAAACTGGAGAATCACAAAACAAAAATTCCACCCGGCAGACGATAAACATGCATATAGTTTCTACTACACCAGTTATATCAAAATTTAAACTCCAATGTTGATCAGTCAGATCGCAAAAAAAGAACAATTTAGATTAGGCAACCAAACTTGCATTAGCCAAAACGAACAAGTTGGAGTTTATCTTATTACCGACATCAATCAGGTTAAATTTGTGCTTAAAGTCTTTACTGGAAAAAGCGCTCTGCAGCAATGCCAACAAGAAACCGATTCGCTCCGCTTTTATGGAAGAAAGGCTGCATTAAAAACGCCACAGATCACTCAAATTAACAAGATAAAACAGGCTCATTATTATTTGATGGAATATATGCCCAACCAAATGAAGGCTAACGATTATTGGAAAATATTTGGTAGGCAACTCGCTTTAACTCACTTGACTTCGGCTGATTTATTCGGCTTGCATTTTGATAATTATATAGGGCAATTAGAACAATTAAACGCTGCTAAAAAGCCAAAAGCAGCCGATTTTTTCATTCATAATAGATTAGAAACACAAATTGAGTTGGCACGTAAAAAAGGATTCCATTTTAAGGCTCTCGACAGTTTTTATAAAAATATAGAGAATCTTATTCCAGATGAAAAGCCAGCTTTGATTCACGGCGATCTATGGCACGGGAATTTATTATCTGATGAAAAAGGGAATCCTGGTGTAATTGACACCGCTTGTTGCTTTGGTCCACGTGCTATGGATTGGGCTATGATGGAGTTATTTGGCGGATTTGATTCGTCTTGGGTAGATAGTTACCACGAAGTTTACCCCTTGCCCACAAGCTGGAAAAAACACCTAGGCATTTGGCAACTTTATTACTTACTGGTTCATTTAAATATTTTTGGCAAATCATACTACAATCCTTGCCAAGAAATAATAACAAAATACAGGTAAATTAACAAATAGAGTCGTTTTTTTAATAATTTTTAAACAGTAAACTGTCGCTTTCGATTGTAACTTTAAAGAAAAAACATGAGTACTGTAAACAAAAACAATCAAGAAGCCCTTGAAAAATTATAAAAACTAACAAACTCAATAGAAACTTGCATGATGCTTACGGGATTAGATAAGCGCCCCATTCATGCTAATCCTATGACGCAAAAAAAGATTGACGAAGAAGGGAATATTTGGTTTTTAAGTCCTGGTGACAGTGAGCACAATAAAAACATCACTCAATCCAGAAATACACAACTTATCTACAACGATACCCAAGCCAATACCTTTGTATCGGTTTATGGCGAAACAGAAATTGTATTGGATGATACTATTTTAAAGGACTTATACACGAGTATTTCTGATAATTGGTTTAATGGTGTAGATGATCCTAATTTAACCGCGCTTAAGTTTACGCCTACTAACGCTTATTATTGGGATACCAAAACCAATAAATTCATTAGCTTTTTAAAAATAGCAAAGGGTAGCATAACTGGTGAAAAACAAGATATAGGAAACAAAGGACATCTAAATTTATAAGTCAGTCCCTTATTAGTGGTCATCAAAAAAGTCAAAGCAAGGAAAATTAATTTCGCGTTATAAAAAGTTAATTTTTACAAGCTATCTTTTTTCTTATTTTTGCCGCAACTAAATAACATGACTATGAAAGCATATGTTTTTCCAGGACAAGGAGCTCAATATCCCGGTATGGGATTAGATTTATATGAAAAATATCCCGAAGCACAAGATTTGTTCAACAAGGCAAATAAGATATTAGGATTTTCTATAACCGATATAATGTTTGAGGGTAGCGCTGAAGATTTAAAGCAAACCAAAGTAACACAACCGGCTATATTTTTGCATTCGGTAATAATGCATAAGATTTTAGGCGAAGCAGGCCAACCAGATATGGTAGCAGGTCATTCTTTAGGGGAATTTTCTGCACTTGTAGCGAACAGTACTTTGAGTTTTGAAGATGCTTTAAAGTTAGTAGCTAAGCGTGCGCAAGCAATGCAAAAAGCTTGCGAGCTACAAGACTCTACTATGGCTGCGGTGTTAGGTCTAGAAGATGAATTGGTTGAAGCCGTTTGCGCAAATATAGAAGGAACAGTAGTTGCTGCTAACTATAATTGTCCAGGACAGATAGTTATTTCTGGAGAAACAAAAGCAGTAGAAGAGGCTTGTGCTGCACTTAAAGAAAAAGGAGCTAAACGTGCACTTTTGTTACCCGTAGGAGGCGCTTTTCACTCTCCACTGATGGAGCCAGCACGCGAAGAACTAGCCCAAGCTATCGAAGAGACACAGTTTAATACACCTACTTGCCCGGTATACCAAAATGTAACCACCTTTGGAGTAACCAATCCAGATGAAATAAAGAAAAATTTGATTTTTCAGCTGACCGCACCGGTTAAATGGACGCAAAGTGTTCAACAAATGATTAATGATGGAGCGACACAATTCACCGAAGTAGGACCAGGTAAAGTCTTGCAGGGGCTTATTAAAAAAGTAGATCGAAAGATGCCAACCTTCGCCGCTGAACTATAAAATTTTATTTTAACAATTAAAAGAAGTAGCTTTGCATAAAATTAACATTTATGAAAGCTACTTTTTTCATTTTAGCCCTTTTTTGGGCCACAATAAGCTTTGCTCAATTTCAATCTCTTAAACAATTAAAAAGCGATTACCTGGCAAATGAAAAAAACGACTACGAAGTCTTGTTCGCACACTTTAATAAAACCAAGTTTCTTCCAGGTGAAGATTTATGGCTAACCGTTTACGCTAATAGCTCTCACACGGGAACCCCTAGACAGCTTACCAGTAACGCCCTTTTAAGCATATACAATGTAGACAATCAAAGTGTACTGAGCAATTATCAAATTTATATAGAAAATGGTACCGGCTCCAGTTTTGTAAAGCTAAACAAAGCTATTTTTAAACCAGGAAAATATGTAGCTGTAATTTCAACGCAATACCTTAAAAACTTCAATTCCAACTATTCTTACACCCAAGAGTTGGAAATACTTAGTAACGAAAAAATTGCTGTTGCCGAACCAACAAAGACTATTAAACCTAAAATTTTTATTCAGGATTTCCCTGAGGGAGGCCATTTGTTAAAAAACACAGCCAATGTTGTTGCTTTAAAAGCTAATTACGACAATGGTAGCCCTGTTAAAAATTATACAGCCGTCTTAGTAAATAAAAGCAAAGACACTTTGTTGCATTTTAAATCGAATCAATTGGGTACGAGTAAATTTAACTTTGTACCACAAGAAGGGCAGTATACAATACACATCAAAACAGAAAATGGGGCAAGCTATAAACATAATTTAAGCATTGTAAAAACAATTGGCATAAACCTAACTATTAATACTATGCCGCAAAATTACACGGCTATACAAGTAAACACTAACAAAACCTCGTATGATAAAATTAAAAATAAACCCTTTTATCTTTTGATTCATAAGGATGGAAAACTTTTTTCTCAAGAGTTCAGATTTGAAGATGGTAGAAATAATTTAGAAATCAGAATTCCAAAAAAGGCTCTACCATCAGGAGTAAATACGGCTACGGTTTTTAATCATCAGTTTGAACCGATTTTAGAACGTCTCTTTTACAATAGTTTTGGAGTAAATAGAATTCCGCTTCAAGCGAAAGTTAAAGAAGATTTATTAGATAGTTTAAAAGTAGAAATCACAAGTTCGAAACATATTGACACTTTAGCTCAAATGAGTATATCTGTATTACCAATCGCCAGCGAAGCTTATGAACCTGCCCACTCAATTATCTCTGCAAATGTTTTAAAACCGTATGTTCGTGGCCATTTAGACCAACCTAGTTATTATTTTAATCCTGATATTTCGAGCCGTAAAAGAGAGTATTTAATAGATTTATTGCTATGTACTCAAGGTTGGAGAAAAATAGATTGGAATCAATTGGGCGCTAAAAATTTAAAATATGCTGCAGAAAATGGATTTACTATTAAAGGAAAATTACTCAATCATAATGAACGCAGAAAAACCACTATATTTTTAAAAACACCAGGGTTTTCACAAGTTTTTGATGTAAATGCGAACGGTGAATTTATAGCTGAAAACATATATGTACAAGATAGCGCCAAAGTATCATTGGGTACTGTAAATGAAAGATCTGAGAAATTAAAAAAGCCAAAAATTACAGCAAGAATACTTCCTGTTAAGGTAAAAAATACGGCATTTAAAAATTACCAATGGAAAAGTAATGACGCCATTGACCAAGGTAGTCCTGATTTTTCTTTAAAGAATTTAAACAATTCTATTTTTAGTACAGAAGAACTCGATTCTATTGTTATTCAAGCTAAAAAAGCCAGAAGAGAGAAACCTCGTAGATTCAATGATGTAATTTACACCGAGGACATAAATCAAAATCACGTTTTGGTGACTAATTTTATACGTTCAAAGGGTTATTTGGTTAAACAAAATATTGGAAAATTGGTAATTCTCTCTAACATTAGAAAAAACATCTCTGGAAAAGGT
The DNA here is from genome assembly GCF_042684705.1 of Mesonia sediminis. Taxonomy (NCBI): domain Bacteria; kingdom Pseudomonadati; phylum Bacteroidota; class Flavobacteriia; order Flavobacteriales; family Flavobacteriaceae; genus Mesonia; species Mesonia sediminis. Next base: position 60,302 of record NZ_JBHULZ010000004.1, read on the forward strand.
GACCGACAAGTACTTTTAATAATTGACAATTTTCAAGTTAGGGATCCAGAAACAGCTGATCTTTACTTGAATCAGTTATTCATGGAAGATATAGAATACATTGCTTTTAACAAACAAGGTAGCAGTTTTGGAGTAACTGGTTTTAACGGAATTATAAAAATTAAAACAAAACTCGATTACCGAGAGAGAAAACGCTCTAACGATTTATTTTACGAATATGTAAGCAACAATGGATACCATCCTGCAAAAGAATTTTATCGCCCTCCCTTTAAAGATTTCCTAAACCCTCTTTTCAAAAAATATGGCGCTATTGAATGGGTAGATCAACTTATTCTAGATAAAAATAAGCAGAAAGCAAATTTTCTCATTGAAAACACCTGGAACCGAAAAGTCAATCTGTTTATAGAAGGGATATCTAGCGATGGTAAATTTATTTCAGAAATTATAGAACTCAACACCTTACCAACCAATAACGAATAAAAAAAGCAGCCCGTGGGCTGCTTTTTTTATTTACTATTACCTTATTTTATAAAATCATTTATTGTTTGTGTAATGTAGTTGATTTGATCATCTTCTAATTCTGTATGCATAGGAAGTGCAATTACCTCTTTCACCAATTGATTGGTCACCGCAAAATCTTTTTCGTGATAACGATCATCTAAATAAGCTTTTTGCTTATGTAAAGGTATTGGGTAATAAATCCCACAAGGTATATCTTGAGCTTGCAAATGCTTGATTAAAGCATCCCGCTGACCGTTCATCACACGTAAGGTATATTGATGAAAGACATGGGTGTCATCGCTTTCAATAATTTTTGGAGTAATTAAGTTTTTATTTTGACTTAACGCAGCAGAGTATTTCTTAGCTGCTGCACGGCGAGCAGCATTGTACTCATCTAAATGTGGTAGTTTAGCACGTAAAACAGCTGCTTGCAAACTATCTAATCTAGAATTAACCCCAACCACATCATGATGATAACGCTCATACATACCATGGTTTACAATCCCTCTTAGCCGATGCGCTAATTGATCATCATTAGTAAATAAAGCTCCACCATCACCGTAACAACCTAAATTTTTTGAAGGAAAAAAAGAGGTTGTTCCAACGTGACCAATGCCACCTGTTTTTGAAACCTGTCCGTCTTTAGCGTAATGGTTTGCGCCAATGGCTTGTGCATTATCTTCAATCACAAATAAGTTGTACTTTTCTGCAATTTCCAATATGGCATTCATATCGGCCGATTGCCCGAATAAATGCACAGGAACAATAGCTTTTGTTTTTGGTGTAATGGCAGCTTCAATGGCCTTAGGATTTATGTTAAAACTCTCAGCGTCTACATCTACCAACACGGGAGTTAAATTCAATAAGGCTATCACCTCTACTGTTGCGGCAAAAGTAAAATCTGTTGTTATCACCTCGTCTCCAGGCTTTAAACCCAGCCCCATCATTGCAATTTGTAAAGCATCTGTACCATTAGCACAAGGTATCACGTGTTTAACCCCTAGATAGGCTTCTAATTCGCTTTGAAAGTGATGCACCTCTGGCCCATTAATAAAAGCTGTATTTTCTAAAATTTGTTCAAAAGAGCTATTAACTTGATTTTTTATTCCTAGAAATTGACCTTTCAAGTCAACCATTTGTATTTTTTTCATAAGCTTGTTTTAACGATTACAAAAATAAGAAATAATACGCGCCTAGTCCTCAAACCTTAACACAGAATCTACTATTTTAGCAAAAAGTTTATATTTTGAAATTTCTATACGATTTATTGATTTACTTTCTGCAAGGCCTTTTACCTATTTTGGCGTGGTTCAGCCCAAAAATGAAACTATTTGTTTCAGGAAGAAAAAATCTTTTGACCAGGCTTGAAAAAAAGATTCCGCCAAAAAAGAATAAACGCGTTTGGTTGCATGCGGCCTCGCTAGGTGAATATGAACAAGCTTTACCAGTTATGCTCGCACTTAAAGTGAAAAACCCTAATCTTGAAATTATAGTTAGCTTCTTTTCTCCCTCAGGTTATGAAATCAGAAAAAATAATGAGCTAGCCCTATGCACCACCTATTTGCCGCTAGACACCCAAAAAAACGCTAGAGCTTTTCTAAAAATTGTAAATCCAGATCTTATTCTTTTTGTTAAGTATGAAATTTGGCCTAATTATTTAAAGGTAATTGCTAAAAACGATCTACCTTTTTATTTAATTTCGGCAGTTTTTCGAAAAAACCAATTTCTCTTTACAAAATTTGGGCAATTCATCCGTCAAGCCCTAAATTCATTCAATCATATTTTTGTACAAGACCAAAATTCTCTTCGTGTTTTAAATGCCAACGGTTTTCTTAATGCTAGTTGGGCAGGAGACACTCGGTATGATCGTGTTATTCAGCAATTGCAACAAGACAACCGCCTACCCATTATCAAACACTTTAAAAATAACCATAAACTTTTTGTAGCCGGTAGCACTTGGCCGGCCGACGAAAAAGTTATTCTTTCCTCTTTAGATGATTTACCTAAAGCGCTCAAAATTATTATTGCACCGCATCAAATAAATGAAAATCATATCCGTAAAATAGAGTCTACGCTAAATATTTCTTACCGGCGTTACTCTCAAATTGATTTAAAAAGCGATTTTGATTTTAAGCTTTTAATTATTGATAATATTGGCATTTTAAGCCGCATCTACGCTTACGCGGATTTGGCCTACGTTGGGGGGGCTTTAGGAGAAACCGGATTACATAATATTTTAGAACCAGCCGTTTTTGGAGCCCCCGTTTGTATTGGCCCCAATTATCATAAATACCCAGAAGCCAATTTATTTAAAGCCGCTGGTGCGCTACAAATTATAGAAAACACAAACGACTTCAAAAAAACAGTTAATCGCTTGACACAAGATGAAACTTACCACAAAGAGCTAAGTGAAAAAACTCAAAATATTGTAAACCAACAAGCTGGAGCCACTAAAAGAATGCTAAATAAAATTGCAAAGCATCTAGAAAATTGATTTATTAAAATGCAAAAATTTTCTTATTTTATTTTGCATATCTCAGGAGTTTAGTATTTTAGCCCCTTGAAACAAAGAATAAAACTAAATTAAACAGTAACACAAAAACCTAAAATTATGAAAAAAACAGTATTTACATTAGCAATGTTATTTGCCCTTTCTACTTCTTTTGTTTCTTGTAGAGAAGAAGCTAACAAAGCTGAAGACAAGATGGAACAAGCTGAAGAGAACATGGAAGATGCAGCAGATGATATGGAAGACGCTGCTGAGGACGCTGCAAACGACATGGAAGATGCAGCAGAAGATACCGAGAACTCGATAGAAAATGCCGTAAATGAAACCGGTGATGCTATCGAGAACGCTGCCAATGAAACTGGCGATGCTATCGAAAACGCTGCCAACGAAACTGGTGAAGCTGTAAATAAAGCAGCTAAAGAAGTAAAAGAAACTGTAGACGGAGATAAATAAACTGTCTAAAACTTCTAAAAAAAGCTCTTGATACAAGAGCTTTTTTTATACCTTATTATCAACAAAATTCACATAAATTATTTAGAATACTAGGTTTCAACATTAACCATACCTACAAAATTTTGTTATTAGTATAAAACAAAAAAACCCCCAAAATCGAAGGATTTTGAGGGTTAAAGTACTCGGGACGGGACTTGAACCCGTACGAACAAATGTTCATTGGATTTTAAGTCCAACGTGTCTACCAATTCCACCACCCGAGCATACTATTTTTTTACCGATAGGTATTATACATACAGAGCGAAAAACGGGATTCGAACCCGCGACCTCCACCTTGGCAAGGTGGCGCTCTACCAACTGAGCTATTTTCGCGTTTTATCGTTGACAATAAAACCAAACTAAACTTTGGGCAATTACCTAAACATTTCTAAGAAATGATTTTCTTACTAAGGCCTTATCGTGGTGTGTTTTCAAAAGAACGTGCAATCGTGATTGCGGATGCAAATTTAAATGTTTTTTTAGTTTAAACAAGTAAAATACAAAGTTTTTTTACTTTTTTTCTTGTCGCACCAAACTGCGTTTAATTTCATTTAATTTCATCAAAGCTTCAACTGGCGTTAATGTATTGATATCTAAAGCAGTAATCATTTCCTTTATCTCTTCGAGTAAAGGATCATCTAATTTAAAAAAACTAAGTTGAGGTTCTTGCTCTGTAGCATTCCTTATATTATCTCTTTGAGTTTCTTCTCCTCTAGAAGCTTCCAGCTTACCTAATATTTTACCTGCTCTATATAGAACCTGCTGAGGCATACCGGCCATTTTGGCTACATGAATTCCAAAACTATGCTCGCTACCCCCAGGCACTAGTTTCCGTAAAAATAAAACCTTATCTTTTAATTCCTTTACCGAAACATTAAAGTTCTTAATTCTAGCAAAATTTTGAGTCATTTCGTTTAATTCGTGATAATGCGTTGCAAATAAGGTTTTGGGTTGGGCAGGATGTTCGTGCAAATACTCGCTAATCGCCCAGGCTATAGAAATACCATCATAGGTACTGGTACCCCTACCTATCTCATCTAGCAAAATCAAACTGCGTGGCGATAAATTATTTAATATACTGGCGGTTTCATTCATTTCAACCATAAAGGTAGATTCTCCTAAACTGATGTTATCGCTAGCACCTACTCTTGTAAATATTTTATCAACCAAACCTATTTCTGCCGATTTTGCGGGCACAAAACTCCCCATTTGGGCCAGTAAAACAATTAAAGCCGTCTGTCTTAAAATCGCCGATTTACCACTCATATTTGGCCCCGTTATCATCATGATTTGTTGCGACTCAGAATCCAGGTACAAATCATTTGCAATATATACTTGATCGCTCCTTAGTTGTTTTTCAATAACGGGATGCCTACCCGATTCAATGTTCAACTGTAAACTATCATTAATCTTTGGTCGTACATAGGCGTTTTCTTGAGCCAATTGAGCAAATCCTTGCAAACAATCTAATTGACCAATAACCAATGCGTTTTGTTGTATTGTTTTAATGTAGTCGCTTAACCAGTTTACCAATTGCCCAAACAATTGCTGCTCTATTTGATAAATCTTTTCTTCAGCTCCTAGTATTTTGGCTTCGTATTCTTTTAGTTCTTCGGTAATATAACGCTCTGCATTAACCAAAGTTTGTTTTCGTACCCAATGTGCGGGCACTTTATCTTTATGGGTATTTCTAACTTCAAGGTAATAACCAAATACATTATTACTTGCTATTTTTAGGCTACTTATTCCCGTTTCTTGTATATGCTTTTGAAGCATTTGATCGAGATGATCTTTTCCCGTATAAGCTAAATTCCTTAAGTCATCAAGTTCTTCAGAAAAACCAGCTGCAATAGCTCCTCCTTTTTGAATAGAAACCGGGGCCTCTTCCTTTAAACAAGATTCAATTTTATTCTGTAACAAGTTACATGGCTGTAAATTTTCTGACATCTTAGCCAGTGCCTCTATTTTAGAATTTTGCAGCAGGGCTTTTATCGGTTCAATTGCAGCAATCGAGTTTTTTAGTTGTACCACTTCACGTGGATTTATTTTCTGTGTAGCTATCTTAGAAACCAATCGTTCTAAATCACCAATTTTATGCAGCTGTTGCTGAAGAGTTTCGCGAGAAGCCAAAGATTTATAAAAAAATTCAACAGCATCGTGACGAGCCATAATTCTTTCTTTGTTTTTCAAGGGCAAGGCTAACCATCGTTTTAGCATTCGCCCTCCCATAGCGCTTAAAGTTTTATCAATAACGCCCAGTAAAGTAACCGCTTGTGGTGTATTCGCCTCATAAAGCTCTAAATTCCTAATGGTAAATTTGTCCATCCAAACAAATTCTTCTGTGGCAATACGCTGTATGGCCGTGATATGTTTTAATTGCCTGTGCTGCGTCTCACTTAAATAATACAATATAGCTCCGCATGCTACAATGCCTTCTTCTAGATGTTCAATACCAAAACCTTTTAAGCTGGCTACATCAAAATGAGATTTCAATGTTTCTTTGGCATAATCACTTTGAAAAACCCAATCTTCTAAATAAAAATTATTAAGATCTCCTCCCAGCAGCTTTTCAACCTGGAATCTATGTTTTTTTGAGATAAGCACTTCACTGGGTGAAAAATTTTGCAACAACTTCTCAATGTACTCCTCATTACCCTGAGCGGTTAAAAATTCACCAGTAGAAACATCTAGAAACGCAATACCAAAATGGGTTTTGCCAACCTGAATCGCCGCTAAAAAATTATTGGTTTTCCGCTGTAAAACCTCATCATTTAGTGCTACTCCTGGCGTCACTAACTCGGTAACTCCTCGCTTTACAATTTTCTTGGTTTGTTTAGGATCTTCGAGCTGATCGCAAATAGCAACTCGTTCGCCTGCTTTAACTAATTTTGGCAAGTAGGTGTTTAAAGAATGGTGAGGAAATCCGGCCAATTCTGTTCGCTCTCCCCCATTATTCCTATTAGTAAGCACAATATCGAGTATACGAGCAGCTTTAACCGCGTCTTCACCAAAAGTTTCGTAAAAATCACCCACACGAAATAAAAGCATTGCATCGGGGTACTTAGCTTTAATCGCGTTGTATTGTTTCATCAACGGGGTTACTTTATCTTTCTTTTTTGCTGCCACGTTAATTGGTTTTTAGGTTGGTGGTAAAAATACAAGTTTTGCTTCACAAAGCCCTTTTAGCAGCATAATTTTATAAATTTGCAGCTTAAAAATCCGCCTTTAAGGCAAAATATAATTATTGCCATAAGTCGTTGTTATTTTTTTACCAAATTATTTAGCGCTCCATTATGAAAAATAGAAAATTAAAAAATATAGAATTAGCTCGTAAGTCTCCAAAAGAATTTAAGACAGCGACTAAAACACCAATAAGTATAGTTTTAGATAACATAAGAAGCCTAAATAATATAGGGTCTGTTTTTAGAACATCCGATGCTTTTTTAATTGAAAAGGTTTACCTGTGCGGCATTACGGCGCAACCGCCACATAAAGATATACGTAAAACAGCATTAGGAGCTACCGAAACAGTTGCTTGGGAGTATGTAGAAGACACGCTAAGTTTAGTTGAGCGACTAAAAACAGAAAACAAAAAAATATTGGCAGTTGAACAAGCCGAAAATTCTACAGCCTTACAAAATTATGTTCCCACAAAAAATGAGCATCTGGTTTTAATTTTTGGTAACGAGGTAAAAGGAGTACAACAAAGTGTTGTGTCGGCTAGTGATTATGTGATTGAAATTCCGCAAATAGGCAGTAAGCACTCGCTTAATATATCGGTTAGTACGGGTATTGTGGTTTGGGATTTATTCAGTAAGATAACCCATTAAGCTCATTAGCTTATGCCGATGCTATTTGTTCTAGCAACGCCAAATAATCGGCTCTATTCTGTACAAAATCATACTTAGAAATATCTATAATTTTCACATTTAGATGATGCGGATTTTTTATAAACCCTAAATATCCTTGATTAATTTTCTCTAGATAATCCTGGGGAATATTTTGTTCATAAGTTCTGCCCCGTTTTTTAATATTTTGCATTAAACGCTCGGTATTTTGGTAAAGATAAACATACAAATCTGGCTTGGCTAAATCTTTGTACATTATATTAAACAGCTTTTTATACAGAGCATACTCTTCTTCTTGGAGGGTAACTTTGGCGAATATTAGCGATTTATATACATCATAGTCGGCCACCATAAAATCAGAAAACAAATCATATTGCCCAATATCATCTAATAATTGTTGATACCGATCGGCTAAAAATGACATTTCTAGAGGGAATGCATAGCGCGCTTGATCTTTATAAAATTTGGGTAAAAAAGGGTTATCTTTAAAGCGTTCTGGAATTAATTTTGCCCCATAATCTTGTGCAATCATGGTAGCTAAACTTGTTTTTCCTGCTCCTATATTTCCTTCTATGGCTAAATAATTGCGTTTGTTAGCTGGTAATTGAGGCTGGTCTAAAACGGTATCTATTTTTTTAATGGGTAAACTCTCCAACTCGGCATACATTTGCTTTACGGATTTTTTCAGTTCAGGGTGAACAAAATCAGGCGCAATTTCGTTTAAGGGATACAGTACAAAATTGCGTTTATGCAATTGCAAATGCGGCACATTTAGATGTTTACTATGAATCACTTCATCTTCAAAAAATAAAATATCTAAATCGATAGTTCTATTTGAAAAAAAATCGCCTTCACGAACTCTACCCAGTTTTTTTTCGATTCCCAACAAGGCATCAAGTATCTCTTCTGGAGAAAGCCGTGCTTGCACCTGGATCACCAAATTTAAGAAGTCATCACCCAAAAACCCTTGTGCTTGCGTAGCATAAAGTGATGAACAGGCAGCAATGGTACCCACCTCTAGATGAATCTGATTTAGGGCAAGTTGAAGAAAATGCAATTTATCAGGGGCGTTACTACCCAGAGCGATGTAGGATGAGGCTATATTTTTCAAAAAATTAACAGGCTAAGTTCTACAATTTCACAGCAAATTAAGTAAAACAAATTTACATATAGCTACATTTGTGACGAAGAGTATTAACAATTATTATTTTATTGAAACCGAGTTTTAATCCATTAGCTTATAAAATATACCTAAGGTTGGGTGCTTTGTTTATCGCAGCATTAGTAGCAAGCAATTTAATATTTAAAAAGTTTTTTTACTGGAATTTTTTTGACTGGCATACCTTTGAAATATCAGTAGGAGTTTTGCCCTATCCGGTTACTTTTTTAATAACCGATTTAATTAGCGAAATTTACGGGAAAAAGAAAGCCAACCAAGTAGTTATTTCAGGGATGTTTGCTTCGGTATTTTCGCTTTTAATCATCTATACGGCTAGCGTCGTTCCGGCTACCCAGTGGTCGCCCATAGATGATGATTTATTTCAAAAGGTATTTGGAGCCACAACATTGGCCGTTTTTGCCTCTATGAGCGCCTATTTAATTGCCCAATTGATAGATATACAGCTATACCATTTCTGGAAAAGAAAGACGAAGGGCAAGCATCTTTGGTTAAGAAACAATTTTTCAACTTTTTTTTCTCAGTTTATTGATACTTTTACTGTTGTATTTTTACTCTGTGTGTTTAAAGAAATATCTTGGGAACTTTTTGGCGGCCTCCTTGTCAGTGGATTTTTGTTCAAAGTTCTTATAGCTGCTATTGACACCCCATTTTTATACTTTGGTGTATACCTTTTTAGAAAAAAATTTAAATTAAAACCCCAACAAGAATTAAATATAGATTATATATGAAAAAGGCATTAAAAATTTTTGCGATCACCATAGGTGTTTTACTTATTTTAATTCTGCTTGCCCCTATACTCTTTAAGGGCCCTATTGAAAAGGTAATAAAAAAATCAGTAAATAACAATTTAACTGCACAAGTTAATTGGGAAAAACTAGACCTTAGTTTATACAGAGATTTTCCTAATGCACACGTACAATTGAAAAATTTAAGTATTATTAACCAAGAACCATTTGAGGGTGATACTTTGGTTGCGGCAAAAAAAATAGGCTTAAGTATGGGTATTATGCAATTATTTGCTACAGGAGAAAACCCTATTAGCATCACCCAATTTAACGCAGACCAAGCCTTAATTAATATTAAGGTAGACAGCTTAGGACGTGCTAATTATGATATTGCTCAACCAAGCCAAACAAATTCAACGACAGACACAAATAATAATCAGGCGTTGAGTTTAGACATACAAAATTACAGTATCAACCAGTCAATCATCTCATACTTAGACGAATCTAGTAATATTTTGTTTCGCTTAGAAGAGTTTAACCATAAAGGGTCGGGAGATTTTAAAAATGAGATTACCAATTTAAATACCCAAACCAATACTTTAATTTCTTTAAAAATTGACGATGAGGAATATTTAAACAAAAACAAACTCGCGCTCGATGCCGTATTTAAATTAGATTTAGCTAACCAGCGTTATAGTTTTTTAGAAAATGAAGCTTTAATTAATCAACTGCCACTTTCATTTGACGGTTATTTTAAAGTGAACGAAAAAGATAGCGAAATAGATCTCAGCTTTAAAACGCCTACCTCAGATTTTAAAAACTTTTTAGCAGTAATTCCTGAAAGTTATGCGAAAAACCTTGATCAAGTAAAAACTACTGGAGACTTCTCTATTAACGGAAAAATTAAAGGAATAATAAACGATGAACTTATTCCTAAAATTGATATTCGCGTTTCCAGCGATAATGCATCGTTTAAATATCCTGATTTGCCAAAAGGGGTTGAAAATATAAGCATAACCGCCAATTTAAAGAATGAAACCGGTAAATTAGACGACACCTACTTGGATCTTGAAAAATTGAATTTTAGAATAGATCAAGATCAATTTGCCGCATCGGGGACATTCAGAAATATCACCAGTAATATGCTAGTGAACACACAGTTGGCAGGAAAAATAAATTTAGCCAATATCGAGAAGGCCTACCCAATAGAACTAGAACAAAAGCTTAATGGACTAATAGAAACCGATTTAAGCCTAGCTTTTGCTATGAACGACATAGAAAAAGAGCAATATGAACGTATAAAAAGCAAAGGAAAGCTACTACTGCAAAATTTTGAGTACTCTTCTCCGGAGCTTCCCAATAAAATTGCCATAAAAAAAGCAGGAATAAATTTTAATCCAGGAATTGTAAATTTAAATGAATTGGCATTAACTACCGGTAAAACCGATTTAAACGCCAAAGGTAAAATTGGAAATTTATTAGGTTTCCTATTTACCAATCAGCAATTAAAAGGAGATTTTACAATAGCCTCTAACAATTTTGTGCTCGAAGATTTTAAGCTTTCTGAAAATAAATCCGTAAAGGAAGAAGAAAAACAAGCCTCCCCAACCCGTGTTAACAAATCGCAAGATGCCATAAAAATACCTTCTTTTTTAGATGCTAACCTTAATTTCACAGCCGACAATGTAGTTTATGACAATTTAAAGTTAAAAAATGTAAACGGGTCTTTAAGCATAAAAAACGAGAAGGCACAACTTAAACAAGTTAAGGCCTCTATTTTTGGCGGACAGATTAACCTTGGCGGGAGTGTTTCTACCCAAGCCTATACACCGGCGTTTGATATGGATATTCAATTAGAGAGAATAGGTATAGCCGAGTCTTTTGCTGGTTTAGAATTGTTTAAACAATTCGCTCCTATTGTTCAGGCCTTGGAAGGAACTTTAACTACTCAATTAAAATTAAATGGTGCACTTACAAGTGATTTTACGCCTATTTTAAGCAGCCTTGACGGAAGTGCTTTAGCGCAAATTTTACAAGCGCAAGTTCAAGAAAGCAAGTTGCCCTTACTATCAAAATTAAACGCTAGACTAGATTTTTTAGATTTCACAAAACTAAACTTAAACAATTTAACCACACAATTTGAGTTTAACAATGGTCAAGTATTGGTAAAACCCTTTGAATTAAAACTTAAAGATATACTTATAAAAGCACAGGGAACTCACAGTTTGAGCAATGAAATGAATTATCAATTACAAATTGATTTGCCTGCGAAATACCTAGGTAAGGAAATCGCTGGTGGACTTGCCTCTTTAACCGAACATAATTTGAACGAAACCAAAGTGAAACTTCCAGTTCAAATAGGAGGTAGTTTTACCTCTCCAAAAGTTCAAGTAGAAACTAAAACTGCAGTTAAGAACTTAAGTCAGCAAATTATAGATGCTAAGAAAGATGATGTAATCAACGAAGCGAAAGATAAAATCACAGATCTTATAAAAGGAAATCAAAAAGAAAAAGACAGTACAGACACTGCGCAAGAGTCTCCTGAAAAGACAAAAGAAGAGCAAATAAAAGAAAAAGCTGGCGATTTAATAAAAGACATATTTAAAGGCAAGAAAAAGAAAAATAATCAAGAGAATTAAAATTCTTTTATTAAATTACGCTGTTCTAGGCCAATAAATTATGAGACAGTTAAAAATAACCAAGCAGCTTACCAATAGAGAATCTGTTTCTCTAGATAAGTATTTGCAAGACATTAGTAAAGTAGACTTAATTACGGCCGAAGAAGAAGTAGAACTAGCACAACGCATTAAACAAGGTGACCAAGCTGCCCTTGAAAAATTAACAACAGCCAACCTAAGATTTGTAGTGTCGGTAGCGAAGCAATATCAAAATCAAGGTCTTACGCTACCAGATTTAATTAATGAAGGTAATTTAGGTCTCGTAAAGGCCGCTAAGCGATTTGATGAGACCCGTGGTTTCAAGTTTATATCATACGCAGTTTGGTGGATTAGACAATCTATTTTACAGGCACTCGCCGAGCAGTCGCGTATTGTGCGCTTACCTCTAAACAAAATAGGAACCTTAAATAAGATTAATAAAGCTTATGCCCAGTTAGAACAAAACAACCAACGGCCTCCTACACCCGAAGAGATAGCAAAGGAACTGGATTTAAATATCGTAATGGTAAAACAGGCCTTAGAAAATTCTGGCAAACACCTTTCTATGGATGCACCGCTAAAAGATGGTGAAACCTCTAGCTTGTATGATGTGGTGAATCACGAAGAATCGCCTTTCCCTGATCAAAACTTAATGCAAGATTCTTTAAGTATAGAAATAGCCCGAGTATTAGAAACCTTACCGCCAAGAGAAGCCGACATTTTAAAACTTTTTTTCGGGTTAAATGGTCAGCGCCCAATGTCTCTAGAAGAAATCGGTGAAATTTTTGATTTAACTCGAGAAAGAGTTAGACAAATTAGAGAAAAAGCAATACGAAAATTAAAAGATAGCTCTAAGAACAAAATGCTTAAAAAGTATTTGGGTTGAAATCATACCAAATCATAATTGACTAAATGATTTAAACAAGTTAATTCCTCAGACAAAATCCAATCACCTACTAATTAGTAGTACCCTAATCCCCACAAATAGCGAAAATTGCATCAAAATTTATTCATTAATTTTACCTGTTTCTATTTGTTTATCACTTTTTATTTTTATCTTTGCAGCCTGGTAACTGAAAAAGTACCGCCATATTGAATAAAAAAATTTAAACTATCTTATATGCTAATTGTAAAAGTAAAAGACGGAGAAAAAATTGAGCGTGCGTTAAAGCGTTTAAAAAGAAAATATCGTGACACCAAAACCCTTCAAATATTAAGGGATAATAAGTATTATACTAAGCCTTCTATTGCTAAGCGAAAGCAACTACAAAAAGCGGCTTACATCCAGCATTTGAGAGATCAAGAAGATATATAAACAGATATTTATCCGTTTTTTAAGTATAACTAAGCGTTCTTTATAGAAAAGAACGCTTTTTCTGTTGCTTACCCTTTTTAAACTTCCAAACTCACATAAAGGCCTTCATTGCTTCGCACGTTAAAAACAGTATAATCTTCAAATATTAAATACTGGCCTTTAATTCCCACCAGTTTACCAGTGAAATGCTGTTTCTTTTCTAAGTTTAAACTTTTTAATTTCTTTGGATACGCCAATACCGGAAATTTAATATTTGTTTCAGTATTAGCATCTAAAAAATAAGGAAGTACTTCTTGAGGTAAATACTGCTTTAATTGATCTCTAGTTACTTCTAAATTAACATCTTCTATTTCATTTTTGAGCATGGTTCGCCAATTCGTCTTGTCGGCCACGTGTTCTTTTAAAGCTACCTCAGCAATTCCCGCCAAATATCGGTTAGGCACCTCTAGAATTTCTAAAGCTTCGTGCGCACCTTGGTCGATCCACCTTGTAGGTACTTGAGTTTTTCGGGTTACCCCTACTTTCACATTTGAAGAATTAGCTAAATAAACGATATGTGGCTGTAGCTGCACCTTTTTTTCGTATTCCAAATCTCGATCTTCTTCATCTAAATGAGCTTTACTGAGTTCTGGCTTCATTATCCAATCGCCTGCTTGGGGTATAGCATAGAAACAATCATAACAAAAACCTTGTCTGAAAATTTTTTTGTCTTTATTACAATTTAAGCACTCATATTTAAGAAACTGCAGATGAATCTCTTTGTCTAAAAATTCATTCATATGAATTAAATCAACTCCTAAATTCATATAATAATGAACCTGATCTCTTAAATGAGTAGGCATTTTTTGTAGTACCCCTTCAAATCTTAGCATAGTATTTTAATTTAGTATGTTCATTGTTTCGTATAAAATCCTATTTTTACAACACGATACAAAAGACACGTTGCATGGCCTTTCCCATTGTAAATTCTATAGCTTCATGGTTTTTAAAAAAAAGAATTCACCAGATGGAGCTTTTTTTAAAATATCCTAATGAAGTACAACACGAGCTTTTAAGCCATCTTGTACAAAAGTCTAAAAATACAGTTTTAGGGGAACAATATGGGTTTAATGAAATAAAAAACTATGAAACATTTAAAGAGCGTGTTCCTATTATTACTTATGAAGAATTCGAGCCTTTAATTGAGCGAAGTAGACGAGGTGAGAACAATCTATTTTGGCCTACTCCTATAAAATGGTTTGCAAAATCTAGTGGTACTACTAACGCAAAAAGCAAGTTTATTCCTGTGAGCTCAGAATCTTTAGAAGATTGTCATTATGCAGGAAGTAAAGATCTATTGTGTCTATATCTTAACAACAATCCGAACTCTAAACTATTTACAGGAAAAAGTCTACGCTTGGGCGGAAGTAAAGAATTGTACAAAGAAAACGGCACTTCATTTGGTGATTTATCGGCGATTTTAATAGACAATATGCCTTTTTGGGCGTCATACAGCTCAACACCTAACAATGAAATTTCTTTAATGAGTGATTTTGAAGCCAAAATGTTTGCTACAGTCAAAAGCACAATAAAAGAAAATGTAACAAGTTTAGCAGGCGTTCCCTCTTGGATGCTGGTTTTACTTAATCGTGTTTTGTCTTATAAAGATGAAACCAATTTAATTAATATTTGGCCCGATCTAGAAGTTTATTTTCACGGCGGTGTAAGTTTTGAACCCTACATGCAACAATACCAAAGCATAATACCAAGAGACCAATTCAGGTATTATGAAATTTACAATGCTTCTGAAGGTTTCTTTGCGGTACAAGATCAAAATCAATCAAAAGAGTTACTATTGATGCTAGATTATGGCATTTTTTATGAGTTTATACCTATGGAAACTTATGGTACAGCTAACGAGAAAATAATTCCGCTTGACGGGGTTGAACTAAATCAAAATTATGCCGTAATAATTACTACCAATGCTGGCTTATGGCGCTATAAAGTGGGTGATACGGTTAGATTCACTTCCCTTTCTCCCTATCGTATAAAAGTAACCGGACGCACCAAACATCATATTAATGTTTTTGGCGAAGAGTTAATTATAGAAAATGCAGAGACAGCATTAAAGCGCGTTTGTCAAGAACTACATTGCGAGATTGTAGATTATACCGCTGGCCCAGTATTTATGCAAGGTAAAGACCAAGGTGCGCATGAATGGATTGTTGAATTTAATAAATTACCTGACAACCTAACTACTTTTAAAACCAAGTTAGATTTAGAGTTACAACGCCTAAACAGCGATTATGAAGCTAAGCGGAAAAATAATGTTACCCTGAATCCACTTGTTTTACACGCGGCTAAACCAAAGCTTTTTTACGCTTGGAGTAAGCAGCACAATAAATTAGGGGGCCAGCATAAAATACCAAGATTATCAAACAAACGTGATTATATCGAGGAGCTTTTACGTATAAACGAAAGTTTATAAAGATAAATTATTACGTATTTGACACAGCTTAAGCAGAATTTAATAATTAAATCTTCTATATAAAAAAAGCTTTTTAAAATGAAAAACCAGCTGTAATTTTTGCTACAGCTGATTTTCTTTCAAAAAAATTTACGTTATTTATTCCTCTACATCAAGGTAATCAATTGCTTAAATATAGCTTTACCAGTTAGCTGTGACGCTATCCGCGGCAGCGATAGTTTTATCTAAATCTGCGTAAGTCAAGGCATCTGTAATAAACCAGGTCTCAAAAGCACTTGGAGCAATATAAACCCCTTCTTTAAGCATGCCATGGAAAAACCGTTTAAAGTAATCATTGTTTCCTAGCGCAGCCGAATCAAAATCTACTACAGGCTCATTAGAAAAGTGAACTGAAAGCATAGAACCATATTGATTAATTGTGAAATCAATATTGTTTTTCTCTAGCACTTTTACTAAACCATCTCGCAAATATTCTGTTTTTTCATCAAGACGTTTAAATACTTCTGGGTCGTTTTTTAAGCTCTGCAGCATAGCTAAACCAGCCGACATCGCTAGCGGGTTACCACTTAAAGTACCGGCTTGGTATACACTACCTAAAGGCGCTAGATGATTCATTATTTCTTGTCTTGCTGCAAATGCACCAACAGGTAAACCACCGCCAATTACCTTACCAAAGGTAACAATATCTGCAGAGATGTTTTTTCTTTCCTGCACCCCCCCAGCCGATAATCTAAAGCCGGTCATCACCTCATCAAAAATTAATAAGATATTGTTATGGTCACACAAACTGCGTAAGCCTTCTAAAAAACCCTCTTGAGGTGGAATACACCCCATATTACCAGCAACTGGTTCTAAAATAATACAGGCAATCTCATTTTTATTAGCGTTTATTAAAGCTTCAACACTACCTAAGTCATTATAAGTGGCTAAAAGCGTATCTTTTGCTGTGCCTTGGGTTACTCCAGGACTATTAGGACTACCGAATGTTACCGCACCACTACCGGCTTGGATCAAAAAAGAATCGCTATGCCCGTGATAACAACCCGCAAATTTTATAATCTTATCTTTCTTAGTAAATCCTCGTGCAAGACGTACAGCGCTCATACACGCCTCTGTACCGCTATTTACCATTCTTATTTGATCTATACCGGGTACCATTTCTACAGCCAATTTGGCAATCTCAGTTTCGATCTCAGTTGGCGTACCAAAACTAGTTCCTTTTTTGGTACGCTCAATTACTGCGTTTACCACTGGAGGATACGCATGACCTAAGATCATAGGGCCCCAAGAATTTATATAATCTATGAGTTCATTTCCATCTTCGTCATATAAATAAGCTCCCTTGGCTTCCTTGATAAAAATAGGATCTCCTCCAACAGCATTAAAAGCACGAACGGGAGAGTTTACTCCACCAGGTATGTACTTTTTAGCCTCGGTAAATAATGCACTACTACGTTTATACATGAAATTTTATTGTTTTACAGTGATTTTACATATAATTTTTGACCAATACTCAAATGATTGTCTTTTAATTTATTTAAAGCTTTAAGTTCGTCTACGCTTAAATCATATCGCTTGGCGATAGTATACAAGGTGTCCCCTTTTTGTACAGTGTAACGTATACTGGTATGATCTGCTCGAACGGCTTTTCTACGATTGCCTTTGCGGCTACCACTACCCAAAACATGGTCATCGTATTGGTGAAGTTGGTAACGCTCTATAATACTGATAAGCTTTTGCGGATATCTAGGATCTGTAGCGTATCCTGCTTTTTTTAGGCCATGTGCCCAACCTTTGTAATCATCTTTATCTAGTTCAAATAAAAACGCATAGCGCTTTCTTTCTTTTAAAAACAAACTATGGTCTCTAAAACTATATTTAGGATCTTTATATTTTCTAAAACACTCTTGTAAAGCATCATCATCGTGGTAAGCTTTTTCTCCTTGCCATCCGTTGCATTTTATGCCAAAATGATTATTACTTTTTAGCGTGAGTTCTCCTTTGCCTGCAGAAGACTCTAAAATACCCTGTGCCAAAGTAATACTAGCAGGAATACCATAAAGTGCCATTTCATCTTTAGCTATTTGTGCGTAATCATAAACATAACGCTCATTATTATCTTTAAAAACTGGTTTTTGGCTTGTAGGTTTTTTGTAGTTAGGCAGCTTTTTGGTTGTCTGATTTCGGCTTACACTTTGATCTATTTCTTTTTTAGAAACTACTTTTTGAGTCGAATTTTTACGTGAGTTGTTTACACTTTTTTTTTGCGTGCCGCAAGAACCTAGAATTAAGGCCACAGCAATAAGCAGCTTAATGTGAATTGATTTTGTCATTGTAATAAGCTTAATCCTTTTTGTTTTAATTTTACGTTCATTCCATAAATACCTTGCAAACCTCCGGTATGCAGCGCTAAAATACGGGTATTTTTAGAAAAATAATTGTTTTTGATTAAATCTAAAAGTCCATACATCATTTTACCAGTATACACAGGGTCTAAAGCAAGTTGATAATCTTGCTTAAAAGTATTAATAAATGTTATAAGTTCTTCATTTACCTTAGCATAACCACCAAAATGATAATTTAGTATAAGTTGCCAATTATCTTTTTTAGCAAACCGCTGTATTTCTGCTCTTAAAAAATCTCCACGCAGAGCAGGGAAACCTAATACTTGTTGACTTTCAAACGAGGAGTTAATTACTCCGCTTATGGTTCCGCCGGTACCCACGGCAACGGCCACATAATCAAAATGTAAATCTGTGGGTGTTAAAATTTCTTCGCATCCCTGAATAGCTAATTCATTGGTACCGCCTTCAGGAATTAAATAAAATGAACCAAATTTTTGTTGTAACTTCTCTAAATAATCATTTTCATTTTTATTACGGTAATCCTGCCGCGAAACAAAATATAGTTGCATTCCTAAGTTTACTGCCTGCCTTAAGGTGCTATTAGTTTCAAGGGTTTTAGGCAAATTTTCATTACCCAGTTCTTCTCCGCGTATTACACCTATACTTTTAAAACCAAGTTCGTTCGCAGCCGCAGCAGTGGCCAAAATATGATTTGAAAATGCCCCCCCAAAAGTGAGCAACTGCTTGAACCCTTCTTTTTGTGCCCTTATTAAATTATATTTTAATTTCCTAAACTTATTTCCAGAAACCAATGGATGCAAAAGGTCTTCACGTTTTACAAAGAGTTCAACTTTTCGTTGTTCATCTTTAAAAATAAATTGATTTTTTGATTTTTCTTGGCAGTGTAACATTTTACAAAAATATAAAATTCGGTTAGCCTTTATACAAGTCATGAGATGAAAAAACAGCGGTTATTCTTTTTATTAAATCGTTTACAAATCCGCTTTAAGCTTCAAAAGAAGCCAATAAGCATTTTACTTAATTTTACGGATCTAGTTAATGAAACAAATTAGATTTAGGCTTTGCATTCTATTTCAGTTTCAATTTAAAAAAATGTATTTTTGAGCATTATGAATATTAAGAAACGAATACCTTTAACCGAAGGGGACTACTACTTAACGCCCCAAGGGTATAAATGCTTTACAGAGCAATACCACCTCAAACGCGGGTATTGTTGCAAGAGCGGCTGTAGGCATTGCCCTTACGGATTTAATAAAAACAGAGATTAAAAAAGCAAACTCCAAATAACCATGACTTTTCAAGAAGAAATACTACAAGGAATCCCAGACGATTTACCTCCTGTAAAAACATACGACCCGAGTATTAACCATGCCCCTAAAAGGAAAGAAATTTTAAGCGAAACCGAAAAAGTTCTGGCGTTGCAAAATGCTTTACGCTATTTTGATAAGAAACATCACGCTACGCTCCTACCTGAGTTCAAACAAGAATTGGAAGATTACGGCCGAATCTACATGTATAGGTTTAGACCCAGTTATAAAATATACGCTCGTGATATAAATGAGTATCCTGGTGAGTCTACACAGGCTAAGGCCATAATGCTCATGATTCAAAATAATTTAGATCACGCGGTTGCCCAACACCCGCACGAATTAATCACTTATGGCGGTAACGGTGGGGTTTTTTCAAATTGGGCACAGTACCGATTAACGATGCAATATTTAGCCACAATGAATGATGAGCAAACGCTAGTGATGTACAGTGGGCACCCCATGGGTTTATTCCCTTCGCACAAAGAAGCTCCTCGAGTAGTGGTAACTAACGGTATGATGATACCGAACTATTCTAAACCAGATGATTGGGAGAAATTTAATGCTTTGGGCGTGACCCAATACGGGCAAATGACTGCCGGAAGCTATATGTACATAGGACCGCAAGGTATCGTTCACGGAACCACTATAACCGTTTTAAACGGATTTAGAAAGATTAAAAAATCGCCAAAAGGAGGTTTATTTGTAACTTCAGGATTAGGTGGTATGAGTGGAGCACAACCTAAGGCAGGAGATATTGCAGGCTGCGTTAGCGTTTGCGCAGAAGTAAACCCAAAAGCCACCAAAACAAGACACGAGCAAGGTTGGGTTAAAGAGGTAATAAGCGATTTAGATGAACTAGTAAAGCGTGTTAAAGATGCTTTAAAAAATAAAGAAGCGGTTTCGATAGCTTACGCTGGAAATATTGTCGAGGTATGGGAAAAATTTGATGAAGAAAATGTTCATATTGATTTGGGCAGTGACCAAACCTCTTTGCATAATCCGTGGGCCGGCGGTTATTACCCCGTAGGGCTAAGCTATGAGGAGTCAAATACAATGATGGCTAATGACCCAGACCAATTCAAAAAAGAAGTACAACGCAGTTTAATACGGCACGCAAAAGCAATAAACAAACATACCGCCAAAGGAACTTACTTTTTTGATTATGGCAATGCTTTTTTACTAGAAGCCAGCAGAGCAGGAGCAGATATTATGGCGGATAACGGAATTGACTTTAAATATCCTAGTTATGTACAAGATATTATGGGACCTATGTGCTTCGATTACGGTTTTGGTCCTTTTAGATGGGTTTGTGCTTCGGGCCAAACAAAAGATCTCGTAAAAACAGATGCTATTGCCACTCAAGTGTTAGAAAGCTTAAAGCAGGGCGCACCGGAAGAGATTCAGCAACAAATGCAAGACAACATTACTTGGATTAAAGGTGCTCAAGAGAATAAATTAGTTGTAGGTTCACAAGCACGAATTTTATATGCCGATGCAGAAGGCCGTATGAAAATCGCCGAGGCCTTTAATGAAGCGATAGAAAGAGGTGAGATTGGTCCGGTCATCTTAGGTAGAGATCATCACGACGTTTCTGGAACAGATTCGCCTTATCGAGAAACCTCAAATATCTATGACGGAAGTAAATTTACGGCAGACATGGCCATTCATAACGTAATAGGTGATAGCTTTAGAGGAGCCACTTGGGTGAGTATACACAACGGTGGAGGCGTAGGCTGGGGCGAAGTAATAAATGGAGGCTTCGGTATGGTTCTTGATGGTTCTAAAGAAGCTGCAAATCGCTTAAAATCAATGTTGTTCTGGGATGTTAACAATGGTATTGCCAGAAGATCTTGGGCCAGAAATGAGGGGGCTATTTTTGCCATCAAAAGAGCGATGGAAAACGAGCCAAACCTCAAGGTTACATTACCCCAGATGGTTGATGAAGATTTGCTGAATAATCTTTAAATACGTTTTTTATGAGAGCCTTTCTAAAAATATCAAGCCTACTGTTATTTCTATTTTTCTTAGGGGCTTGCTCTAGTGTGCAAGTTACTACAGATTATGACCAAAAAGTGAATTTTGACCACTACCAAAGTTTTGCGTTTTATAAACCTGGTATTGACCAAGCTAAAATTTCTGATTTAGATAAAAGGCGAATTCTAAAGGCCATAGAAAAGGAACTTACAGCCAAAGGTTTACAAAAAAAGAAAAGTGCAGATTTATTGATTAGTATTTTTACGAAAACTAAAGAAAATGTAAATATCTATCAAAATAACTTTGGATATGGCTGGGGCTTCTCCCCCTTTTATGGGAGCCATTGGCATAATACCGTTTCACGAGAAACCGAAGGTACATTATTTATAGATTTGGTTGATCGAGAATCAATGGAGCTGGTTTGGCAAGGAATAGGTGAGGGCCCGCTTTCAAAAGATCGCGAAACCAAGATTGAACGTATTCAAGAAATTGTACACGAGATTTTAAAAAAGTATCCGCCTGAGAAGTAAAATCAGTTTAAGTCATTAACAAACATAAAAGCTATTCTTATTTTAGAATAGCTTTTATGTTTATTTAATAACTGACACCCTTTAATCAATGGTTTTACATTTGTACTGCCTGTATTGCCAATTTGAAATACCTTGATATTTGTTAATAGCAGACTAGAAAAAATCCTTTCAAAATTAATGTGTTAAGATGTAGCTTTTCTGTTTCTTTTAAATGTGCTAATGAAAATCCCTCCTACCGAAATCGCAATTAAGCAACTGGCTGCAAATAACCACTGATAGAGATTAGGCAGTGCGGGCGCATTAAAAATTTTCATCAAAGCCTGCCAAAAAATTAAAATTTCTGTTAGTACGAACCCAAGCAAATAGATCTTATAGTTTCTAGAAGTTAGGCTCAATAAATTGCTTTGGTGTAATAGATAAAAAATTGCCGGAGTTACAACTCCTAAAAACACCCAATGTAAAAAACCAATTGCTAAATTTTTAAAATTAACTATATAATTTGATATAAAAGGAAAAGCAGCTAGCAATTGCATTAGTAGTTTTACAAAATAGAACAACAGTACTGTTTTTAATAAACTCGCATTTAGTTTTGAATTAACGACAGGCAGCATAAAGGCTTGTTTTCTAAAGTAAGTTACCAAATACCATAAAGCCAAAAATTGAAAAACACCTCCTATTATAGCCAAGATATGCATCCAAAAGCCTGGTTTAAGAAACAAAATTGATATCAAAAAACTTAAGCACACTCCCCAATGAAAAAAAATTATAAAGCTTTTAAAATTAGCTTGTCGCATGTAAACTTTCTTTTGTTCTAAAACGAATAAAAATCCGCCTATGAGCGCTAGAATCATCCACGCATTATATTGAAAATGCAGGTAAAAATAAATCGCTACTCGGTACCAAGGTGAATCTGCTCCCAGTATGCTCATAATAGGACCAATGGCCCAAGGTCCGATGCTCGAAATAACCATATATAGTAGGGCTAGGTGCGTACATTTATAAGCCGGACTTGCTCGCTTTTCTTTTGGAATATATTTTAGAAAAGACCAATAAAAGCCATAACTGCAAAATAAAAATAGGGTCGAAAAAAATATGGATACCGCAGCGTAGCCCTGAATGGGAAAACTAAGCATCATACCGACTATGCTTATCAAGGTACAACTATAAATACACAAAAAAACCCGATTTGGCACCCAGTCTTTTAAATAGTTCTTATAAATCAAGAGTACCAAGGCTAGATAAATCCAACCGAGAATAGCTGTATGGGAATGCGCGTGAACAATATGTTTAAAAACGACAGGTAAATCGACAAAGAACAACATGCGTAAAGCTAAACCTCCAACAATAGCTGCTAAAAATAGGCCCAGTGCTATGTAAAGTTGGATGCTTTGTTTTACTTGCATTAATATTATTTTAAAAGTCTTTCTTTTTAGCTTTTCTTGCAATATTAAGTACGGGTAAAATCACCCAAATCATAAGGGTTGATAGCGCAGCAAATAAACCCAAATTAGTACCAAAAAACTTTTGAAACACCGCTCCTGTGTACCCTAGAAGTGCAGCGATATCTAACTTTAGTAAAATTAAAATTCTAGAAAGGTCTATAGGATTAAAAGTAGTGGCTATGAGTGTGAATTTATCTAAGGGGTATGTTTCAAACATAATTAAAGACATTAAAAACAATCCATCATAAATTACAGCGAGAAAAAGCCAAAGCAATATGGCATAACTGAATCCTTTAATTTTATTCTCGTTATATAATGCAATATTAAATGCTAAGGCGGTGAATATGAAAGTTAACATTGCTCCAGTAATTAACAGCAAACTAAAGTTCCAAATAGCACCCGATTGAAACAAACCATAAAGTACAAAAGGAATGCCCAACCCAAGAACCAAGCTCATTACCAGCGATAAAGCTACGCCTAAGTATTGACCTAAGAATATAGAGGAACGTTTAACAGGTTGCGCCAATAGTAACTCTGTAAATTCTTTAGAATTATAATAATACATAACCCCAAAAATTGTCCCTATTAAGGGCACCAAAATTATGATTACGTTCATTAAAGTTATTACCGCTTTGGATAAATCCTGATTAAGGAACAAAAGTACAAACGACAAAAGCAAATAGAACAACAGGTAGACATAGCTCCATCGGCTTCTTATTAAATCGAAGAAACTGTATTTTAAAATTTTAAGCATGGTTTTTCATTAAAAGGTGAGCAATTGCGTGTTCAAAATCGGTTTGTTGGGTTTTTTCTCTTAGTTGATGAATATTGCCTTTAAAATAAATTTTCCCTTCGAGAATAAAAACAATCTCGTCTGAGATTTCTTCAACAAAACTCATAATATGCGAAGTAACCAAAATAGTTTTACCCTTTTCTTTTTCTCGCTGTATCAGTTCTTTTAAATGAAGTAATGCAATTGGATCTAAGCCTGTGGTTGGTTCATCTAAAATAATTAAAGGGCTATCAAACATAAAAGTTAAAACGATGTTTACCTTTTGCTTGGTACCTCCTGATAGGTTGCTTAATTTCTTATCTAAAAAAGGCTCTAAATGAAATAATTTGATCAAATGATCTGCTTGGGCATTACCTCCACGTAAATCCTTTATCATTCCTAATAATTCTTTAACCCCTAAATTACCTGGGAAATTAGCGATTTGTGGTAGGTAATCAATATTTTTTCTATAAAGACCATTGGCATGAGTTCTTTTACCTTGAATAAAAATCTCACCTTGATCTGGAACCACCATACCTAAAATTGATTTTATTAAAGTTGTCTTACCTGAGCCATTTGGACCTAATACGGCAAAGATACCTTGATTGGGGATTTCTAAATCTATCCCTTTAAGCACTTTGTTTTTCCCGAATTTTTTATGAATATTCTTAATTTCTATCATTACTTTTTTCTCATTAAAGGGGCTTTATCTACTAAGTTATCGGGTGTAAACACCGGGGACACTTTTTCTGAAAAGTCAATAATATCAACAAATAAACTCCTCATCAAAATAATAGTTTCAGGTGTTCTATTTACGATATAACTAAATAGTTTTACTGGTCTATACGGCACATCTCCAAAACCGTCTTCATCTAAATCATAGCCCGTATAGGAGCTCCAGTAATTATTTAAAAACAAATTATTATTTAACTTACTATTGTAACTAACATCAAAAGAGTTATACAAAAAATTATTTTCTAAAAATTTATTCTCATAGCAAGCACCACGCACCTTTACTGCCCATCCGTTATTCTTGAAAGTATTCTTAAGGTAATTTACACGATTGGAGCCCTCAATATTTATTCCTGTTGTATTTTCTTCAAAAATATTCTCAACAATTTCGGCGTCATTAATTTCTTTAAGCAACAAACCGTAAGAAGCCGTTCCCCAGTTGTACCTAAAGTGGTTCGCCCTCATCTCAATCCGCTTAGAAAACATAACTGCAACACCAGCACCATTATTTTCAAAAATATTTTGTGCGTAAGCATCGTCATTGCTAAACATAAAATGAAGACCATAGCGCAAATTGTCCTTACTTATATTATCTTCTATAATACAATGGTCTGCAAATTCAAGATAGATTCCATCACGCACTTTTTGAATTAAATTTTCTTTAATGGTAATACGTTTTGAATACCATAACTGGATGCCATTACCCGAATTATGTTCTGATACAGCATCGCCTAATATTTTATTATTACGTACAATACCATCACTGGCTTTTTCTAAATAAATACCAAAAAATATTTTTTCGAGTATTAAGTCTTCAAGAATGAAATTTTTTGCTTTGCTTACGCGGATAGCAGCATAGTCTTCTGTATAACTGGAACCTACATTAATTAATTTAATTCCAGATATTCGAACACCATCGGCAAATACATTTAGGATATCGGCCTTGTTAAGACCATCAATCACTGGGTAATCATAACCTTTTAGGTAAAGAGGCTTGTCTATTACAATTTTATTCTCGCGATAAGTACCCTTTTTAATATGAATAGTATCACCGCTTCGCGCTTCTGTCACAGCTTTCTTAATGCTAGAATAAGGGCAAGTTTCGCATACCTCAATTTGAGCATAAAGCGTATTTGCCCCAATCAAGAAAACTACTATTAATAAAATAGATTTAAAATAACCTTGTAGCATAGCTTCAGATTCAATTGATTTAATTTTGCTGCTGGTCTAGAATTTCATTCCAGGTATAGATTGCACCTCCTTTTTCTAGCTGCACCTTTTGGGCTTGTTCTCGATTAGGAAAAGCAGTAATAAATTCGCCCATAGGACTAGGAATATTTTCAGAAATTAGGTAAATCGCCGTCTGGGCAGAGATAAGCTCTGAGGGTACTAGATAATGATTGGTAAAGAATTGTTCTGGTGTTTCTTTAACCATTTCTTGTTTAAAATCTATTAAACATTCTAAAGCATCAAATTTATATACCTTACCCTTATCTGTAACTATTTCTGCTCCGTGAATTTGATCGACAATCGTCATTTTACAAAAATCACAACTATCTTCTCCATAAGCGATTGGTTGCTTTTCTTTACTACAACTCACCAAAGTTATAAAACTGAATATGGCGACTAATTTTTTCATTTCTTTGAAGATTTTAGCCCTATTAAATAGGCTATAAAAGTTAATAGCATCCCTACGGTTAATAAAATTCCGCCTAGAGCTGGATAAGAAACCGCTGTAAAGTTAAGTATATCACGTCGGCCTAGCAAGGGTGGTTTATAGCTAAACGGGTTTCCATCTGCATCTACCACTTTAATAATTGCTTTGGGATCAAGGTTTGTACCGTAATCTACCAACCAAGCATTGAAGTCGTACATACCTAAGATACCTAAAACTGTCATCATCACTAGCCAACCTAAAAACCATTTATGAGACACTTTAGAAAACAAACCTAAAAAGCCAATTAATACTCCTAGAATAGCCATTCCTCCTACTACCAAAGGGAAAGTTCTAAACTCCCACATATCTGCTGGAGTAGGTAACTTTTGCATACCAATATAGTGATTTAGACCATCAATATTTTGCAAATCATACTCGGTAAAGCCCTGAAGACCATCGAGATGAATGTACATTCCTAAACCGTCTGGATATTGGGGAGCTTCCAACTCTACTGTCCATAACGGATAAATAAATAAGCTAAACAATAAAGCCGAGCCTATTATCATTATAATACTTGCACTTTTCATACTCAATTTTGTTAAATTAAAAAGGCAGAGACCATCGAGACTTGATAATCCCTGCCTTCAAAAAATCAATTAAACAACAATTATTATTCTACATCCTCACCTAAAGACCACTCTAACTCAATGTCAGAATCTTTTGGTGAAACACGTATATATCCTTGCATTTCTTGATGAAGAGCAGAACAGAAATCTGTACAATAGAATGGCCATACTCCTACTTGTTTAGGTTCCCAAACCGAAGTTTTAGTTTGACCTGGCATAATTAACAACTCAGAGTTGTTTTGCCCTATAATTGCAAATCCGTGTGGTACATCAAAATCTTGCTCTAAGTTAGTGATGTGGAAGTAAACTTTATCGCCTACTTTAATTCCTTCAATATTATCTGGCGAGAAGTGACTACGTATTGTTGTCATATATACGTGTACTACATTACCTTCACGAACTACCTTAGTTTCGGCTTCGCTTTTTGCTGCAAATGGGTGTGTGTTCTCACTCAACTTATAAAATTTCTTTGAATTAGGCGCTACTTTATCTGCTTTAATAGCAGCAGCGTAGTGTGGCTCACCGTGAGTTGGGAAATCTAGCAGCAATTCCATTTTCTCTCCAGAAATATCATATAATTGCGCAGAGTGCTCTAATTCTGGTCCAGTTGGTAAATAACGATCTTTAGTAATTTTGTTCATCGCAAACATATACTTGCCATCTGGCTCTCTTGAGTTACCTCCTGCAATTGTTAAGTGCCCTACAGAGTAATAAGTAGGTTTTCTATCAATAACTTCCCAAGTACCTAATTTCCATTTCACAACCTCAGAAGAGATAAAGAAAGTAGTGTAGGCATTTCCTTTGTCATCAAATTCGGTATGAAGAGGTCCTAATCCTGCTTGCTCTACTTGTCCTGCCAATACATCTTCAAAACTTAAAATAGGAATACCGTAAGCTTCACCTTCAAACTTTTCATTTTTTATTGCCTCTTGCATTTTTTCAAAGGAGTGAACAGTTAAGTTAGCCGATAATTTACCATTACCTACAATGTACTTACCATCTGGTGATACATCACAACCGTGAGGTGATTTAGGTGTTGGCAGCAAGTAAACCGCACCAGGAACTTCTGTAGGATCAATTACCCGTACCTCTTTTTTCATAGTTGAAGTAGCGGTATGAGAATTATGATCATACACGTTATGCGCATAATTCGAAGGCATCATTTTTCCTCCACCATTGTTAATGTACTCTTCAATTTTTTTCCAGTTTACAGCTGCGATAAAATCCTTATCATTTTGCGAAGCGTTTACCTCTAATAAAGTGCTTGCTTCTTCTGTATTATAAGTTGTAAAGAAGAACCAACCGTGAGAATCGCCTCGACCTGGGTGAGAAAGATCGTAATTAAATCCTGGCATTAACAATTGGAATTTTATATCCATATGCCCAGTTTCTTTTTCAACTCCAATAAAAGACAAGGCTCCTTTAAATTTACCTTTATACTCTTTTATGCTGATATCTTGTTGCGGAACAGGAACAGAGAATCTAGTCCCGGCTACTACATACTCAGTGTTTTCAGTTACAAAAGAAGAACTGTGATTCCCTGCACTATTCGGCACCTCAATAATTTCCACTGTTTCAAAAGTTTCTAAATCGATTCTCGCGATTCTAGGTGTGTTGTTTTCATTTATAAAAATCCAACGTCCGTCAGTTACCCCTTCAGTTTGTGAAATATCTGGGTGGTGCGAATCTCCCCAAGGGATAAAACCATGCGAGGTATTTAACATTGGCTTTGTTTCTTCTGAGTAGCCATAACCTGAAGTTGGAAATTGACTAAAAACAGGAATTTCTTTAAATAATCTTCCCGAAGGCAAACCATAAACGGTTAAATTTCCGCTATATCCTCCAGATATAAATGCATAATACTCGTCCTGTTCTCCAGGTGCTACGTAAACTTTTTCTGCTGCGCTGCTATTTAAAGCACCTCCAGCACTACTTTTCTTGTTGACATTGTCACCACAACTCATCATCGCTGCGGCAGCTAAGAGCCCAATACCTAAGTTTAGAATTTTCATGTTTATTTATTTTTGGTTTATAGTGTTCTAAAATACTCCAAGACTTGTCTCGCTTCTTCCTCGGTTAAGCCTTGATTAGCCATTGGTGATCCATTAAATTCTATCAATAAATCTTTAGCCAAAGGATCTTCTCTCACCATTCGTTCTGGCGCCAAAATCATATTCATCACCCATTCTGGAGATCTACGCTCTAAAATTCCCTTAGGTGCGGGCCCTATAAAACGCTTATCAACTTTATGGCAAGCTGTACACATTTTCTCATATACTTCTTTCCCTTTGGCTGCCATAGCTTGATCTATATCTGCAGGTAAATCAACACTGGTGATAGGACCTACCCCTTTGTTATCTAAATCTACACGTTTAGAAGCTGGAACCTTATCGGCTTTTTTCTCCTTTTTTACTGGTTCAGCTTGATTTAAAGTAATTTTCTCCTTTTTCTCTTCTTTCTTGTTGTCTCCTCCACAGCTTACTAGTATTCCTGCAAAAGCTAACATAAGAACGCTTAATTTTAAATAGTTTTTCATTGTTACTGATTTTTCGGTTATTAAATCGAAACAAAGATAAGGGAGTATAGATTTTTAAAATATGACTAATATCATTAAAAAAGACTTTTTTGTCCTGATCATGTACTCTATCTTTGCAGTATGATTAATAAAAGTGGTATTTTTTCTAAATCTTGTTCGCACGCTTTAAAAGCTGCAACTTATGTAGGTCAAAAAGGACTGGAAAATAAAGCAGTTAAACTTAAAGATATAGCTGAAGAAATTAATAGTCCTCTAGCCTTTACAGCCAAAATTTTACAGAAATTGGTTAAAGCAAACATTATTGAAAGTAACAGAGGGGCCAAAGGTGGTTTTTTTGTTACCCCAGTGAATCTTAAAAAAGTAGTTTTAAAAGATATTGTTTTTGCTATTGACGGAGAAGGTTCTTATAACGGTTGTGCTTTAGGATTTGAAAAATGTAGTGCATCAAAACCCTGCGCTCTGCATTTTCAAATTTTACCTATCCGAGAAAAATTAAAGGAAACCTTAGTAAGCACAACCTTGGAAGATTTAGCTAGAGCAGTTGATGAAAACACTACTTTTTTAAAAGAATAAAAAATTTATATCTAAATCGGACATTCTTGTCTTAATTAATGCGTTATGGAGAATATATTGAATAAACAAATTGGAGAGCTAGTAGCTCAAGACTACCGAACTGCAGCTATTTTTAATGCATACGGAATTGATTTTTGCTGTCGCGGAAATCGAAAAGTGAATGATGTTTGTGATCTAAAAAAAATAAACAAGCAACAATTGGAGAATCAATTACAGCATGTTTTCACCGAAAAAACAACAGGCGAACCAGATTTTAGAGCTTGGCCTCTGGATTTATTAGCCGATTATATCGAGAAAACACATCATCGCTATGTAAGTGAAAAAAGTCCTGTCTTGCAACAATTCTTAACCAAGTTATGCAAAGTACATGGCGAAAGACATCCGGAGTTATTTACCATTCACGATGCTTTTAATGCCTTAGCCAAAGAATTGGCTTCGCATATGAAAAAAGAAGAATTAATACTCTTCCCGTTTATCAGAAAAATGATCAACCATAAACTTACTCATCAACCGCTAGAAAGGCCGCATTTTGGCAGTGTTGAAAATCCTATTAACATGATGGAACATGAGCATACCGAAGCCGGCGAATTACTGCAGGTTATAGAAAAAAACACAAATAGCTACGCCCCCCCAGCCGATGCTTGTAATACTTACCGCGTGACCTTTGCGATGCTAAAAGAATTTGAAGAGGATTTACACAAACATATACACCTCGAAAATAATATCTTGTTTCCTAAAGCAATCGCTTTAGAAAAAGAGCAAGATGTTGCTGTTTAATTTTACTTTTTTTCAACAGAAACGCTCGGGTGTACACCCGAGCGTTTCTAGTTTATTTTAATACCTATTATGAAATAACTTCCCAGTTCGAAGCACTTTGTTTCGCTTGCGCAATTTGTTGTCTTTGATTTCTTAGAATATCTTTTGTAGTACCCGGTAAAGTAGACTCCGCTAAAATTTCATCATAATCTTCAAGAGCAGCTTCTTCCCCTCGTTGTACTTCTTTCATAACGGTTTCATTCTCATTTCCTGAAAAAGCAGTTTTAACATCCATCCACGTTCGGTGTAAAGAGCCCTTTGCACTTCCTCCTTTATCTGGCTCTTGATCAAAAGCTCTAATTTCTTGCTTAATCTCGTGACCAAAATTATAGCGTTGTTGCGCTTGCTCTTGTAAAAACGACTTCATCTTCGCATCTTTAACGTTATCTGCCGCTTCTTTATAACCTTTTTCGGCATCATAGGTTTTTTCTAGTAGTTGGTTTAATTTGTCTGCGACTTCTTTTCTAAATTCCATAGTTTTAAGTTTTTTAATTTCCTCTAATTTACGACACCAAAGCCATTTAAAGCGCTGTATTAACACAGGCTTATTATGCCATTAACTAAGATTAACGTTAGCCTTATAGCCCTTAAAATAATTTTAAGATTTCATCAACTTAAACCAAATATCTTACTACATTTTATTTTTCAATCTTTTTCTAAAAGCCTAGTTTTTACAATACTATCCTGTAATGCTTTTAGATTTTTAGTATTTATAATAAGTAAATGCTTGCTTCCCTTAAATTTTATACCCAAACCTAACCCTGGCTTATTACAAAAAAATATGTTCCCCTGGTAATCCGATTTCCAGCCAATACCATACCACCAAGGTATTTTCCTAACACAAAATTCATTTACATCAACTCCTGTCAAATCAATCTTTTTACGAATTATTCCTAGGCCAAAAACGATTAAAATAGCATTTTGCTCAACACGGATGAGCATTCTATAAAACAAGGCAAGCATTAAACTGATGAGTCCTAACGCAATAAGGAGTCCCAAAGGGTTTTCTCCTCTTGCACTAATACTAATTGCTCCCAAAAGACTTAGTAGCCATAAAATAATGAGTAATAAATTTAAAAATTTAGGGTATTGTTTTTCCTCGTAAACCATCGCAAAAAATAAAAAGCCAGCTTGAAACCTTTCAGGCTGACTTTTACATTAAAATCACCAATTTGGTTAATAATTTAATAAAGATTGAATTTTAGATTTCACTTTCTCTGTAGAAGGAATCATAGTTTCTTCTAACGTTGAGTTTAAAGGTATCGCAGGCATATTTTCTGAGCCTATCGTCATTACTGGAGCATCTAA
Organism: Mesonia sediminis; assembly: GCF_042684705.1. Taxonomy (NCBI): domain Bacteria; kingdom Pseudomonadati; phylum Bacteroidota; class Flavobacteriia; order Flavobacteriales; family Flavobacteriaceae; genus Mesonia; species Mesonia sediminis. The sequence continues at coordinate 92,638 of NZ_JBHULZ010000004.1, forward strand.
AGATTTGAAACATTTTTCTTGTATTTTTCCCGATAAAGCTCTTGCAAAAGTATTGTCGGACGGCTCTTCGGTTACAACTAAACATTTGCCGCATTTCTTTACGGATTTCATTATCGTCTCCTCATCAAGTGGATGTAAAGTTCGTAAATCTACCACTTCAATTTGATCTTGTAGACCTAATTCCGCGGAAGCGTTCACGGCCCAATGCACGCCCATCCCATAAGTAATAATACTCAAGGTCTCTTTGTCTTCTTGCTTCCAGATTTCTTGTAAAATCCAAGCTTTTCCAAATGGCAACACATAGTCTTCACTCGGCTCTATAGAGGTTGCCCCCTTGGTTCCCGGCACTTTGCTCCAGTACAATCCTTTGTGTTCAAAAATTACTACCGGATTTGGGTCGTAATAAGCGGCTTTCATCAATCCTTTTAAATCGGCTCCGTTACTAGGATAAGCTATTTTTACACCTCTAATATTACTTACCACACTTTCTACCGAAGAAGAGTGATAAGGACCACCGCTACCGTATGCGCCAATAGGCACTCGCAACACCATAGATACTGGCCACTTGCCATTAGACAAAAAGCAGCTTCGACTTACTTCTGTAAACAGTTGGTTTAATCCTGGCCAGATATAATCGGCAAATTGTACCTCAACAATTGGTTTCAAGCCAACCGCAGACATACCTACGGTAGACCCTATTATAAAAGCCTCTTGTATTGGGGTGTTGAACACGCGGTTATCTCCAAACTTTTGCGCTAAGGTGGCAGCTTCTCTAAACACACCTCCTAATCTGCCGCCAACATCTTGCCCGTATAGCAAGCATTCTTTATGCTTCTTCATCAGCTCTTCAATAGCAAAAAGAGCACAATCAACCATCACCACCTTATCTGCGCCTTCTGGTGAACGCTCTCCTTTTTCTTCGGTAATCGGTGTTGGTGCAAAATCATGCGTAAATAAATCTTCTGGCTTAGGATCTTCTGCTTGTAGTGCTTCTTGGTAATGTTCTTTTACTTTTACGCGTGCCAGAGCTTCTATGGCTTCGATTTCATCTTCCGTAAAGTTATTTTCCGCGAGGTATTCTTTCATTTTAGGATACGGGTCGCGTGTTTTTGCCTCCTCTAAATCATCACGATAAAACTCCATACGCACCCCCGAAGTATGGTGATTTAGCAAAGGTACTTTGGCATGAATCAATATGGGTCTTCTTTCTTTACGGATGGTTTTTAGTGCATTTTGAACCGTGGTATAGCTTTCTTCAAAATTGGTACCGTCAATCGAGAAGGCTTCTAAACCTTTGAAACCTTGTGCATACTCAGCGGCGTTTTGGGCTCTTGTTTCAGCCTCATTGGCCGAGATATCCCAACCATTATCTTGAACCAAATACAAAATAGGTAGTTTTTTAAGAACAGCCATTTGTAAGGCCTCGGCAACCTCTCCTTCTGTAACAGAAGCATCCCCTAAAGAGCACACCACGACCGGTTTTTCTCCGTTTACCAAAGCTTCCTCTTGTCCCATTTGCTTATAGAAAGCATACTTTTCATCTTCGGTAAACAAATCGCCACCTTCACGATAATGCATCCCTAGAGCTACACCAGTTGCGGGAATGGCTTGCATTCCTGTAGCTGAACTTTGATGCGGGATCTTAGGTTTATCGGCATCTTTTAAACTGGGATGCGAATAATAAGTGCGGCCGCCAGAAAACGGATCATCCTTTTTTGCTAGTACTTGAAGCATTAGATCTTTAGGCTGCATACCTATAGATAGCAAAATAGAGTCGTCTCTATAATAGGGAAACACGTAATCTTGCGGTAGCAGTTGCATACCTACAGCAATTTGAATCACTTCATGTCCACGAGAAGTGGCATGCACATATTTAGATACGGTTTTAAAATTCTCTTCGTATAACTCTGTTAAGGCTTTCGCGGTACACAGGTTAGAGAAGGCTTTTTTTAGTATATCTTTTTTAATCATTTTTTATTTTTTTAGAATCACGAAACAAGACGCTTTGAACCACGACTATTTCAGTTAATAGAATCAAGACTGTCAATAAAATTCGAGATTTTACTTTGTAATTTTTGTACTTTACTCTCTAAATTCAAATAACTTTCTTCTGAAAGAAAATTTTGACGATAACAAACTGCCAATTGGGTTTCCCATTCATAGGCAGAACCTAAGCTATCTTCTAAATATTTTACAAAATGTTTATCAGTTCGTTTACTGGAACCTTCCGAGATATTAGAAGCAATAGATACAGAACAACGATTCATTTGCGTTCTCAATCCATATCTCTCATAATCTGGTAAAGTGGCCGTAAAGAGATAGTTCTCATCTATTAACTCCACCGCTTCTTTCCAGATTTGTAATTTTTTAAAATTATGTCTTCGCATCAAATTTTATTTAGTCCTGTTACAAAATGTCCTGCATCAAATCGTCCGCTTTTCATTAAAATCTTCAAAATAATCGGCCACCCGACGCAAAAAACTTCCGCCAAGGAAACCATCTACTACACGATGATCAAAAGAAAGCGACAAGTACATCATACTTCTAATCTCTATTTTATCTTCTTCATCATATTCTATCACCTCTGCTCTTTTTTTGATAATTCCCGTTGCCAGAATAGCCACTTCAGGCTGATTGATAATTGGGGTTCCCATTAAACTACCAAAAGTACCTACATTAGAGATTGTAAAAGTGCTACCGCTGGTTTCCTCGTGCTTTAATTTGTTATTTCTAGCTTTCTCGGCTAATGCATTTACTTCGGCAGCAATAGTAGGTAAATCTTTTTTATCGGCATTTTTAACTACAGGAACAATGAGGTTCCCACTAGGTAAAGCTGTTGCCATTCCTATATTGATTTCCTCTTTTTTAATGATGTTTTTACCGTCTACACTAACATTTATCATGGGGAAATCTTTCACCGCTTTCGCCACAGCCTCAACAAATAATGGAGTAAAGGTAAGTCTTTGACCATATTTTTCTTGAAAAGCATTTTTGTTGGCGTTGCGCCAATTTACCATCTGGGTTAAATCGGCTTCAACATAGGCCGTAACGTGAGGCGAAGTATGTTTAGAATACACCATATGATCGGCAATCATTTGTCGCATGCGGTCCATTGCTATTATTTCGCCTTTTCCTTTATCCAGTTTCAAATCAGGTACCTTAAAACCGTCAACCTCGGGCACAGGCTGGGCAAACTGCGCAGGTCTTCCCTCTTCTATATATTTAAAAACGTCACTTTTGCGTAACCTGCCCTCATTACCTGTTGCCGGAATACGGGCCAACTCTTCATAGCTAATGTGATAATCTATAGCTATATTTTGAATCAGCGGTGAGATGTAAGTGTTCTGATTTTTATTTAGCGTATAACTTTGCGAAGTTGAAGTTGAGCTTGCCGACGGTTTTTTCTTAGACGCTTTTGGTTTTGCCGGTTTGGGCGATTCTTTTTTCGCTTCCGCGGAAGCTTTTTTCGCCGGTACCGCTTGGTCTTTTGACACCTCAATTTTTGCAATTACCTCACCAACTTTTACTACCTCATCAACTTGTGCTAAAATTTTTGTGATTACACCCGATGCAGGTGCTGGAACTTCAGAGTCTACTTTATCTGTGGCTACTTCTAAGATTATTTGATCTTGCTCAATAGCATCTCCTTCTTTAACCAACCAATTGATAATGGTACCCTCAGAAATACTTTCGCCCATTTTGGGCAGTTTAAATTCTATACTTGACATAAATGGTCTGTGTATGTTTATTTACATGGCTAACAAAAATAACATTTTAGCCTAGCAATACCAGCTAGAAAAGTAGTTTAATCATGATTTTATACCAATTTAATTGATTCAAACCTCATAATTGGTCGAAACTAAACGAACAAAAGAGCATTACCCCCTATAAAAATGGCACTTTAAGCATTTTTAGCGTGAGAATAACTAAAGTATTTTTAGTATTTTGCAACCCAATAAATCGTGTATATATTATACCATAAATTATAATACCATTACCATGAAGAAACTTATTAGATTATTTATCTTTTTACTCGCTTTCCCCGTGTTTTCTCAACAAGGCGGAATGTGGATTCCGTCTTTATTAGAAGGAATGAATGAAAGCGAGATGCAGAACTTAGGAATGAAAATGAGCGCTGAAGACATTTACAGTGTTAACAATAGTAGTTTAAAAGATGCTGTACCTCACTTTAACGGCGGTTGTACCTCTGAGGTTATTTCGCCTAAAGGCTTATTGCTTACCAACCACCACTGCGGTTATGGGCAAATTCAGTCCCATTCAAGTGTTGAAAACGACTATTTAGCCGATGGATTTTGGGCAAAGAATTTTAAAGAAGAGCTGCCTAATCCGGGAATGACCGTTACCTTTATCGTTGAAATTTCTGATGTTACCGACCAAGTACTAGCGGGCACTCAAGAAGCTTCTAACGAGGAAGAGAGACAGCAAATAATTGAAAAGAACAAACAAGACGTTGTAAATAATTCACCCAAAGAGACTTGGCAAACTAACCGTGTAAGCACTTTTTATGACGGTAATCAATTTATGCTTTTTAGGGTAGAAACCTTTAAAGACATCCGTTTAGTGGGTGCTCCTCCTTCTTCAATAGGTAAATTTGGATCAGATACAGACAACTGGATGTGGCCTAGACATACTGGCGATTTTGCTCTTTTTAGGATTTACGCCAATAAAGACAATAAGCCTGCAGAATACAGTAAGGACAACGTCCCCTACACGCCGAAACATTTTTTACCGGTTAGCTTAGACGGTGTTGAAGAAAACGATTTCACTATGGTTTTTGGCTATCCTGGTACCACCGACGAGTACTTACCGGCTGTAGCAGTAGAACAATTGATTGAGACCATCAATCCGGCTCGAATTGGAATTCGCGAGGTGGCGCTTAAAGAGCAGGATGCATTTATGCGAAAAGACCAAGAAATAAAAATTAAATATGCCTCTAAATATGCCCGTATCGCCAATTATTATAAAAAGTGGATTGGTGAGAGCCAAGGCTTAACTAAAACCGATGCGGTTGGTATTAAAAGGAATCTTGAAGACCAATTTACTCAGACTCTAGCGCAAAAAGGGCTAAAAGATGAATACGGCCATATATTAAATGACTTTGAAGAAGCTTACGCCGATTTTAAAGATTATGATTTGGCTTACAATCTATTTTCTGAAGCTTTTTTAAGAAACGTAGAACTTTTGCGTACAGGCTTTCAACTTTATCAGCTTGAGCAGGTTTATAATTTTAGAGGAGAACAATCTTTTAACGATAGAAAAAATAACTTTTTAAAAGATACTCAGTCGGCATACAAAGATTATAGTCAAAAGGTAGATGAAAAAGTTTTTGAAAAGGTGATTGCCTTTTATGCCGAAGAAATGCCTAAAGAATTTTTACCCGATGTTTACGAAAATATTAACTTAAATAAATTAACTCAGCAAATTTATTCTCAATCGGCTTTAACCGAATATGATAAACTGGCTGCGCTTTTAGAGGGAGACGCGAAAGAAGTTTTAAAAAAACTACAAGAAGACCCTGGTTATGATTTTGTGAAAAATAATGCCATTGCATTTTATAGTGAAGTATTACCGTCTTACCGTAAAATGCGTTTAGAAATTGACGCTTTACAGGCTGAGTATATGAAAGCAATTGTTGAAACCAGCCCCAAAGAAGCTAGAATTTTCCCTAATGCAAATGGTACGCTTCGTGTAACTTACGGTCAAGTGAAAGGTTACAGTCCTAAAGATGCAGTTTATTATGAACCTGTTACGCATTTAGAAGGAGTAATGGAGAAATATGTAAAAGATGATTATGAATTTGATGTGCCCCAAAAACTTATCGACTTATACGAAGCTAAAGATTATGGACAGTATGCAGAAAACGGTAAATTACCCGTAAATTTCATAGGCACCAACCACACTACTGGAGGAAATTCAGGTAGCCCCGTGATCGATGCCTACGGAAATTTGATAGGTTTGAATTTTGACCGTGTTTGGGAAGGTACAATGAGTGATATTTACTATGACCCGGCTATTTCTAGAAATATAATGGTTGATGCGCGTTATATTTTATTTATAATTGACAAGTATGCCAATGCTCAGCATCTTATAGATGAGATGCAATTGGTACACCCTAAGAAAAAACAAACGCCAAAACGTAAAAAAGCTAAAAAGAAAAGAAAGTCAAAAAGACGTTCTTAATTTCGGTTTAGACAAAATTGATCTAACAAAAATAACCCCCGAAATTTTCGGGGGTTATTTTTTATAAGCGTAAATCAAATTTAAGATTTCTTCAGTATTTTATCAACTACCATAGCTATAGCGCCGTCTCCCGTAATGTTTGCTGCGGTACCAAAGCTATCCATAGCTATATATAGCGCAATCATTAGAGCTTGGGCTTCTGCATCAAAGCCAAGCATGGTTTGCAAAATTCCTATTGCTGCCATAATAGCTCCTCCAGGAACACCTGGTGCCGCCACCATTGCAATTCCCAGCATCATTATAAAGCCGGCAAACATTCCGAAATTAAAATCTAAGCCTTGCATAAGCATTAATGCAATGGCGCAAGCAACAATTTTCATGGTACTCCCCGCCAAATGAATAGTTGCCCCTAAGGGAATTACGAAATTGGCAATCTTAGCCGACACTCCGTTTTTCTCTACTTGCTTTAAGGTTACAGGAATAGTTGCTGCAGAAGATTGTGTTCCTAAAGCGGTGAAGTAAGCCGGCATCATATTTAGCAGTGCTCTAATTGGATTCTTTTTGGTGAATAAACCAGCAATTACATATTGAACCAGCATAAGCAGAATGTGTAATATAAATATCACCCCTATTATTTTTACAAAAACGCCTAAAACTGAAGCAACCTGCCCCTTGTAAGCTATCGCTGAAAAAATACTTAAAATAAATAATGGCAGTAGAGGAACAATCACTTTCTCAATAAGCATCATAATAATTTTCTGAAAGTCTACAGTAATCCGCTTTAAGCTTGAATTTCCCAGTGGTGCCAATCCTAAACCAATTAGAAAAGCTAGGGCCAAAGCTGTCATGACATCAAGAAATGGCGGAATTCCTATGCTAAAATAAGGAATGAGCTGTACCGCGTTTTCTTCAACCGTATTTAAATTCTGTGGTTCAATAATGGAGGGAAAAATATTTGAAGCTACAAAAAAGGTAGAAAAACCTGAAAACAAAGTAGAACCGTAGGCCAAAGCGGCTGTTGTTAAAAGTAATTTACCGGCTCCATTACCTAGATCTGCAATAGCTGGCATGATTAAACCTAATATAATTAAAGGAATCGAAAAGCCTAGGAACTCACTAAACAACTGTTTAAAGGTTTCAAGACCTCGATTGACCCATTCAGGTAAAAACAAACCCATTAATAAACCTAAAATAATAGCTACTATAACTTTAAAAAGTAGACTACTAAGAATTCTTTTTATCATGATTAACAATTTATAAACAATTTGAAGTGCTCAAATATATTACCTTGGCAGCGTATAATACACCCTCTACACTTATAATTATGTCTCTCATAATAAAAAAAGCTACACCAAATTATTATTTAGCTACTTCTGTTTTGATTTTACATGCCATGGATGAGCTTATTTATTATTATTTAGGGAAAGAAGACAAAGGAGAGGCTAAGAAATTTTTAATTCAAGAATTTCAAAAAGAAGATAGCCTGTACAGCTATCGCAACACATTTCTGGCTTTTTTAGGTGATAAGCTAGTAGGCGCTTTAATCGCATATGACGGTAAAAAGCACAAAGCATGGCAAAAAAAATTAGTCAACACCCTCGCTCTAGAGTACAATTTCAACAACACGCTAACTCCTGAAACTCAAGCTGGGCATTTTTATTTAGATTCCATTAGTGTAGACCCCGATTACCGCGGTCAAAAAATTGGAAGTGAACTTATTAAATATGCCGAATCTTATGCTCGAGATTATTCTTTTAAACATCTTGGACTTTTGGTTGATTTAGAAAACCCAAAGGCAAAAAGATTGTATGAGCGTCTTGGTTTTAAATTAGACCATACCGTTCATCTTGGCGAACATGAATATTACTACTTAAAAAAGGCCTTGCACTAATCTCGTTTTTTCATTTCTTGAAGGGTTTCATAAAAATTTTCTTGAACCGGCCTGTTTTTAGGAACTTCTCTTAAAGGCTCAACGATTTCTAAACTTTCATGACAATCTGCAGGCAGTCTTTGGTACAATTTTGTGCCGGCCGTTTTCCAGGCAATCATTTCATCAGAAACTGTTTTGAGTATTTTAGCAGGGTTTCCTACTACTAAGCTACGTTTTGGTATTTTGCTTTCAGCTTTGATAAATGCCATTGCGCCAACAATACATTCATCTCCTATTTCGGCATCATCCATGATAACCGAATTCATTCCGATAAGGCAATTCTCACCCAAATTAGCTCCGTGAATAATGGCTCCGTGGCCTACATGAGCCCCTTTCTTTAATCGAATGCTTTTACCAGGAAACATATGCACTGTACAATTTTCTTGTACATTAACGCCGTCTTCTAAAATAATTTCGCCCCAGTCGCCCCGAATGGCGGCACCCGGACCTATATAGCAATCTTTACCAATAATCACATTACCTGTTACCGCAGCTTGCGGGTGCACAAAACTGCTTTCGTGAATTACAGGAATATGGTTTTTGAATTTGTAAATCATAGTTTAGTATGTAAGTTAGTAGAGGTGAGTGGTGAGTTGATCACTTGTTTTTTAGATGCTTAATCAAGGATGAAATCATCTTAGAAATTTCTGTAATCTGCTTTTTATTTTCATCAACTTCTCTAAAAGTGATATAACTTCTTATTTTAGCTTTTGTTGATATGGCTACACATTCGTGAGAACTATCCCACACCATTTTTAAATATCGAATAAAATTCGGGTCTGTACTTGCAGAACCTTCAGCTATATTCAAAGCTATTGAGTCTGCCGCTCTAATAAATTGAGAAGATAATTTATAAATTTCATGATCTGGAAAATTTTCAACTTGATTATTAACAGACTCGCCAAACTCCATCGCTTTTTGATAAACTTTTAAATCTTCAAAATTGAAATGATATTGCCTCCTCATACTACTTAACTTTTTTCTCACGTCTCACCTCTCATCTCTAAAATTTCAGGTTTTATTTATACTTCTCTAATTTCTGTTTTGTAAAATCTGATAATACTAAACGACCGCTAATTTTTGCCCGTTCATTTAATAATTGATCCCAATCTTCTGTACCTCTCCAGAACATTTGTTTCATTTCTTTCACAGCTTCTGGATTATAATTACAAAGGTTTTTAGCAAACGCCATAACCGCCTCATCTAATTCTTCGGTAGAATCAAACACCTGGGTAAATAATCCTTTTTGCTTGGCCCACTCAGGAGAGTAAAAAGAATTAGCATCAATAGCTATTTGAGACATGCCACTTAGACCCAGTTTACGTTCTACTGCCGGACCTACCACAAATGGCCCTATACCTATATTCAACTCGCTTAATTTTATGGCGGCGTATTTAGTTGCCATGCAATAATCCATAGCTGCTGCCAGTCCAACACCACCGCCTACAGTTTTTCCTTGTACACGACCAATGATAAATTTAGGGCATTTACGCATAGCATTAATTACATTTGCAAAACCCATAAAGAATTTCTCCCCCTCGTTTTCATCGGCGATGCTAATTAATTCTGTAAAACTCGCTCCAGCACAAAAGGTACGGTCGCCGCCAGATTTAATTACAATAACTAAAACTTCGTCATTTTCCCCAGCTTGGGTTATACTACTTGCTAATTGAGATAAGATATCTCCAGGTAAACTATTGTGTGCCGGATGAAAAAACTCAATAGTGGCAACTTGGTCTTGTATATTAGTCTTTACGTATGCTTCCATTTTAAAAATTTTATATTGTTCCAAAAATAAGCATTTCAAAATTCTTGACTAAATACAAATCAGAAAATGAAAAAAAAGTTCAAGAATTAAACTTTTTAATGTACCAATAGTCATACTAGGCATAAACCAGTATCTTTACCAAATTTTAAAATACGTTTACTAATTTTTAATTTTAATATACATTGATTTCATGAAAAAACTGATTTTATGTTTACTGCTTACCACTTTCATTCTACCTATGCGGGCTAATGAAGGGATGTGGTTTTTAATGCATATTGAGCGTTTAAACTACGTTGATATGCAAAAAATGGGACTACAATTAACTCCAGAAGAGATTTATAGTATCAACAACAATAGCTTAAAAGATGCCATTGTACAGTTTGGAGGCGGTTGTACTGCCGAAATTATTTCTGATCAAGGTTTAGTGCTTACCAATCACCACTGTGGTTACGGTAATATTGCCGAACTGTCAACAGAAGAAAATGATTACCTCAACAACGGGTTTTGGGCTAAAACCTTTAAAGAGGAGTTAAAGCCTGCCAACCTTTCGGTTCGTTTCTTTGTACGAATGGATGATGTGACCGAGCGTATGCTGGCTCAGGTTAATGAAAACATGAGCGAAGATGAGCGCGAAGCTGCCCTTAATAAAGAAATGGCTAAAATACAGCAAGAAAATAACGAGGGTGGTAAATACACCGTATCGGTTAAATCTTTTTATAGTGGTAATGAATATTACTATTTTGTTTACCAAGATTACAATGATGTAAGATTAGTAGGTACTCCTCCTAAAAGCATTGGTAAATTTGGAGGCGATACCGATAACTGGGAGTGGCCAAGACATACCGGTGATTTTGCTTTATTTCGCGTATACGCCGACCAAGACGGAAATCCTGCTGAGTACTCTGAAAACAATGTACCCTTAAAACCTAAATATCACTTACCTACTAGCCTAAAAGGATTTGAGGAAAATGACTTTGCTATGATTTTGGGTTACCCAGGAAGAACAAATCGTTGGAAACCAGCTGCAGGAATTGAGCAAAATGTAGAGTATGCTTATCCTGCATGGGTAGAAGCTTCAAAAACATCTATGGATGTTATGAAGAAATACATGGATAAAAAACAACAGGTAAATTTAGATTATGCTTCTGCCTATGCCGGTATTGCAAATTATTGGAAAAACAGGCAAGGAATGATCGATGCTTTAAAAAAGCACAAAACCGCCAAAAGTAAACGTAAAGCCGAGAAAAAGTTCCAGAAATGGGCCAATAAGCAAGCTACAAATAAGTATAAGGATGTGATGCCTACTATTAACGCTTACTATGAGCGTACTAATAAAGCTAGCGAACACGATAATTATTTGATGCTATTGTTAAGAACAAGAATAGCTACTTTACCTTATCGACTAGGTAGAACTATGGAATACTTTAGCTCACAAAACGAAGCGAAGCAAGCCGAATTAAAACCGAGATTAGAAGCCGAAATCGAAAATTTATATGATGGTCTTTACTTACCATTAGAAAAAGATGTTTTAGCAACTCAATTGCATCTTTACAGCCAGAAAGCAAGTGATATTGCACCAATGGTAAAAGATTTAGACGCTAAGCATAGCAGTTTAGCCGATTGGAAAGCTTATGTAGATGCTATTGCTAAAGAAAGTATTTTTAGATCTCAAGAAGCTTTTACAGCTTTTATGAATAACCCCGATGCCGATATGTTAGCACAAGATGAATTGTATCAATTATCAACTGCCCTATTGAACCGCTACCGCGCAAAAAGCGATGAAGAGAAGGCTTGGGAAGATAAGTATCAGAAGGCTTATCGCTTAATGATTCAGGGTATGCGTAAGCAAAATCCAGATAAAAAATACTATCCAGATGCCAATAGCACTTTGCGTTTAACTTACGGAAAGGTAATCGCTTTACCTAAAGACAAAACCAACGATGCTAAGAAAAACTACTACACCACCTTACAAGGTACCGTGGCTAAGTATCAGCCTGGTGACGAAGAATTTGATATGCCCAAAAAACTTATCGAGTTGTATGAGAAAAAAGACTTTGGACAGTATGCTGATAAAGATGGATACCTTCCCGTTAATTTCCTAACCGATAATGATATTACTGGTGGAAACTCTGGTTCTCCCGTACTAAATGGTAATGGTGAATTAATTGGTCTTGCATTTGACGGTAATATCGAAGCTATGGCCGGTGATGTAATCTTTGATGATAAATTACAACGTACCATAAGTGTAGATATTCGCTATGTACTATTTTTAATAGACAAATATGCAGGAGCAACTCATTTGATAGATGAATTAACTTTAGTTAAGTAATTTAATCTTTTAATCACAAAAATTAAAAAGCCGCTATGTAAAAATAGCGGCTTTTTTCATGCTTAATTTTTAGTTTACCATAAACCAAATTGCTCAAAATGGTGATTAATATGCTTACGCTCTAATAATTCCCATTCAAACTTTGATAACTCCCCAAAAACAGCATTTTTGGTGGTTGCATTTGGGTTTTCTCTAAAGAATTGCAAATAAGCCTTCCTAGCCTCAAGCAACTGCTTTTTAGCTGTATCTAAATTTTCATGCCTCAAGTCGGCTAATTTATCTTTTGGCAACAACGGGAAATCATAGTTTTTAGGCATTGGCTGATAATTCCATAGCGTTTCTTGCACTTTTTCAATATGCTCTAATGGTGTTACAATTTCAAAATCTTGTATTTGGCCCGCAGCGATACGGTAACTCATTTCTAAATGCTCCAGCATATGTTGGGGAGTCATCATACCCCAAGCAGCGGGAGTATCTTCTTTTAATTTTGCCAATGCAGAAACAATACTGTTCTCGTTTACCTCAACAAAACGGTTTTGCTTTTTCTGAACCATCGTTAAAATGGTAGCAATTGCGACCAATTTATCTTCCTCCTCAACTGCATTCACGTCAAATACTTCTACATACCATTTTACAATTCCGCTAGGCAGTTCTTTCCCTTTTTGATCTCGATCTACTTTTTCTTTACACGTCAAGCGGACTTGAATCGTATCATTATGGTACATAGGTCTTAAAAAGCGAATTTCCTCTAAGCCATAATTTGCCGCCACAGGACCTTTATTTGGATAAACAAATAAGCCAGCTGCCGCCGATATAATAAAATAACCGTGTGCCGTTCTCTGTTCAAAAATACTGCCGTCTAAAGAAGTTATATCGGTATGGGCATAAAAATGATCCCAAGTAAGATTACCAAAATTAACGATATCGGTATCCGTAAGGGTTCTATTATGCGTCTTTAAAGACATCCCTGGCTTGATATCTTCCCAATGGTATGCAAACGGATGCTTCTCAGCCTCCTTGTACTTTGCCTTTGGTTGATAAATTCCTGTAATCTCTGTTAAAGTAGTTGGTGAACCTTGAATAGCACAACGCTGCATATAATGCTTAATACCGCGCTTACCACCCATTTCTTCACCACCTCCAGCTCTACCAGGTCCACCATGAACTAGCATAGGCAAGGGCGAACCGTGCCCCGTGCTTTGTTTTGCACTTTCACGGTTAATAACCAAGATTCTTCCGTGATGGGTTGCCGCTTTTACCGTGTAGTCACGCGCTACTTGGTCATCATTAGTTGCGATAGAACTTACCAATGAACCTTTACCCATTTTTGAAAGCTTAATGGCTTCGTCTAAATTCTTGTACGGCATAATAGTGCTAACCGGGCCAAAGGCTTCTGTATCGTGCACGGCTAAGTTCTGCAATGGTTTATCTTCTCTTAAAAGAATAGGCGACATAAAAGCTCCTTTTTTAGCGTCGGCACCAATAGTTTCAATATGCTCTAAATCTCCATAAACCAATGAAGCTGTCTGACTTAAATCTTGAACGCGTTCGCGCACCTCTTGCACTTGATCTTTACTCACTAAAGCTCCCATACGAACTTCTTTAAGTCTTGGGTCTCCTATGGTTACTTTACTCAGCGCTTTACCCAAGGCAATTTGAACATCTTCAACCAGTTTCTCTGGCACAATAACGCGGCGTATAGCCGTACATTTTTGTCCGCACTTCACCGTCATTTCATTACGCACCTCCTTAATAAACAAATCAAATTCAGGTGTTCCTGGCACTGCATCCTCTCCTAAAATAGAAGCATTTAAAGAATCTGCTTCCATATTAAAAGGAACTGACTCTTGCAACAAACGCTTATGAGATTTTAGCATTCTACCGGTATCGGCAGAACCTGTAAAAGTAACCACATCTTGCGATTCTACTGTATCTAAAATAGATCGGGCAGAACCCGAAATAAGCTGCAGCGAACCTTCTGGTAAAATACCCGACTGAATAATTTCGCGCACCACAGCCTCGGTTAAAAACGCAGTATTGGTTGCCGGTTTTACCACAGCAGGCATACCGGCCATCCAGTTTACGGCACATTTTTCTAACATTCCCCAAACAGGAAAATTAAATGCATTAATATGAACCGCTACTCCCTCTTTAGGCACTAAAATATGATGCGCCATGAAACGGCCACCTCTTGATAAATCTATAGGATCTCCTTCGACATCGAATGCTTGATTCGGAAAAACTTTTCGCAAAGAAGCATTGGCAAATAAATTACCAAATCCACCTTCTATATCTATCCAACTATCTATTTTAGTTGCTCCGGTTTTATAACTGATTTCGTAAAATTGTTTTTTCTTTTTTGTAAGATGTAGGGCTAGCTTCTTTAGCATATTGCCTCGCTCTTGAAAAGTCATTCTACGCAAAGTGTCACCTTGTTTCCTCCCGTATTGTAGAACCTTTTCAAAATCAAAACCGCTGGTATCACTAAGCGCAATGGTTTCGCCCGAAACGGCATCAACCATAGGCACTCCTTCACCAGAACCGGCCACCCATTTCCCTTCTATATAACTTTCTAATTTTTGCATGTCAATCTTTTTTCTCTCCTTTACGGATTGCAATCCGTAAAGACATTAAACATATTGTACTATTATTAAGCCTTATTTTTTTGTTACTTATTAATTTTTAGGACTTTAATTCGCCTTTAACGCTAACTTACATTTTCGATAACCGCTGCATATCCCTGTCCTACCCCTACACACATAGTTATTAAGGCATATTTTTTACCGGTTAATTGAAGTTCTAACGCTGCCGAATAGGCCAATCTAGCTCCTGTGACCCCAAGTGGATGTCCCAAAGCTATAGCACCTCCATTTGGATTAATTCTTGGGTCGTTATCTTTTAATCCCCAAGCTCGTATACAAGCTAGTGCTTGAGCGGCGAAAGCCTCATTCAATTCAATCACATCCATATCATCCATGGTGAGGCCTGCTTTCTCAAGCGCTTTATTTGAAGCCTGAACCGGACCAATACCCATGATTCTAGGTTCTACTCCAACAACTGCCGAACTCAAAATTTTGGCCATTGGCTTTAAACCATATTGCTCTACGGCTTTGCTCGATGCAATGATTGTTGCTGCAGCACCGTCATTAAGACCAGAGGAGTTACCTGCGGTAACGCTTCCTTCTTTTCTAAAGGCAGGTCTAAGCTTAGCCAAAATTTCTTTTGTGGTGGTAGGTTTTACAAACTCATCTTGATTAAATAAAATAGGGTCTTTTTTACGACGCGGAATTTCTACCGTAACAAGCTCTTTACTCAAACGTCCGTTTTTTTGAGCTTCGGTTGCTTTCATTTGACTCCAATAGGCAAACGCATCTTGATCTTCACGTGCAATTTTGTACTTATCAACTAAGTTTTCGGCGGTAAGCCCCATCCCATCTGTACCGTACATCTCATGTAATTTCGGATTAACAAACCGCCAACCAAAACTGGTGTCATACATTTTTGCATCATTTCCAAAGGCACTAGAAGGTTTGGCTATAGCATAAGGGCCACGAGTCATATGCTCTAAGCCTCCGGCTATAAAAATATCTCCATCACCGGTATGAATGGCTCGATGGGCGTGAATAATTGCTGACAAACCACTACTACATAAACGATTTACTGTTTCACCTGGAACGCTATAAGGTAATTCTGCCAATAAGGCGCACATTCTAGCTACGTTTCTATTATCTTCTCCAGCTTGATTAGCACAACCTAAAATAACATCGGCGTACGCTTCTTTAGGGATGTTTGGATTGCGACGAACCACCTCTTTGATGACTAAAGCACCTAAATCGTCTGTACGTACTGGCGAAAGTGCTCCTTTATAATTTCCTATAGGGGTTCTTATTCCATCTATTATATAACTGCTCATAGGTATATTTTTATTTAAAGTTTTAAAAATAAATAAAACTTAGGAATAGACACACTAAACCGAGTAGTTTATATAATTGGGTTAAAATCTTAGAGCTACCCATTATTTTAGTTACCCTTAAAATTAAGAACAACTCAGCATTAACTATTTAAAAAACAAACCAAAATTGAATTAAGATATAAAAAAATTTACTTGTTATATGATTTAATTGGAAATATTAAGCGCTTCAAAAGTGTTATGTTGCTTCATATCGCCCGATTGAAAACCTTTTAGAAACCAATATATTCTTTGTTTAGAGGTGCCGTGCGTAAAAGTATCTGGGTTTACCGAACCACGCACTCTTTTTTGGATAGCGTCATCGCCCACGGCTTGTGCAGCACTTAAAGCCTCTTCTATGTCGCCTTTTTCTAAATATTGTTGATTATAGTGCGCCCATAAACCTGCATAAAAATCGGCTTGTAACTCGAGGGCTACAGACAGTTTATTGGCTTCTACAGTATTCATATTTTGTTGTGCTTGACGCACTTTTTGCGAGGTTCCTAAAAGGGTTTGAACGTGATGACCAATTTCATGAGCCGTGACATAAGCCATAGCAAAATCACCTCTTTTTGCTCCGAAACGAGTATATAATTCATTAAAAAAAGTAAGGTCCATATACACATTTTTGTCGGCTGGACAATAAAACGGGCCGGTTGCAGCGGTTGCATTACCACATTTTGTTTGTACCGCATCGCTAAACAAAATCATTTTTGGCTTTTGATATTCTCCTATGTTATTTTGGCGAAAAATCTGTGTCCACACATCTTCTGTATCGGCAAGAATGGTTGCCATGAAATCGCCTAATTCCTTTTCTTGGTCGGTTAATTCTCTTTCAACAACCTGTTGTGATGCGTTATTGGTGTTGAGTTGATTTAATACGGGTGCGACAGTTTGACCAGTTTCTCCGCCAAAAACCTGAAGTAATACGACGATAATTGCAATTAAACCACCTCCCGCGGCAATTTTACCTTTGCCACTCATACCTCTACGATCTTCTAAATTATTACTTTTGCGTCTTCCTTTCCATTTCATAACTGAAAATTTATTTTTGTTTTCAATAAATATAGTGAATATTTACAGTTAATCTTCTTTGCGCGAGGGATAGCAGCGGCATCTTTTTTTGCTTACTACTGGTTAAATGAATTACAAAAAGGTTTTTGCAAAAAAAATATAGCGTATAGCCCGACCCCTTTCTTTTAAGGGGTCGCGCCCAAAAGCTTATTTTATATTTCCCAGTCTACATTTGTTCTATAAGTGACTCCTTTAAAAAGGGCCACCAATTGATTGTCTTTTTTTATTTCAACAATATAGAAGCCGAGCTTATTTTTTTGACTCTTTACATCTGACTCTGCAATGAGAATATCGCCCTCTTCTAGCGCCTCGATGTGGTTGATAGAACTCTCTATTGATACCGCTTTTTTACCATACGTATTACAAGCAAATCCGAAAGCGGTGTCTGCTAAAGCGTAAGTTATACCGCCGTGGGCTTTTTTCATGCTGTTAAGCATGTCTTTACGAATTTGCATTTTTAATTGGCAATAGCCTTCTTTTACGTCAAGAATTTGAATGCCTAACCACTTACTGTAGGCATCGTTCTCTAGCATTTTATAAGGTATTTGCTTCGCCTTATCATCGGATTTACCCATAAAATATTTTAGCCCATTTTGTTGTTGATGATAGATACTTTAATTTTATAACCCAACCAAGCCATAGGTATATAAGCTAGCAGTAAATCTAGAAAAATAAACCAAGTTGGTGCTGGAATCATAAAACTAGCAACAATACCTCCTATTAGGAAAAAGCCTCCCACAATCAGGGCTAATAAGGCTTCTTTTTTTACTCCCAATAAGGCAGCAAAAAAGCCACCTACTAAAGTACCCAAGGCATGAGCTAGAAATGCAAATAAATAATGTTTAGCAGTCAAGGAATCTGCCGCGGCTTTTAAGCCTTCTACGGTTGTGGTATCTACACCAGCCGGATATTCGATTAGTGATGGTGCTAAATAAATTATTGCAGAATTGGTAATACCACCGATAAGGGCACCTATGATAACCGCCAAAATGTTCCTAATGATTCTTTTCATACCTCTAATTCTTTAGGTTAATATAAAATTTTCATTTTGTTTTGCCATTTTTCTTAGCAGAGGACTACAACGATATCGGTCTTCGTGATATTCATCATACAGTGCGTCTAATTGTTTAACACACCAAGCTATTCCTTTTTCGTTTGCCCAAGATAGTAGTCCCTTGGGGTAGTTCACGCCTTTTGTCATGGCAAGGTCTATATCTTTTCCCGTTGCAATATTTAAAAACAATGCATCTGCCGCTTCATTTATTAGCATTACTAATATACGATTAAAAATGTAGTGTGCCGTATCATCACTAAGGTTGATGTTTTGATTTTCTTTCTCGAGGGCTTTCCCGTCTTGATAAGTATAAAAGCCTTTTCCTGTTTTTCTTCCCAGGTAACCGGCTTCGGCTAGTCTTTTTTGTGTAAACGAAGGCTTATATCTCGGATCAAAATAAAATTCTTTAAAAACGGTTTCGGTAACGGTGTAATTCACATCGTGCCCTATAAAATCCATCAGTTCAAAGGGTCCCATTCTAAACTTACCCAAATCTTTCATTACGTGATCAATTTCGAGTAAATCGGCTTTACCTTCTTCGTAAATCCGAAGTGCCTCACCATAAAATGGCCTTGCCACGCGATTAACTATAAAACCCGGGGTATCTTTGGCCAGCACACCAATCTTGCCCCAATCTTTAATAGTCTTAACCACTTTTTCTTTTACTGAATTCGAGGTTTGTACAGCTGGAATAATTTCTACCAAGAGCATAAGAGGGGCTGGATTAAAAAAATGTATTCCTATTACACGTTCAGAAATTTTTAAAGCCGAAGCGATAGACGCAATAGAAAGCGAAGAAGTATTGGTAGCAATAATTGCGTTGTCTGACTGGTACGTTTCTAACTCTTGAAAGACCTTTTGTTTGATGTCTAAATTTTCAATAATGGCTTCAATAGTTAAGTCAGCTTCAGCTAAATCCTTTAAGTGAGTAACATAGGTTATATTCTGTTGGATGCGCCTTTTTTCGGTATCATCGATTCTATTTTTTTCAATTAATCGATTCAGTACTTTTTCAAGTTTGGTTTTACTCGCTTCTAAAGCTTCTGATTTTGTATCGTAAAGTAACACCTTGTTTCCGGCAGTAGCTGCCACTTGAGCTATTCCGCTACCCATGGTTCCTGCTCCTATTACAGCTGTTTTCATCTTATTTCTTTTTAGACGGATTTAAAAAATTCGGTTATTTCCCCTTGAATTCTGGTTTTCTTTTTTGCACAAAGGCACTTACCCCTTCGGTATAGTCTTGAGAAGAAGCCGCTTCTATCTGAAACTGCGATTCTAAGGCCAGTTGCTCATCTAAGTTGTTCACCAATGCGTGATTCAAAGCTTCTTTAGTCAATGCTAAAGCCTTTGTTGGCATGTCTCCCAATTTTACTGCAAGTTTATTTACTTCATCCTCAAAATCTTTGGTAGGGTAATATTTATAAATCATCCCAAGACGTTCGGCCTCTTGAGCATCTACTTTATCGCCGAGCATAGCTAATGCAGAAGCCTTTTGAAAGCCAATTAAACGCGGCAAGAAAAATGTACCAGCTGAATCTGGTATCAAGCCTATTTTACTAAAAGCCTGAATAAAAGCAGCTTGTTCTGAGGCCACCACAATATCACAAGCTAAAGCAATATTGGCTCCAGCTCCAGCGGCAACACCATTTACAGCAGCTAAAATTGGTTTAGGCGTCTCGCGAATAAGTTGAATAATAGGATTGTAATGCTCTTCTAAAATAGCTTTAAAACCAGGGTTTAAACTAGGATCTGTCACCTCTTTTAAATCTTGACCAGCACAAAAAGCTTTTCCTGAACCGGTTAACACAATAGCGCGAATATCTGGATTTGTAGCAAAGTTTTTTAATTCACTCTGCACAGCAAATGCCATTTCTCGATTAAAACTATTAAAAACTTCTGGCCTATTTAGCCTAATGGTAGCTACTCTGTCTTTTATATCTACTTGAATGGTTTGACTCATTAATGGTATTATTTTATATTTTTCTTTAATTTTATTTTATTTCTATTGGGATTAGGTACCGTGAAAATTTATTTTAAATTGTCGCCCAATTTTTGATAATCTGGTAAACAAGGTAAAAATAAATTAGCTTAACATTTATTCAAAGCCAGTTTTATATCAAGCATTTGAAATAATCAAATGGCTCTCGGCAATCATCACATTTAAAAAGTGCTTTACAAGCTGTTGAACCAAATTGGCTTACCAAATGGGTGTTCTTAGATTGACATTGGGGACATTTTACTAATTTTTCTTCTCCTAAGAGCGCACGCTTATCTGCCGAAGCATCTAAAGGCGCAGCGATACCATATTCTTCTAAAGCTTTACGCCCCTCTGGGGTAATCCAATCTGTACTCCAAGCCGGTGATAAGACCAGCTCTACATCGCAAACATAGCCTGCATCCTCAATCGCCTTTTTAATATCATCGCCAATAACATCCATAGCAGGGCAACCGCTGTAAGTTGGGGTAAGTTTCACTGCAACGGCCTTATCTTTTAACCGGGCTTCACGAACCATTCCTAAATCTAAAATACTTAAAACTGGTATTTCTGGGTCTGGAACCTGCCGCAAAATAGGCTCTAAAATTGGATCTATGTAAACTGATTCTTGTTGCAAAACTACACCAATTGATTAGCTAAAAATTATTCATTAAAATATTAGTTACCATTTCATACCTGGGTAAGTTCGTTGCATATATTGCATGTCGCTCAATAAGTAACCCATATGCTCTGAGTGCACCCCCTTTTTACCCCCACGCTGATAGAACTCAAAAACTGGCACTTCTAGAGTCGACTCTATTAGAACTTTCTCTACAGCTTGCTTGTACTCCTCTTGCAGCTTTGCAATATCGACTCCATATCCCAATTCAACCGCTTTTTCTTCGGCTTCATTTGGCTCAAAAAGCTCTTGAGTAAAAGGCCATAAATCATTAATAGCCTTCTGAATTTTTTCTTTACTTACCGATGTACCATCGCCTAATCGCAACACCCAGTCAGATGAAAATCGCTTATGATAGCTTACTTCTTTAATACTTTTCTTAGCAATAGCGCTTAGTGTTGCATCGTTACTGTTTTGCAGTTCGTTTAAAAACAAAAAATGATAATGATCAAATAAAAATTGTTTGGCTATCACATACGCAAAATTAGTATTGGGCTGCTCTACTAAGAGCACATTTTTGTACTCGCGCTCGGTTCTTAAAAAAGCTAAATCATCTTCTGTGCACGATTTCTCAGCTAGCTGTGCAGCATATTGAAAATAACTTCTTACCTGCCCAAACAAATCTAAAGCGATATTGGTACAAGCTATGTCTACCTCTAAGGTAGGACCGTGCCCAGTTAACTCTCCCATTCTTTGCCCTAAGATTAATGAATTATCTGCAATGGTAAGTATGTAATCTATTTTATCTCCGTTTTCACGGAAGTCATGTTTTTTTAAACTCATGATTTTCAATTATCTAAAAATTGATTTTTATTTAGCTTTCGCGGATTTCACCCGTAAAAGTCTACATATGTTTTACCTCATCTGGTAAATCATAAAAAGTTGGATGCCTGTAAACTTTATCGGAGGCTGGTTCAAACAACTCTCCGTTGTCTTTAGGGTTTGAAGCTGTAATGTTCTTAGACTCCACTACCCAAATGCTTACACCTTCATTTCTTCGTGTATACACGTCTCTCGCATTTTCAAGTGCCATCTCTGCATCGGCTGCGTGCAAGCTACCAAAGTGGCGGTGTTCTAATCCGTTTTTACTGCGTACAAAAACCTCCCAAAGAGGCCAGTTTTTTTTATTGTTTTTACTTTCTGACATATTTATTTTTTATGTAATCAAAGTTATTATTAAGCGAAAAAAACTTGCGTTTCTTTAATTTGAAAACTAGTTTAACCCCGAGGGTTTTACATTGTTCTACTAAGGTGTCTTTTTTTACCAACCTGTAAAAATCCGCTTTAAGCTTAGCTCATTAAATTTTATCCAGCTTGCTTCACTTTTCTTTCTGCTTTTTTCTCGGCATAAGCCATTGCAGCATCTCGCACCCATTCACCTTCTTCCCAAGCGTCAACACGGGTTTGTAAGCGTTCTTTGTTGCAGGGTCCGTGGCCCTTTACTACTTGCCAAAATTCATCCCAGTTTATAGGACCAAAATCATAATGACCACGCTCCTCGTTCCATTTTAAATCTGGATCAGGAATAGACAAACCTAAGATATTGGCTTGTGGCACAGTTTGGTCAATAAACTGCTGGCGCAATTCATCGTTTGTTTTACGTTTCAATTTCCACTTCATAGACTGCTCGGTATGGGTAGACATATCGTCTGTTGGGCCAAACATCATTAAACTAGGCCACCACCAACGGTTCAATGCATCTTGAGCCATTTCTTTTTGCTCTGGTGTACCATTAGCCAATGTAAGCATAATCTCGTAGCCTTGCCTTTGGTGAAAACTTTCTTCTTTACATACTCGCACCATAGCCCTTGCATAAGGACCAAAGGAAGTACTACAAAGCGGAACTTGGTTTATAATGGCTGCACCGTCTACCAGCCAACCAATAGCTCCTATATCTGCCCAGGTGATGGTAGGGTAATTAAATATGCTAGAGTATTTTGCTTTACCTGAGTGTAATTGCTCATAAAGTTCTTCCCTAGAAATACCTAAAGTTTCGGTTGCACTGTATAAGTATAATCCGTGACCAGCTTCATCCTGCACTTTGGCCAACAGAGCCACTTTTCTTCTTAACGAAGGTGCTCTTGTAATCCAATTTCCTTCGGGTAGCATACCTACAATTTCTGAGTGGGCGTGTTGAGACATTTGCCTTATGTGTGTTTTTCTATACTTCTCTGGCATCCAGTCTTTAGGCTCTATCTTTTCGTCACGGGCTATTTTAGCTTCAAAAATAGCCTCTAAATTTTTAATTTCCTTTTCGCTCATAATCCTTTTTTTAGTTAAGAAGATAGTAATTATTGCAACAAATTACAAACTTTATTGGTTTTGTGTAAAGATGGTTTATACGTCAAAATCTACTTTTACCTTTTTAGTCTTGGGTACGGCTTGACAACTTAACACTAAGTTTTGTTGAATTTCATTTTCTTCTAAGGCATAATTAATTTTCATTTCAACCTCTCCCTCTAAAACTTGGCATTTGCAAGTACTACAAACCCCTCCTTTACAAGCAAAAGGTAAATCGGCCCCTGCTCCTAATGCCGCATCAAGCACGTTATCATATTCTTGTGTCATGGTAAAACTAAATTCTTTACCTCCATCGACAATGGTAACCTGTGTTCCCTCTACATTTCTTTTAGCTAAGCGTTTGGCACGTGCGATGTCCTCTTCTGAAAGACCACTTACAAACAGCTCAAAGTGAACTAATTCTTTTGGCAAGCCAGCTTTGATTAAATAATCACTTACATAATTCACCATGCTTTCTGGACCACATAAGAACACCTCACTTGTGTCTGGAATATCAATAAAAGTGCGTGTCAAAACCGCCATTTTCTCATCGTTAAACCTACCGTTAAACAACTCGATATCTCTGCGTTCTTGTGTTAAGAAGTAATAAATCTCTAACCGTCCAAAATATTCATTACGCAATTGCTCTAACTCCTCTTTAAAAATAATTGATTTTGCGGTTTTGTTTACATAAAACAGTTTACAGGTGGAGTTTGGCTCTAGTGCTAAGTGCGACTTAATCATGGATAAAATTGGAGTAATTCCACTTCCGGCAGCAAAAAACAAATAATTCTTAGCCTTTTCTTTTTGTACCGAAACACCAAATTTACCGCTAGGCGCCATCACCTCAAGTTCATCTCCTATTTTTAACTCCTGGTTGATATAAGTAGAAAAAACACCAGTAGGTATTTCTTTGACGGCTACACGCCATTCTTGTTCAACAGGGCTAGAACAAAGCGAGTATGAACGTCGCACATCTTCACCAGCAATATTTTTTTTCAAGGTCAAATGCTGACCTTGATTAAATTTAAATTCTGTTTTTAACTCCTCGGGAACATCAAATGTTACTACACTACAATCTGATGTTTCTTTATAAATATCTTTTACCTTTAATTTGTGAAATTTTGCCATATCTAGGTTTAATCTTCCTCACAAAACTAACGATTGTTAGTTTTGTATGCAAATTTCGTCAATTAATTTAACAAGACTCTAGTTTGCAATACTTTAACTACGAATACCCATTAGCAAAGTGGTGCACAAATCTCTTTTCACTTTCTCAAAATCTAACATTTTGTGTTTGGCGTACCATAAGTAAAAAGTGCGTAGGGTTGATAAAATAGAGAAAAGCATAATTTCTTGATCAATTGGCTTAAGCGCCTTTTCTCGTATACCTTGCCGTAGTAATGTTCTAAATTTCTCTTCGTATGCGTTCCGCATTTTTATGTATTGCTTCTTATCAACATCATTTAAATGCACCCAATCGTTATTCATACAAGCCAAAAACTCACTTTTCTCAAGTGTCAAATCAATATGCATGGTAATTATAGCTTCTAATTTTTGCAAGATTGGCCGAGATTCATCAAAAACTGAATTAATATGATTAGTAAATTCTACGCTCACTTCAAAAATTATGGCACCCAATATACTTTGTTTAGAAGGCAAATGATTATATATACTAGCTGCTTTAATTCCCATTTCTTGAGCTAAATCACGCATAGAAACGGCATTAAAACCTTTTTCTTTAAACAACAAGGCGGCTGTATTAATTATTTCTTGCTTTCTAGTAATAGGTGTCATCTTTATATTAATCACAAATGGCTCGAAATTTTTACGAACAGCATTTTAATTTGAATTAAGAGACACAAATTTATACTTTTAAAATTTGTTGGCTCCCACAGAGAATTATCTTTGTAGATAAATCAAGTATATCATCATGGCCGATACGTACCAAAGTAATCCCTTAATTGAGGCCTTACCTCCTCACTTAAAACAATTCATAAAACCACAAAATTATGAATCTTACACTCCTATTAACCAAGCGGTATGGCGTTATGTTATGCGAAAAAATGTTGATTATTTAAGTAAAGTAGCCCATTCTTCTTATTTAGACGGATTGAAAAAGACAGGAATCTCTATCGATGAAATTCCAAGTATGTATGGCATGAATCGCATTTTAAAAGATATTGGTTGGGCGGCTGTTGCCGTTGATGGTTTTATACCTCCCAATGCTTTTATGGAGTTTCAGGCTTACAAGGTGTTGGTTATCGCCTCAGAGATACGACAATTAGAAAATATTGAATACACTCCCGCACCAGATATTATCCACGAAGGTGCAGGACACGCACCAATTATTGCGAGCCCCGATTACGCAGAATATTTAAGACGTTTTGGAGCTATAGGCAGCAAAGCCATTGCTTCTGCACACGATATGGAAATGTACCATGCGGTGCGCGACTTATCTATTTTAAAAGAAAGTGATTACGCTTCCGCGGAAGCGATAAAAGAAGCCGAAAATAAAGTAGAACAACTACAAAAGAAAAAAGTAGAGCCTTCTGAAATTGCAAAAATAAGAAACCTGCATTGGTGGACCGTTGAATACGGCCTAGTTGGCAGCCTAGATAATCCTAAAATTTACGGAGCCGGACTTCTGTCTTCTATTGGAGAAAGCAAAAGTTGTATGCAACCTGAAGTAAAAAAGATACCGTATTCTATTGAAGCCGCCAAGCAAGATTTCGACATTACAAAACCTCAACCACAACTTTATATTACGCCAGATTTCGCCTATTTGGCCGAGGTTTTAGAAGAATTTGCTGATGGCATGGCATTGAGAAAAGGAGGCCACAGAGGCTTAAAACGTCTAATTGACTCAAAATCAATTGGAACAATTGAATTGAGTACCGGAATTCAAGTTTCAGGAACCTTTACCCGAATGATAAAAAATGAAGAAAACGAAGTTGTATATTTTGAAACCCAAGGCCCTACAGCTCTAGCCAATCGTGATAAAGAATTAATAGGCCACGGCATTAACACTCACCACAATGGTTTTAGATCTCCTATTGGCAAATTAAAAGGTATTAATTTATCCATAGAAAATATGGGACCGCGTGATTTAAAAGCCTACAATTTTTACGACAACAAACGAATTGAATTTACTTTTGAAAGTGGAATCGTTGTTGAAGGACTTAATGTTACGGGTATTAGAAATTTAAAAGGTGAACTTATACTAATTCAATTTACAGATTGCACCGTCACCTATGGAGATGAAATTTTATTTGCTCCAAAAGACGGCGACTTTTATTTGGCCGTTGGTAAAAAGGTGGTTTCTGCTTTTGCTGGAGCAGCAGACCCCTATTCTTTTGAGGCAACAATTCACGAACTCTCTACTTCACCAAAAGGTTTTAAAAAATCTAAAGCGCAAATAGAGCTAGAGCAATTATATCAAAAAGTAAGAAATATACGAGAGACAGGAGAAGAACAAGTGCAACTATTACTTATTTTAGAAAACCTAAGACAAGATTACCCTTTAGATTGGTTGCTACCCCTAGAAATTTATGAGCTTGCTAAGCAGCTTAAGAATAACATCTTAAAAAACCATGCTCTTGATGCTTTAAATGAATTGAAGGTAAAACGTCCACAAATTAAACATCTTATTGAAGATGGCATGGGCTTGATTTAAAAAAGTATTTCTAGCTCTTTAGCCGATTGTACGGGCTGTTTGTAGTACTCTAAAGTCCAACCTAGACTTTGTGTTAATACAAAAATCTTTTGCAACTCGTTAATTAATCGCTCATCTGCGTTACTCATTAGGCTTGATGCTTCAATTTCATTTTGCAGTTTACGGGTTATACGTTTTTTTATGGTGTTGTAATCTTTTGCCTCAAATTTATTAAGATAATCTGCAGATATATCATAATAATCAAAATCGGGATAAATACTTAATTCAGGTTCTGGTATACGGGTTATACGCAACACTTGCGTTCTGGGGTTTACTTCATAAGAAAGTTGGTTCAAGTCATAGCTTACGGTAGCTTTCGCATTGACGGCTACGAGTGCTTTTTTACGCGCTTCTATACCCAAAAACACATCTTTACTCGATTCATAAGTGTAAATTTGTGCATAGTTGCCTTCGGTAACTATAAGCTTGGTCACATTTTTTATTTGCTTTTCAAGTAGTTGACTGGTTTGTAACAGTTCTAATTTTTGGTCTTTTTGAGTTTTAAAATACCAAAACCCAAGAAGCAAAATGCCACTAAACAAAAAACCAAATATAAATTTTCTCATAGCCAATTTTAGTTCTAAAATACAAATTTAGACTACAACTAACCATGTAAGCAATCACGATTTACTATAGTGGACCAATTAATTACAAAACGTCCAAATTTATTAATATCGGATAAAATTCTAAGCTCTAAACAAAGATAAAAGTTAAGTAACTTAAGTTACCAGCATAAAGAGAAACATTGTTTTACTTTGACAAAAAAAGAAATGGGTATTTTAAATTTATTATTCGGTAACAAAAGTAAAATGATTCAAGATTTTAAATCACGTGGCGCTATAATAATTGATGTCCGCTCGGCGGGCGAATATGCAAATGGTGCTATTCCAGGATCGAAAAATATTCCGCTACAGCAAATCGGTCAACATATTCAAAAGATCAAAAATTACAACAAACCGATTATTACCTGTTGTGCTAGCGGTATGCGCTCTGGGAGTGCGGCAGGGATTTTAAAAAGCAAAGGCATTGAATGTATAAATGGTGGCGGTTGGCATAAATTATATACGCTACTCAATTCGTAAAACGCATAAAAGCATATTGGTTTTGCAAAACCTCAATGTCTTGTTTAAGTTTTTGTAAAAAGTTTTGATGCTGTTTACTTTGAGGATTAAAAGCTTTATGCTCAAGTCTTTTTTGTACTGAATCTACTTTTTTCATGGTCTCAAATGCATTAGGATTTATCCAAGTTTGCATAAAACGCTCCCAAATATATTCTATTGCCAGCGACGATGGATGAAGCATGTCATTTGAGTAAAAGCGGTAGTCTCTCAATTCATCTAGCATAATTTCATAAGACGGAAAATACGAAGCCTGTGGCCAAGTTGGCAGCAAATCGTGTATGGCTGTTATTAATTGAGCTTTACTGTAATTATTTTCAACCAAACCGTCTTTCATGTGCCTTACTGGCGAAACCGTAAATATTACTTTTACATCTTTACGGATGGCATTGCAATAATTCATTATGCGTTTGAGACTGGTTAAAATGGCTTCAGATTTAACACAAGATTTTGCGAAGCACTTTTGGGGTACTTTATGACAATTGGCCACATATTGATCGTTCTCAAGATGACGGTAAATATAAGCTGAACCTAAGGTAATCACAATATGAGTGGAGTTTTGCAAATATTCTTGTGTGTTCCTAAGTGCCGAATTTAATTTTAACAACAAGTCATCTTGTGATTGCGTACTTTTCAATCTACTATGCGCCTCAAAGCAGTGCCAAGTTTCATTATAACAGAAAACATCTTGCGCGGTAAATAAATCGTTTTGTGTGGCCCTTAAGAGCAATTTTTCAATACCAAAAGGATGAAATAAAACACCTAAGGGATTTTGAAGGTTTTGAAACCTAAAACGATCAAACTGAAGCCCTATATTTTCGGAAAAACACGAACCCAAAAACAGTATTTTAGAGCCATAATCAATTTTTGGTTGCTGCGCTAAAATACTGATTGGGGTCTGTAGTTTCATGGCATTATATTTTACCGACAATACTCACGGCTAATCTATGTAAGTTTTTGCAGCGGATAAAGCCTCTGCTAAACCTGATGGATTTTTACCCCCAGCGGTAGCAAAAAAGGCTTGACCACCACCACCTCCTTGGATAAACTTACCCAAGTCTCGAATAATCTTTCCGGCATTTAGCGCTTTTTCTTCGGCTAATTTTTTATCGATATAAATAGACAATAAGGCTTTACCATTCTGTTTAGATCCAAGCACTAAAAACAATTGTTCAACTTCTCCTGCCAGTTGAAAAGATAAATCTTTCATCGCCGCAGCATCTAAATCTACAGTAGTAGCTAAAAAATTAATACCATTTACTTGTTGCAGAGCGGCTTTTAGGTTTGTTTTTGCTGCTGCTGCTTTCTCCTTTTTAAGCTGCTCAATCTCCTTTTTAAGTTGGGCATTCTCATTTTGAAGGTTTTCAACAGCTTTTAAAGGTTCTTTGCTGTTTTTCACCAATTGCTTTAAAGCGTTAAATTGATTGCTTTGCTCGTTTAAAAAGTCTTTTGCCGCATCTAGAGTAATGGCTTCAATTCGTCTAACCCCAGCAGCCACCGCTGATTCTGATACTATTTTGAAATGCCAAATTTGACTTGTATTTGAAACGTGAGTACCTCCGCAAAGTTCAAAAGAATTACCAAATTGAATTGTTCGCACGGTATCTCCATACTTTTCACCAAATAACGCCGTAGCTCCTTGCTCAACCGCTTGAGCAAAGGGTACATTTCTACCTTCAATTAAATCGAGTTCTTCGTAAATACGCGCATTAACAAACTGTTCAATCTCTTCTAATTGCTCGTGACTTACTTTACTAAAATGAGAAAAATCAAATCTTAGATAAGCAGGGTGTACCAAAGATCCTTTTTGCTCTACGTGATCGCCTAACACATTTTTTAATGCTTGATGCAATAAATGTGTTGCACTATGGTTTGCAGCTGCATTTAATCTATGTTGATTATTTACCGTTGCAGTAAAGGTAGCATGCAGATCTTGCGGTAAGTGCTTAGAGATATGAATAATTAAATTATTCTCTTTTTTAGTATCAATTATATAAGTAAGGTTTCCATTTGGCTCTTCAAGGTAACCTTTATCACCAACTTGACCTCCACCTTCTGGATAAAAAGGCGTTAGATTAAAAACCAATTGAAATAATTTTCCATCTTTTTTGCTTTCAACTTGGCGGTAACGGGTTAATTTAACTTGTGTTTCTAGGTAGTCATAACCAATAAATTCCTCCTCATCATCTTGCCTAAGTATAACCCAATCACCTGCAGTACTTTGTGCAGCAGAGCGCGAACGTTCTTTTTGTTTACTCAACTCGCTCTCAAATTCATTAATATTAAGGCTCAGCCCTTTTTCTTCCAAAATTAGGGCGGTTAAATCTATAGGAAAACCATAAGTATCGTACAATTCAAAAGCTTTCTTACCCGAAATCTCTTTTGATTGCGCACTATTGATAATACTTTCCAACAGATTTAAGCCTTGATCTAAAGTTTTTAAGAAAGAATTCTCTTCCTCTTTAATGACGTTTTCGCACAAGTGTTGTTGCTTTTTAATTTCTGGGAAAGTATCTCCCATTTGGTTGCTTATCACGGCTACCAATTTATAGATAAAAGCTTCTTTGGTATTTAAGAAGGTAAATCCGTAACGAATAGCCCTTCTCAAAATTCTTCGTATTACATAACCAGCACCATTATTGCTGGGCAATTGTCCATCGGCTATAGCAAAACTAACCGCTCGAACATGATCTGCAATTACTCTGATGGCAATATCTGTCTTTTCCGTTTTTTGATAGGTTGCACCAGTAATGGTTTCAATTTCTTGAATAATGGGCATAAATACATCCGTATCGTAATTAGATTGCTTGCCTTGCATAACCATCGCCAAGCGCTCAAAACCCATTCCTGTATCAATATGCTTTGCGGGTAACTCTTTAAGGCTACCATTAGCCATTCGGTTATACTGTATAAAAACCAAGTTCCAAATTTCAACTACTTGAGGGTGATCTTGGTTCACCAAATCTTTGCCTGGAATTTTGGCTTTTTCCTCCTCCGATCGGATATCTACATGAATTTCTGAGGCAGGTCCGCAAGGACCTTGATCACCCATCTCCCAAAAATTATCTTTTTTATTGCCTAGCAAAATACGCTCTTCAGCAATATGTTTTTTCCACAAATTAAAAGCTTCCTCATCTTTTTGAATTTGATCTTCCTTATCGCCTTCAAAAACAGTTACATATAAATTCTCGGGTGCTATTTTCAATTCAACGGTTAAAAATTCCCAAGCCCAAGCAATTGCATCTTCTTTAAAATAATCACCAATACTCCAATTACCTAACATCTCAAACATAGTATGGTGGTAAGTATCTTTACCTACCTCTTCTAAATCATTGTGCTTACCGCTTACCCGAAGGCACTTTTGCGTATCGGCAATTCGTGTATACTTGGCCGTGGCGTTACCTAGAAAATACTCTTTAAATTGATTCATCCCTGCATTGGTAAACATCAAAGTAGGATCATCTTTCATCACCATGGGTGCAGAGGGTACAATCTCGTGATTTTTCGATTTAAAAAAGTTTAAAAATCTACTGCGTATTTCTTGTGATTTCATAGGCTTGGCTGCTCTTGGCTTATAATTTTTAGCGTACTTTTGAAACAATGTTTATCTTTGTTCGTTATTAGTATTGAATAAATCAACACAAAACGTTTGCAAAAATAGCATAATTTCAAACAATGTCGAAGGTAAAATATTATTACGACAACGAAAGTTTGTCGTATAAAAAAATAGAAAGAAAACCAGGTAGGAGAATTGGGCTTATTGCATTGGGAATTGCGAGTTCTTTTTTAGCGGGCTTCATATTATTGATTATCTACTTTAATATCCCGCAAATTGAGACGCCAAAAGAGAAAGCACTCAAACGTGAACTCAATAATTTAAAAATTCAATATTCGGTTTTAAATAAAAAAATTGATATAGCGCAAGAAGTGCTAGCCGATGTACAACACAGAGACAACAATATTTACCGGGTTTATTTCGAGGCCAATCCAATTCCCGAAGAACAACGCAAAGCAGGTTTTGGTGGAGTAAACCGTTACCAATATTTAAATGGATTTGATAATTCAGAATTGATTATTGAAACCCACAAAAAAATGGACATTTTGCAAAAACAAATTGTTGTACAGTCCAAATCATTAGATGAAATAGTAAAACTGGCCAAAGAAAAGGAAAAATTACTAACCGCTATTCCTGCAATACAACCTATAAAAAACGAAAATTTAACCCGCATGGCATCTGGCTACGGTATGCGTATGCACCCCATACTAAAATACCGTAAGATGCATAACGGAATGGATTTTACGGCAAAAAAAGGAACCGACGTATTTGCTACTGGTGACGCTACGGTAAAAAAAGCCAGAAGAAGCAGAGGCTTTGGTAATTTAATTATTCTTGACCATGGCTTTGGCTACGAAACCTATTATGCCCACCTTAGTGCTTTTGAGGTTCGCGAAGGTCAAAAAGTAAAAAGGGGCGAGGTGATCGGCAAGGTAGGAAACACAGGCCTCTCAACCGGAGCGCATTTACACTACGAAGTACATAAAAACGGAAAAGTGGTGAACCCTATAAATTATTACCACGGCGATTTAACGGCTGAAGAGTATGATATTATGTTAAACCAATCTACCTTAGAAAATCAATCTTTAGACTAATGGCGGTGGAGTTACCCAAAAAATTGTACTATGGCATTGGCGAGGTAGCCGAAGCCTTTGAAGTGAACACTTCACTTATCCGCTTTTGGGAGAAAGAATTTGACATCTTAAAGCCAAAAAAAAATGCTAAGGGAAACCGCAAATTCACTCCCGAAGATATTGAAAATCTAGAAAAAATTTATCATCTTGTAAAAGAACGCGGATTCACTTTAGAAGGAGCTAAAATTCAGCTTAAAGCTGAAAAAAGCAAACCACTAAACAATTATGAAATGATTAAGCGTCTTAATCATATTAAAGAACAATTAATTCAAATAAAAAATCAACTTTAAACAACAAAAATCATGAAAAAATGGTTAATTCCCGTAATTGTAATCGCCATCATTGGCTTCATAGCTTATTCATTATTCGGCGGAACGTATAACACAGCTGTTGAAAAACAGGAAGAAGCCAAAACCGCTTGGTCTAATGTAGAAAATGCCTACCAAAGAAGAAATGACCTAATTCCTAATTTGGTAAATACGGTGAAAGGTGCAGCAGATTTTGAACAAGAAACACTTACCCAAGTTATTCAAGCTCGAGCTAAAGCTACCTCGGTAAATATCGATGCAGATAACCTTTCTCCAGAAGCAATCGCTAATTTTCAACAAGCTCAAGGCGGATTAAGTTCTGCATTATCAAAATTACTTGTGAGCGTAGAACGCTACCCAGAATTAAAAGCCACGCAAAACTTTCAGCAACTTCAGTCTCAGCTAGAAGGAACAGAGAACCGTATCAATGTAGAAAGAAATCGATACAATGAAGCGGTGAAAATATACAATACCTTTATTAGAAAATTTCCTAACAATCTAGTTGTTGGCTTTTTTGGGTTTGATAAGATGGCTCCATTTGAAGCAGTTGAAGGTGCAGAACAAGCTCCTACTGTAGAATTTTAATCCTTATTTTTCATGGCTATTCAGCTTTTTACTCAACAAGACGAAAATGAAATTATCAATGCGATAAAGGCAGCCGAGAAGAACACTTCTGGCGAGATACGCGTGCATCTAGAAAGTAAATGTAAGGGTCCTGCATTTGAAAGAGCCAAGGAGGTTTTTGAAAAACTTGAGATGCACCAAACCGAACAAAAAAATGGAGTTCTGTTTTATGTTGCCCTTGAAGATCATTTATTTTATATTCTAGGCGATCAGGGAATTAACGATCGTGTTGAAGCAAATTTTTGGGAGTCAACCAAAGAATTGGTCATTGAATATTTTAAAAAAGCTGAATTTAAACAAGGATTGATAGCAGGTATTTTAAAGGCCGGTGAGCAATTACAAAACTATTTCCCCTACCAGGCAGATGATGTAAATGAATTGTCTGATGAAATCTCAAAAGGCAAATAATGTTCAATAAAAAACAGATCTTTCGATATATTCTTTTAGTAGGCTTTTTATTGCCTACACACTATGTTTTTGCTCAGCTTAATCTACCTGCCAAACCCAAGGTTGCAACTAGTGTCTACGATGCTGCAGAGCTTTTAAGCCCATCTGAAGAATCGGCCTTGAAACAGAAACTAATCAAGTACGCCGATACAACCTCAACCCAGATTGTGGTAGCTACTATCAACACCTTAAACGGAGAATACATTGGCACTTTTGCCGCCGAGTGGGCCCATAAATGGGGAATTGGAGACAGTAAAAAAGACAATGGCTTGCTCATTTTAATGGCAAAAAAAGAACGCAAATTATGGATAACAACTGGCTATGGTCTTGAACAGTATTTAACCGATTATCGTACAAAGGAAATTATAGATCAAATTATTATTCCACATTTTAAGCGAGGTAATTTTTATGCCGGTTTAGATGCTGGTACCACTGCTGTAATGCAAGTTCTAAGTGGCACTTACAAAGCGCCGAAAAAAAGATCCAGCTCAGGAAATTCTGGTGTTGGATTTTTTATAATTATTTTCTTTATCGTGATTATTATACTCTCTGTAATTAAGAATCGTAATGGTGGAGACAGAAACGGAGGCCGTAAATCTGGGGCAGATTCACTACTTGATATACTCATTTTAAGCAGCATGGGTCGCGGTTTTGGCGGAGGATCTTCTGGCGGTTTTGGTTCAGGTGGAGGCTTTGGCGGTGGCGGTTTTGGTGGCGGCTTCGGCGGAGGCGGTTTTGGCGGTGGTGGAGCCGGCGGCAGCTGGTAAAAATCAATTCGTCTTAATTATCAAGCTTTTAATCAATTTTAAGAAAGGATTTTCATTAAATTTTTCGGGATTAGTCAGTTTAGTTGTAATTTTCAGCAACTAACTAACAATCATTAATTATGAAAACTAATCCACCGCAGGAATTACGGGTGCAATCACTCGGATTCACTTTTAAACGAAAATCAAGCAGTTTTATCACTTGGATGAAAGAATTAACCTCATCTAACCCGTATTATGCCAACAAAGCTCTATTTCACAAAGAGATGAATTTATGATTTAGCCTTTGTTTTTACCAAATTTATCTAGCTTAAAAGTCAAGCTGAACATCAAATACCGCTCTAAAACCAACTCTTGAGTGTCTTGAATAAAATCTTCACCGGTTTGTCTACGAGTAGCTATATTTTGGTCTAAAACATCAAAAACTTTGACTTTAAAGGTGGCTTTTTCATCAAAGAATTGATAGCCTAGGCTCATATTCCATAAAATAAAATTATTGGTAAAGCCTGGGCTTACATTTCCCAAGCGCTGGTAAGCTATGTCATTTCCAAAAATGAGGTTTTTAGGCCAGAAACTGGTTACCTCTACCCCTATTTCGTGATTTACAAAACGCTCATTATTACGAGTGGGCAAACTGTATTTCGCATTTCTTAAATTTAGTTCGTAATAAGGGGTAAGCTGTAGAATATCTGTAAAATCAACATCTAACTTTATACTTGGCGATAACCGTGAGTCTTTAGTAACAAACTCAACTGCATTACTAAAACCAACGTCTCTACTATAGGCACCACTCAAACCTAATCGAAGTTTTAAATCGTAAAAATCTCTTCGCGAAAACAAGAAGCTGTAATTGGCACCTATAAACGCAGAGTATGCACCATTCACATTGGTGTAACTGGTTTCACGAATCAGTTCTTCATTGGTCTGACTAATGCTGGTTACTTTATCTTGAATAAAATCTGCACCAGCATAGGTATATAAACCCGATTTAGTTTTGTAGTTATAATTATTAAAACTAAAGTAAAAATTATGAGTTAAATTAGGCTTTAAATTTGGGTTACCCTGTATAATATTTAAAGGGTTTGTTCTGTTTTCTACCGGTTGCAGTTGATTGATACTTGGTGCGTTTTGTTGACTCTCGTAATTGAAATAAACAGAAGCCGCTTGATTTATCTTGTACCTTAAGTAAAAGTTTGAATAAAAGTTAGTAAAATTACTCTCAAAACGATTGCCGCTAAAATGATCTTTATTGGTTAAATTAAGTTGTTCTACCCCAGCAGATAGTGAGGCCCTTAATTTTTTACTCCGATAAACCATACCCAAACTGGGTCGATGCTTTAAACTACTGGTTTTGAAATCATTACTTAAGTCTAGCAAAAAATCTTTAGTGCTATTATCGTAAACCAAACGCTCATTTATAGACTTTGAGTAATTGAGGGTATATTCTACATCTAAGAAGATTTTTTTGCGTAAAGCTATACGTGCGCCAAGCCCGGTATTAAAAGTTTTCGCATCTGTATTTTCTTTTATGCGCTGGTCTTGTAAATCTGTATCGGAAACACCTCCATTATCATCAAAAATTTGTCGCAGTGAATAAAACAATTGTTGATTGTCTGTAGTATTATTGGTGTAATTAAGATTAAGGTTTACATAACTTCCCAGCGTATCTAGTCTTCGGCTAGCACCTAACCTAGCGGCAAAATTGAGTTGTTCTACCTCGGTATCATTTCTTGTTTCTGCTTGATTTAAAACGGCAAAATCTTCTTGAAAGGATTTGGTTTCAGAATCGCTTTGTGACCTTCCTTTGTTGTAAGAGAAATTAGGACGAAACGAAATCCGCGTAAGCGAGTCTGGGCGAAAACTAAGATCAAAACTTGCGCGGTGATTATCGTTTTCCCGTTTAGAAATAGAACTTGACTCATTAAAAAAAATGCGATCGGGTAATATGTTCTCTCGGTTAATTTTTGTTTTAGTCTCGGTGTTGCTGCGATTAAAAAAGTAATCGGTTTCCAGTTCGGTTCGCTCTTCCCATTCATTTACCAAGCTAAAGCCAGTATTATAGGTCTGAGTTATACCTGAGTTACCACCACCAAAAGAATTCCCGTTAATGCTAAAACTGCCATTGCTACTGCGTGATATGCTATATGCATTTCTTCCCATGGCATCATAAATTTCGTCAAAGCTAAAGCCTGAAGAGTTAATATTATTAGAACCTCCCAATACACTTAAGCGAAAACTATTTTTAAAGTAATTGGCAATTCCGCTTGCTTCGTAGCGATTTTGTGTACCTATACCTGCGGTGATTCGGGCGAAATAACCTCTATTTTTATCTTCATCTATGGTAATATTTAGTGTTTTATTTTGACTATCTCCTTCTTTACCTGTAAATTCTTCGGTTTTTGTTTTGGTATCTACTACTTGAATTTTATTGATAAGCTCTTTAGGTAAATTTTTAGTGGCTATTTTGGGATCATCGCTAAAAAAAGACTTCCCGTTGACTAGGATCTTTGAAACCGGTTTACCGTTGATACTGATTTCACCTGCGTTGTTAACGCTTACTCCTGGTAGCTTTTTAAGTACGTCTTCAAGGTTAGCATTTGCCTTTGTCTTGAAAGAAGCGGCATTAAACTCTAAAGTATCGGTTTTCACGGTTACTGGCGCCGCTTGCGCTTGAACCAATACCTCTTCTAAAGTTTGATCGTCAATTTTCATTTGCAAGTTATTGAAACTCCAGTTACTTTGCTTTTTTAAGTCTAGTAATTGCTTTATCGGTAAAAATCCAGTGTAGCTAACAAACAAGAATAAACTATCGTTTTGTACTTTTCCTGCAATTTCAAACCCTCCCTCCTGATTACTAAGGGTATAATCTACTAAAGTACCATTGGGCTCTTCTATATATATAGTAGCCGACTCTAAAGGCTTCTCGTTATCATCGATTAAACTTCCTTTTACTAGAAAGTCATGATATTCTTGCGCATAATTCAATGAGCTAAAAAGTAAAATAAGAATTAAAAAAATGCGCTGGTGTTTTAAGTGCTTAGTAGACATATCAATTATTTACTATAGAAAGATTACAATTTACATTAAATTATTTAGAAAAATAATAAAGGAAACCACTATGTAAAAAGCGTTTTAAAAAGAATCTTAATATCTAAAGTCAAACTATAATTCTTCAGGTAATATTTGTTTAATCTAATTTTTTCGGGCCAAATCACCTCACGATTATAAGCAATAGGGTCGCTTTGCCGCGCCAAAAGTTCTTCTTCATTTTTAAAAGCCAAGGTAGCCAAACCCGTAATTCCCGGTTTTAGCAATAATATCCTAGCATCATTTCCGGTAAGATTATCGGCAAATCCTGGTACATCTGGCCTTGGCCCTACCAAACTCATTTGGCCTAGCAGCACATTAAACAATTGTGGTAGCTCATCAATTTTATATTTTCTTAAAAATGCACCAATACCTGTAATACGAGGATCCCGAGCTGTGGTTACCGAAGTTTCAACCCCCTCGATTCTGCGCATACTCCTTAATTTTAAAATATAAAATTCTTTACCAAATTGACCTATTCGCTTGCTTCTATAAATTCCACTTTGTTTGGTACTCCAACTGGCTAAAATAAAACCTAAAACCAGAATTGGAAAAAGTAGACCTATGCCCACCAGAGAGGCTATTAAGTCAATACCCCGTTTCACCCATTTTTCGCTAGAACTTAATTTATCTTTCATTATGTTTTCGATTCCGCGAAAAGCGTAATTGCCTAAAACTGATTTTATCGTACACTAAGCCGCTTATAATTAAAAATAACCCCATTAAAGTAGGTAATCCTATTGGCTCTCTTAAAATTAAATAGATGACTACAAGCGACAAAAAAGGAACCAAATACACCAACTTACTCACGCCTGCAGCAGAATATGATTTTTTAAGCGCAATAGACCAAATTATAAAAGTGATACCCATTTCAAACAATCCCACATATACTGCACTCCACAAAC
This sequence comes from Mesonia sediminis, assembly GCF_042684705.1. NCBI lineage: Bacteria > Pseudomonadati > Bacteroidota > Flavobacteriia > Flavobacteriales > Flavobacteriaceae > Mesonia > Mesonia sediminis. The sequence goes on from NZ_JBHULZ010000004.1 coordinate 131,534, forward strand.
CTATACCATATTCCATTGTAAAATTTGAAAAGAAGTAAACACTAATGGCAATATAAACAAAGCCAAAACAAAAATTGAGGAACAATTTACTCAATTCTTCACGCTCATCTTTAATATTAAAAATCCAGAATGCAGCCCAGATAATTGCCGACCCCAACCCAAACATAACTCCTTGTAAATTTGAAAAGGACAAGTTCACCAAATTACCACGTGTGGCAATAATTAGAACCCCTACAAAACTAATGCCTATAGCCAATAAATTTTTTGGTGTCATCTTTTGCTTTAAAAGCGGAATGGCTAATAGACTAAACATTATGGGCCAAGTATAATTAAGTGCTTGTGCTTCTTGAGCCGGCAGTAAATCGTAAGCTTTAAAAAGTACGATATAATACAAAAAGGGATTTATTCCACCGTATAAAGCTGACTTAAAAATAGCTTTAGCCGGGAGTTTAAAGAGTTGAAAGAATCTCTTCTTTACTACCAATATTATACCCAAAACCAACACTGCTGTTCCTGAGGACCAAAAGAGTAATTGTAAATAATCAAAACTAGCCAAGGCAAGTTTCATACCTGTCGCTACGGTACTCCATAGTAAAACCGCTATTCCGGCATAAGCCATAGCCTGCTTTTGATTTTTCATGTGGTTCAGTTTAATACAATAAATGTAATGGATTAAAAAAAGCTGGCAAACGATTTTTATATTTTTAAGTCCAATGCTTTATCAAAGCACTAATTTTAAAAGCACCTGAATCGGTTCCTATATCTGCTCCATAACTCAAACTGCAAAAAAACTTCGTGAGAGCCACTGCTGTACTTGCTTATGGTGGTAGTTTCGTAATCATAAGCATAACCTAAAGTCAATTCGTCTGTGATACGAAAACCCGCCAAAGCAGTGAAGGCCGCGTTTAATCGATAGGATGCACCCAGGTTCCAACGCTCTAAAAGATAAATATTCATAGACAAATCTATTGCTAGAGGTGCACCGCTAACCGCTTTAATTAAAAAAGCAGGTTTTAATTGAACTTCGTTCTCAAGGGGAAATACATAACCGCCTAAAAAATAGATATGAGCTTTATTGGTATAAGTTGAGACACTTACTTCGTTAAATTTTTTTGTATGCAAAAGATTTGGAGAAGAAACCCCTAAGTAAGCTTCATCTGTATATAAAAAAGCTCCTAAACCCAAAACGGGAGAAAACTCAGACAAATTAGTCAAGTATGGATCGTTAATATCGGCAATGGTTAGTTTATGTAGAGCTAGGTCTAAATTCTCTGCTCCTGCTTTAATACCAAGCGATAAACGTGTGTCTTCACTTCGATCTAATGGTAAGATATAAGCAAAATTTACACTGAAAGATTTTTGAGTGGAGATTCCTATTCGGTCCTGCGTAAAATCAAGCCCTAAATTAGCTAAACTAGTTAGCCCTAAAGGACTATGTGCAGAGAAGTTAAAGGTTTCGGGAGCACCCTCAACACCTACCCACTGGTTACGATAAATACTTGATACTGTAAGCACTTCCCGCGAGCCAGTATACCCCGGATTAATACTCATTGGGTTATACATATATTGCGTGAATTGCGATTCTTGCTGGGCAGCGCCAGTATACCAACATAAGAAAACCAAAATGAATAAGTAAAAATTTTTCATAGGCTTAATTTAAGTTGAACTTAAATGTATGTAACCCATTTTTTTATGGATTTGATTCTCATTATACTGATATTCTAAAACGTAAAAATAAGTTCCCGATGGCAATTTACTGCCTTCTCGAACGGTAAGCCTTCCCGTACTATAACCATCAAAAACATGACCCGCTAAACCATAGGTATCGGTTTCGAATACTTTTACCCCCCATCTATTAAAAATTTGGACTTTTAAGTTTTTAGCACAGCCAGGATTATCATTAATAATCTTCAAGTAATCGTTAAAACCATCTTGATTGGGTGTAACTGCGTTATAAACCACAATATCGCAAGGGTTAATTTCATTAAATTTCATCAAAGCCAAAGTATAAATGCCAGCCTTATCAATTGTGGTAGACACTGTTTTGGCATCTATATCAACCATCCCCCCTAGGTCTACCCAAGCATTCAAGCGCTCGTTCCATCTTACAATATGAATCGCATCTCCTTGATTTATATGATTTAGAATATAGCTGGGTGTGGTTGAATTATCATAGCTTAAGCTTAGTACCGCTTCTGCTGGGTTGTAAATTTTCACTTCCCAATATTCTGTATGGCTTATACGATCTATGAGCCCTTCCTTTTTTCGTCTATCGTACAAATCTCCTGCGTCTTCAAAGAAATAAGTCGATTCTACAATATTTTCTAAAGGTAATTGCTGTAGGATTGCTGGTCTATAATAAGATTTATGACCTATAGGATAAGTAAAATCCTCTTTTCCGAATTTAAAAACCGGACCGTCAACATGGCTTGAATGACTAGCATTTCTAGCAATTGCCTCATTTAAAAAATTGATTGGAGCTTCGCTTTTTCGATTTTTTAAAACGCCAAGTTGAAAATAAGCTTGATTATATATATTCAATTCCGCTTCAAGCGAAAATGCTATCACCGGTGTAATATTATCTAAGTATAAATTATTTACCGCTAAAAAATCACCTTTCAACCGTTGTAATTTGCTACCCACTAAACGGATGGTTCCGGTATTTTGGTAAAAGTCAAATTTACTTTGGTTATAAATATCTCCATAAAAATTAGATCGGCCATCGTTGTAAAAAGAGGCTGAGGGCTCATTAAAAAAATCACTCACTGTAGAGAAAGTGGTTTGCTCACTTACATACAGCATACCGGTATTAACAGTTTGAGCAGTAAGAAGAATGGGATGTAAGAAAACCCAGAGTATAAGCAATATTTGAGTTGCATACTTCATTTGCTTAATCTTTAACTTTTGTGGGTAAATGCGGATTTACCAAAGCTGGTTTTACCACATACATAATATGATCTTCTACTTCTCCTTTTAATAGCGTAGCTTCTGGGGTTAAAACACCATAATAATTAGCTGATAAGCGTAAACGCATATAGGTAGGCATTATTTTAACATCAGAAGGTACCGTCCAACTGAGAGTAGTTGAACCTACGCCTGCGGGTAGACTTTGCATAACGCCCTCCTGAGGCTCGAAAACACCATTGACGTTAAAATCTATCCAAGCCTGCAAATAAGAATCTTTTATTGTCGTGTAGGGCACTTGAAGGCTAAAAACTTCACCTGCTTTATAGTTATAATTTATATAGTGAAATCGTTTTAAAAAAGGAGGTAAAACATCTTCCTCGTTGGCAATTCCGCCATCGTTATCATCAGCCAGTGCGTCGAGACTATATTGCGAGTTGGCTTCTGGATCTGGTGCAACAGAACCAATAAAACTTCTGTTTGTTCTAGGAATTTCATTGGCCGAATTATAAGTTGCTGTATTCAAATCTACCGTTGTACCCAAAGCAATTTGATCGGATGTAAATTCGGAATAATCAATTATATGCAAGGCCTCGCCATAACTGGCTGGTGCATCGCCTCTATCTAATTCGGGCATTAGTAAACCCAAAGCAATTGCGGTTAAACCTGCTCCTTTAACCGATACATTAAAGGTAACTTCATAATTGTTTGCTTGCGTATCGTAGGCAGTTTGATTAAAACTAAGTATAGAAATAGCTGCGGTATTATTATCATTTCCATTAAAGAATCGAACTTGTTGCAAACCTCCTTGCATCGTCTTCTCTAATTGATAAGGTCCTGCACCTATATTTTTTTGTAATTCAGTTACATTCCAAACACCATCAGCACTAGCTTTTAGCTCTTCGGTTTGCGATAAAGATTCTGCATCGGCAACCACCAACCCCTTAATCCTGACAGGATTTCCATCCAAAGAAGCTTGACACCTAACCGTAAACGTAACGGTAGTTCCACTTTGTGCGTTAATTAATCCTGCAACCATTTGATTGTTAGCTCCAGGGCCCCCTATGTGATATAAGTCATCCATGGAGTCACCCGTATAATTACCCGGAATATAACTTTTCAAAGAGGCAGGCGGACTTATATTCTCAATGGTAGCTTGTAGGCAAAAATATTTATTAGCACTTAAAGGTATGGATGCGTATGAAGTTTCTCCTTCGCCTAAAATTTGATTGCTTTTACCGTAAGTATCTGCAATAGTTTTAGCTCCCCAAGTTAGCCAAATTATTCGGTTGGTATAACTCCCTGTGCCGCCAGTGGCAAAAGTTGAAGTAACTAAATTACCAGGATAACACTGAGCACTTATAGTATTGCTTGTTAGTAAGACAAACCCAAGAATAAAAATTAGTGGAATACGCATGGACTATGGTTTTACTTCAAATACAATGTTCATAAAAGTTGCTTCGGTCACGGCCGATGTAGGATAAACGTCATAAGTAAGTACGCCAGAGTCTGAAATACTTACATTATAAAATACACTAGAATCATAATACGTAATATAATAATTAAACTCCGTGGCGGGCAAAACAGGTAGTGCATTTCCAGCATTTGCCGTGTTAGTAATAAAGTTAGTATTAGTTACACCCGTAAATTGACTATGGTATTTATTGTATAGATCTACAGTACCATAGATCTCGCCCGCAGGGACTTGGTCTGAGGATGTGGGCAATAAAATAGCAGGCATATAAAAAAATCTAGGCATAGCGGCTTTAACTTGTTTTAAAACTCCATTTGCATTTAAAACCATAATGTTATGCGTGGGCGAATCGCCTTTTTCTAAACCGGTTATGGATAAGGTATTGACTCCAGTGGTTCCCAACGTGGTAGGCTTTATTAAATTTCCTCCCAATTGAAAGTGATTAGCAGATTGACTAATACCATTATCCGCCGTATAATTTATATCGATTGTGGTACCGTCTGAATTCGTAACGGAATAAGAACCGTCACCATTATTCACTACTGAGGTGGTATTAGCATCGAAAAGGAGCTGGGTGCCGTCTACGGCCGTATGGGTAAAAGTACCGTCGCCATTATCTTGCAAGGTGTCGGTGTTGTTTTGTAGCAAATTGATGATTTCCGTATAAACATCGCCTTGATTCTGAATGTTGGTCACTACATCGTTGATCACATCAATGGTCATTGTTGCGCCGTTGGCATTGGTAAATGTGTAAGTACCATCGTTGTTGTTCACATAGGTAGTGGTATTGGCATCGAAAAGGAGCTGGGTGCCGTCTACCGCCGTGTGGGTAAAAGTACCGTCGCCATTATCTTGCAAGGTGTCGGTGTTGTTTTGGAGTAGATTGATAATTTC
>NZ_JBHULZ010000005.1:0-29054 GCF_042684705.1 Mesonia sediminis
GTATACGGAAGAGATAAGAACGGTTGTGGAACAACGGTACGCGAAATCGCATTCATCGATTATCCAAAGTTCTTTACACCAAACGAAGACGGTTACAACGACACTTGGAATATCATCGGTTTAGGAGAAGCCAATATCGGAGCTAAGATCTTTATCTTTGACCGTTACGGTAAGCTATTGAAGCAATTAAGCCCAAGTGGTCCAGGATGGGACGGTACCTTTAACGGTAAGCCAATGCCATCAAATGACTACTGGTTTAGTGTAGAATACAAGCAAATTTTACCAACCGGTGAAGAGCGTATAGATACCTTTAAAGGTCACTTTACCTTGAAGCGGTAAGCTATAATACGCTGCATTAAAATTTATAAGGCTATTCAAACCAATAGCGGGTCAATCTTAAAATATTTGTGCCAATTGAAAATTAATTTGATTTTCGAATAAGCCTTTCATGCGTCATCGATAAGGCATAATCCATAATGAGTTTTCATAGCCCTAAATTTTCTTAATGAACGGTGTAATCAAGGCTTTTTAGCATTGCCAGATGTCTTCCAAGATTTACTTTCAAGTCAAGATGAAGTCGGTTTACTCTAATTCATACGTATATCAAAAGCGTATTGAGTCCACACTGAGTCCACATTGAGTCCACAGTGAGTCCACTAATTAGTGGACTAAAGTAAACTCATAATAGCTTCAATATAGATTTAGAATAGAAACAATTTGGTTTAAACTTTGCTTTGATATAAGGTAAGAATACTAAAGAGCTGAGTCAGCTTTAAGCAAGTAGGATTTAAAGCGTAATAAAATTTGTATACTGTCTAAGGTTTAAAATACAGTACAATATGAACGAGGCATCTACTCGAAATTTAAAAGCTTTTAGGGCTCAATTCAGAGGAGGTAAAAATGTAGCATTCTTCTGGTATAGCTTAACTTCAATTTTTGCCTAAACACAACAATTGTTTTTTATCCTCAATAGTCTTTTAATGACCTTAGCTTATAGCCAGGTAATAAATCGAATAAGGCTGATGTACTATCCTTGATTTTTGACTAATAATTCCAGTAGATTTTCATTTTAAAGCAGCCATAAAAAAATAAAAAACTGCTATTCTACATTATTTATGCTGTTTTTTCTGCATAAACAATATAATAACGGGGCGTCAGCGTTCTTAATAAAGGTCTAATACCAATTTTATTAACGGGGTTGGTCCATTTTTCTCTAGCTTTAATTTGCCATCCTGCTTTCTCAAGAAGCCAATCGAATTGCCAATCTTCAAACTCATGATAATGCCTGTCCCAAGGGTCTGTTTTACTACGGTAGGCAGGAGCAAACCACAATTTTAAAGGTATGCTAGCCACCAATTTATCTGCTTTAATGGCTTTTAATACATTAAAAGGAGCGATTAAGTGCTCAAAAATCTCAAACGCAGTGACAAGCTCTACATCGGCAGTTGCCGCAATCTGATAATCTACATCAAGATCTTCGCCTTGTGTATTTTTCACCTTGTAACCTGCATTTTCCATAATTTCGGAAAAGGGATTTTCAATACCTAAGTCTAAAACGCTTTTTGGTGCTGGGCAATGCTTTTCTAAAAAAGCCAAGGTATGCTTGTAGCGTTTGTTTGGGAAATTTTTTTCGTACACGTTGATTACAATTTATAGACCATAGCGTTGATATTCATTCCGGCACCTACACTGGCAAATAGAACAACATCACCTGTTTTAACTTCTTGATTTTCTAGTTGGTTGTTCTTTACCAAATCAAATAAAGTAGGTAATGTAGCCACCGAACTATTTCCTAGTTCGGCTATGCTCATAGGCATTATATGTGGTGGCATTTCTAAGTTATACAATTTATAGAAGCGCTCGCAAATCGCCTGATCCATTTTTTCGTTGGCTTGGTGCAGAAAAATCTTTTTAAGTTGATTTATTTGAATGCCACTTTTGTCTAGGCAGTTTTTCATAGCTTGAGGAACAAAAGATAAAGCGAAATTGTAAATTTTTCTTCCGTTCATTTTTATGAAACGAATGTCTCTTTCTAATTTCTTATTATAAGAGGCTTCGAAGGTTAAATAATAGGCCTCTTCAAGCGTGTAACTTGCACTTTCATGGGCAATTATTCCATCGTTTTCGGTGTTATTTACCGCTTCGATTATAGTTGCTCCTGCCCCGTCGCTAAAAATCATACTATCTCTATCGTGGCTATCGACCACTCGCGATAAGGTTTCTGCGCCAATAATAAGGCACTTTTTGGCCATTCCTGCCTGAATAAAAGCCTGTGCATGAATAACTCCTTGCAACCAGCCTGGGCAACCAAATACAAGATCGTAGGCTACACAAGCTGGATTTTTTATTTTTAATTGGTGTTTAACTCGGCTAGCCAAACTCGGTACCGCATCACTTTGTTTTTGGTTGTGTTTAACATCCCCAAAGTTTTGGGCTACAATGATGTAATCTAAGCTCTCTGGATCAATCGCTGCATCTTCGATGGCTTTTTGGGCTGCAATAGCTGCTAAGTCAGAGGTATTCAAAGCGGGATCTATATACCGACGCTCCTCAATACCTGTGATTTTTTTAAATTTTCTTATGATCATTTCATTTCCCCCAGATATGGCAGCCCCATCTTCATTAAGAAATTCGTGTTGTAAAAAATCCTTGTTGCTTATTCTTTGATCTGGGATACAACTTCCTACTCCTGTTATTTTGATTGACATAGTTTTGCTTTTTTATAGCTAAATGTTATCCTCTCATTAAGTTAAACTCTAGCGTTATTATCCCTAAATTTTATAGTTCAATTTATTATACGACTAAATTAAGCATATTATTTTTTAGGCGATGAAGATTTGGGGTTATATTGGTAAGTATTGATAAAAAAACCGCAATAAAGCCTAAATGTAAAATAAAGCTTTATTGCGGTTGAATTAAAAAGGGAATTCTAATACCTGTTGGCTTTCTATGAAAGAACGACCAATTACAAGTTTATTCTTCAGAGGTCATATAGGTTTCAATCGGCTCGCAGGTACACATTAAATTTCTATCTCCGTAAGCATCATCAACACGTCTTACCGATGGCCAAAATTTATTTTCTTTGATGTAATCTAACGGATAGGCGGCCTTTTCTCTACTATAGGGTAATTCCCAAGAATCAGCTGTTAGCATACTAAGAGTATGCGGCGCATTTTTTAATACATTGTTTTCATCTTCTTTTTGGCAAGTTTCAATTTCTTCACGAATCGCAATCAATGCATCGCAAAAACGGTCTAGCTCGGCTTTGCTTTCACTTTCGGTAGGCTCTATCATCATAGTTCCGGCCACGGGGAAAGATACCGTAGGCGCGTGAAAACCATAATCTATTAGACGCTTAGCGATATCTACCACTTCAATCCCTTTGGTTTTAAAAGGTCGGCAGTCAATAATCATTTCGTGTGCTGCTCTTCCTCTTTCGCCGGAATATAAGGTTTTAAAATGATCTCCTAATCTGCTTTTAATATAATTTGCGTTTAAAATAGCGTGTTTGGTGCTCGATTTTAAACCCTGGCTACCCAACATATTTATATAGGCATAACTAATTAGACAAACCAATGAAGAGCCCCAAGGTGCAGCCGAAATTGCCGAAATGGCTTTTTCTCCTCCTGTCTTTATAACCGGGTTACCTGGTAAAAAGGGAACAAGTTGCTCTGCAACGCAGATAGGACCAACTCCTGGGCCACCACCACCATGGGGTATGGCAAAGGTTTTATGTAAATTCAGGTGACACACATCTGCGCCAATTTTTCCGGGGTGAGTTAGGCCTACTTGCGCGTTCATATTGGCACCATCCATATAAACTTGGCCTCCATTATCATGAATAATTTGTGTGATTTCGCGAATAGCCGATTCAAAAACTCCGTGTGTAGAGGGGTAGGTTACCATTAAAGCAGCCAAATTATCTTTGTATTTAATTGCTTTTTCACGTAAATCGTCTACATCTATATTACCTTGGTCTGTTGCTTTGGTTACCACTACTTTCATTCCGGCCATAACCGCACTAGCAGGATTGGTTCCGTGTGCAGAAGAAGGTATCAAACAAATATTTCTATGATGGTCTCCTCTTGATTCGTGATAAGCTTTAATTACCATTAAACCGGCATACTCACCTTGAGCTCCCGAGTTGGGTTGTAAAGAGGTCGCTGCAAAACCTGTAATTTCGGTTAATTGGTCTTCTAAACGCTTAAGCATTTCTTGATAACCTTGGGCTTGGCTTACAGGAACAAAAGGATGAATACCACCCCATTGCGGATCGCTTAAAGGCAGCATTTCTGATGCAGCATTGAGTTTCATGGTGCAGGATCCTAAAGAAATCATAGAATGATTAAGGCTCAAATCTTTGCGCTCTAATTTTTTGATGTAGCGCATCATTTCGGTTTCAGAGTGGTAGCGGTTAAACACCTCCTGCTGCATAAAATCTGTATCGCGCTCTACTTCGGTGTCTTGTAATAAATCGATTTGCTTTAACTCGATAGGATTTACCGATTTTTTAGCAACTTGTGCAAAAACGGCCAAAATATTATTGAGATCGGTAATCGAAGTCGTTTCATTTAAGCTGATGCTTACCACATCTTCTGCCGGATAGTAAAAATTGATTTCGCTAGCTTCGGCAATTTCTTGCACTTGCTTGGCATTTGCTTTAACTCTTAAGGTGTCAAAATAGGTTTTATTGAGCTGTTGATAACCTAAATCGCTTAAAGCTTGTGCTAAAGTGGTAGCTTTATAATGAACTTGGTTGGCGATATGTTTTAATCCATTGGGTCCGTGGTAAACGGCATACATTCCTGCCATAACCGCCAATAAAACCTGAGCGGTACATATGTTTGATGTAGCGCGATCTCTTTTAATATGTTGCTCACGGGTTTGTAAAGCCATTCGTAAAGCAACCTTTCCATTTTTATCTTTACTTACGCCAATAATGCGACCAGGAATATTACGTTTATACTCCTCTTTGGTGGCAAAATAAGCGGCGTGAGGGCCTCCGTACCCTAAGGGAATACCAAAGCGTTGTGTGGTACCCACTACAGCATCTACGCCATAATCTCCCGGAGCCTTCAATTTAACCAAGCTAAGTATATCGGCAGCGACAGCAGTTTTTATTTCTAGAGCTTTGCATTTCTCGATAAACTCTTGGTAGTCAAAAATCTCACCACTCTTACCGGGGTATTGCAAAAGCGCTCCAAAATAGGCGCTGTCAAAATCGAATTCGCGGTGATCGCCCACCACCAATTCAATACCTAAAGGCTTTGAGCGGGTTTCAAGTAGCGATAAAGTTTGTGGTAGCACCTCTTCAGCAACAAAAAACTTATTGGCTTTTGCCTTTTTCTTCGCCTTAGCGCGAACGGCAAAAAGCAACGCCATAGCCTCGGCAGCTGCAGTAGCTTCATCAAGTAGAGAAGCGTTGGCCAGTTCCATTCCGGTAAGCTCAGTAATCATGGTTTGAAAATTGATCAAAGCTTCTAATCGGCCTTGAGCAATTTCGGCTTGATATGGCGTGTAAGCGGTATACCAACCTGGATTTTCTAAAATATTACGTTGAATAACGGCAGGCAAATTAGTGTTGTGATAACCTAAACCTATATAGGTCTTAAAAACTTGATTTTTGTTTGCTAATTTGGTAATATGTTCTGCATATTCCTGTTCGCTCATTCCTTCACCAACTTCAATTTCTTTTTCTAATTTGATGTCATCTGGTAAAGTTTCATAAATTAATTGATCAAGACTATCTACACCGATGGTTGTAAGCATCTCATCAATATTACTAGGTCTAGGACCAATGTGTCTTAAAGCAAAAGAGTTTGTATTCATGCCTTTAAAATATAAGTTGTGTTTGTGGTTTGCAAAATTACGTTTTTTCGTTAGATTTAAATAGTTTATCGGGGTAATTATGCTTAAAAATTATGCTTATTTTTTTGTGTTTAAACCGATTTAAAAATAGTTACTTTTGCACCTATGCAGTTTCTTAAAAATGCTTTGGCGCTATACATTCGTGCGAGCCTTCACGTTGGCTTAGCCGTTAGCGCTTTAAGTCATTTATTTTCTCAACATTTTCAACAGACCGCTGCACCTAATTTTTATTTGTTTGTATTTTTTGCGACTGTGGTAAGCTATAATTTTGCTAAATTCTCAGCGTTCCAACACCTTAAAAGCCTTGGCTTTCATCTCACCAAAAAAAGTGTATTGTTGGTTCAATTTGTAGCGGTAATTGGTTTGGTAATCACTTGTCTGAAGCTAACAATGCCTCAAATTTTGTTTGCGGGTATACTGGGGCTTTTTACGTTATTGTATGCTATTCCACTGGGCGCTAACAAACAGAATTGGCGCAATAGCGCTTACTTAAAGATTTTTATAATTGCTGGGGTCTGGGCCTGCACAGTGGTAGTACTGCCACTTATTCCAATTATAAATATGGAGCTAACGCGCCTGATGGCATACACCGCACTTGTTTTTGTTTTTACGCTAGCGAGTACCTTGGTTTTTGAAATAAGAGATTTAAATAGAGATGATGTGCATTTAAAAACCATACCCCAGCTCTATGGTGTAATGAATACCAAAATTTTGGGTGTCTTTTTGTATCTTTTTGTAATACTAGGTATAGGCTTTTTAAATGAATTTAAAGCTATGTTTTGGTATGCTTCATTTTTAACTAGTGTAATGGGTATTTTATTTTTAGCTTTCGCGGATATAAAACAACCAAAACATTATGCCGATTTATGGGTGGAGTCTTTGCCTATTTTTTGGTGGTTGCTCTACCAGTTGGGGCAATGGTATTATTAGCTTGTAATTTACTTTTTAAGTAATCGAGATCTTTTGCGCTTAGTTTTTGATGCGGTAACTGCTGCATTAATCGCGTAAGTTTAGCACTACGTTTGGCATACTTTTTACAAGCTTTACAAAGTAGCAAATGCCCGTAAACCCGTAGTCTTTTTCTCCAACTTATAGGCTGGTATTGCATTTTATCGTAATAAATTGCCAAGCGTTCACAAATACTGGTCTGTTTGTCTTTATGTTGTTTCATTACAGCCATTGTTTTTCGAGGCATTCAGCCATTTTTTGGCGCGCCCGATGAATCATTACCCAAAGATTAGACGAAGAAAGCCCCATTTCATTACAAATTTCATCGGTAGATTTGTGCTCAATACTTTTCATAATAAATACTTGAGCATGTTTATCGGGTAGTTTATTCAGACAATTGAATATGGCCTCACGTAATTCTAGATTAACCATATGTTCTTCTGCATTAAGACCAGGTTCTCTGGCGAGGCGATCTTCTATATAATTGTTGTTTTCTCCAATAGACGAATTTTTAAAATCGACTCCTGCTTTTTGCTTTTTTGTGCTGGCCTTTCGGTAATAATCTATAATTTTACGCTTTAATATGGCCGTTAGCCAAGTGCGTTCGCTAGCTTGGCCTTTAAAGCTTTTTTTTGCTTTAAGACCGGCCAAAAAGGTTTCCGAAACTAGGTCTTTGGTAATTTCTTTATTGTTTAGGCGAACAAAGGCATAGTTAAAAAGAAAATCGGCATAGCGCTCTACCCACTTATTTGGGTTAAGTTTGTTTTCTTTGGGGCTCATTTTTTAAATGAATTTGCTAAGCTTAAAATTACGAATAAAAGTCGAGCTGTTTTTTTAATACTAGATAATATTAACATTATGAAGCATTTGCTTGTTATAGGATATTTATGGCCCGAGCCCAAATCGAGTGCTGCGGGGAGTAGAATGATGCAATTGTTGGAATTGTTCTTAGATAAAAATTGGAAAATCACCTATGCTAGCGCCGCTAAAAATAGCCAGTATGCAGTTACTCTAGAGAACTTGGGAGTAGAAAAAGTTAGCATACAGCCAAACGATGAATCGGTAAATACATGGTTAGCACAACTTGATCCAGATGCGGTACTTTTTGACCGATTTATGATGGAAGAGCAATACGGCTGGCGCGTTGCAGAAAATTGTCCCAATGCTTTACGGATTTTAGATACAGAAGATTTACACTTCTTTAGAAAAGCACGATCTTTAGCCTTGAAAGCAAAAAGAGATTTAAGCAAAGCAGATCTGTTTTCTGATGAGGCCAAAAGAGAAATAGCCAGTATCTTGCGATGCGATTTGAGTTTGATTATCTCTGAAGCCGAAATGGACTTATTGCTTAAAACCTTTAAGATAGATGAGAATTTGTTGTTTTATCTGCCTTTTCTGCTCGAGGAAATTCCACTGGAACAACAAGAAAATCTACCAGAATTTAGTCAGCGAAAAGACTTTTTATTTATAGGCAACTTTTTACACGAACCCAATTGGGATGCTGTCCGTTTTTTAAAAGAATCGGTTTGGCCAAAAATCAGAAAAGACTTACCCGGCGTTAAACTGCATATTTATGGCGCTTATGCTAAGAAAAAAGTGAAACAATTGCACAACGAGCCTGAAGGTTTCTTGGTACACGGTAGAGCAGATGACGCACTAGAAGTAATGCAATCGGCTCGACTATTATTGGCACCACTGCGTTTTGGAGCAGGTTTAAAAGGTAAATTTGTAGAAGCTATGACGGTAGGAACACCAAGTATTACCACCATGATAGGGGCGGAGGGTATAGGCGGATCGCTACCGTGGAGTGGCGAGATAGCCAATACAGCCGATGAATTGGCTCAAGCTGCCATACAATTGTATACCCGAGAAAAACGCTGGCTTACTGCTCGAAAAAATGGATTTGCTATCATAAAGAATCGTTTTCAAAAAAATGAGTTTGAACCCATTTTCATGCAGCAGGTAGAACATTTGCTCAAGCGGTTACCCGCTCATCGAGAAAGAAACTTTATGGGGAGTTTATTGCAACATCATACGCTACAAAGTACCAAATATATGGCGCGGTGGATTGAAGAGAAAAACAAAAAATAAGCATGGCCGGTATCTATTTACACATCCCGTTTTGTAAGCAAGCTTGTCATTATTGTGACTTTCATTTCTCTACCGTTTTAAAGCGTCAACCTCAAATGGTGGAAGCCTTAAAAAAGGAATTAATTCTGCGTAAAGCAGAACTGAATCAAAAAGTGAAAACGATTTACTTTGGAGGAGGAACGCCTAGCCTTTTAAGCATCACGCAATTAAACGAACTACTAAGCTGTATTAAAAATAATTATCCGGTAGATGAAAAAGCCGAAATCACCTTAGAGGCAAATCCAGATGATTTAAGTAGGGAAAAGTTAGAGGCACTATCTAAAACAGGTATAAACAGACTGAGCATAGGAGTGCAATCTTTTTTTGAATCGGATTTACAATTGATGAATCGCGCACATAATGCGCAAGAAGCCCAACAAGCAATTGTTTGGGCAAAAGATTATTTTGAGAACCTTTCACTCGATTTAATCTATGGTATTCCAAAAATGAGTCTGCAGCGTTGGGAAGAAAATATAGACCGAGCCTTATTGCTTGATATCCCGCATATATCGAGTTACGCGCTTACCGTTGAACCCAAGACTGCATTAGAGAATTTTATTAAAACAGGTAAAATACCCCCTGTAGATGATACTTTGGCTAAAGCTCATTTTGAATTGCTGCTAAGCAAATTAAAAGCCCAAGGTTTTGTGAATTATGAGTTTTCTAATTTTGGTAAACCTGGCTTTTTCTCCCAGAATAATATGGGCTATTGGTTGGGTAAACCTTATTTAGGTATTGGTCCTGGTGCCCACAGCTATGGCAACGGGCAGCGTTCTTGGAATCTTGCGCACAACATAAAATATATACGCGCCTTACTTCAAGATACAAGGCCGTTTGAATATGAAGAGCTTACAAGTAAAGATGCTTATAATGAGTTTGTTATGACGCGTTTACGAACAATGTGGGGCATTCCTTTAAAAGAGGTGCAGCAGCGTTTTGGTAGTCTATTTTCTCAATATTTGCAAGCACAGGCCAGTGAACATTTGGCGGCAAGCCGTTTGATTCTCCGTGACGAACACTTGATCATTGGCTCAACCGCTAAATTTTTAACCGATGGCATTGCTGCCGATCTGTTTTGGGTAGATTAGGCTTTATTACGCATTAAAATATCCGCTACAGCGGCATTAATTTTCTCAAGAAAACGTTCATCTGCTTCGTTAAAAGCATTGGCAGTATTAGAGTCTATGTCTATTTGTCCTATGTTTTCGCCGTTTACAAATAGCGGAATCACCACTTCACTCTTTACGTTGATATTGCAAGAGATATAATTATCTTGTGCCTGCACATCGGGTACTACAAAATTTTGGTTAGACTCTGCTACTTGTCCGCAAATACCCTTTCCAAAAGGTATGATGGTGTGCTCGGTTGGTTCACCGGCATAGGCGCTTAACTTAAGCTCGGGCTTTTCTCCATTTTTAAAGTAAAATCCTACCCAGTCATAGTGGGCTACCTTTTCTTGTAATAACTGGCAAACCAACTCCATACGTTGGTCTATTATTAATTCTTCTTTATTTAAAATAGAAAGCGCTTCTTGTTCTAACAGTTTGAAATCCATAACTTTTTTTGGCAAAAGTATATTTTTCTGATCAAGGTTATAAGTTAAAAAATCTTAAATTTGAATAGAATTTTTGCTATGATCAAAATACTTAAAAAGAACAAGGCCGTATTAAAATTTCTTGGTCTTTTTGGCGGTAGCTACCTGCTTTTAAGCTATGGCTACAATCAATACTTGAATTTAGATTTTTCAGAGAAATATTATCCCGATTGGGTGACGCATTGGGTTACCAAGCAAAGTCTAAGTCTTACTCAGTTTTTAGGTTATGATGCACATGCCGTGCCGCATCCTTACGAAGCCAGTATGAAGTATTTTGTAGAAGGCGAATATTTAGCGCGTATTGTTGAGGGGTGCAATGCTGTGGCGGTAATCATTCTTTTTATTGCATTTGTAATTGCCTTTCATGCGCAGTGGCTAAAGACAATAGCTTTTATTCTCTTAGGATTGGTGTTTATTTACCTGCTCAACGTTTTGCGGATTTCATTGTTGTGTATTGGTATGTATGAATACCCTGAATACCAGCGCGTTTTACACGATATTGTTTTTCCCGGTTTTATATACGGGGTGGTATTTGTACTTTGGTTATTATGGATGCGCATAGGGGTCGAAAAAAAGAAGTAAGATGCATATTATTAAATATTTAGGGGTTGCTCTTTTGATACTTGCCTTGGTTGCTGTACGTTTTTTTGAAAATGAATTATTTGCCGATCCATTGATCGATTTCTTTAAAGGGAATTTTTTGCAAAAACCACGGGCTAATTATGAACTAGGGGAGGTACTATATCCTACACTAATGCGGTATTTACTCAATAGTTTATTAAGTATAGGGGTGTTGGTTTTGCTTTTTAAACGCCGAGCGGTAAGGTTGTTTGCTATAGTATTTTATGTTTTTGCGCTATTTCCGTTAATCGGACTGTTTATTTATTATTATGCAAATTTAGGTCCCGACACCTATATGAGCTTTTTTTATATACGGCGATTCTTAATTCAACCTTTGTTTTTACTTTTATTAGTGCCCGCCTTCTATTACCAACAAAAGCACACCAAGATAAATTAATCTATAGCTTTACGGATTTTATATATAAAAAAACCGACGCCTAGGCATCGGTTTTTTTGTAATTAATAAGATGAGATTGTTTTAATCATTTGGATTTAAAATGGCATCTATTCGTTCTACTAGATCTTGTAAGTGATATCTGCTCATACGATCTGAGGTACGTGAGATGGCGCGTTGCGCTTGTCGATTTAAATTATTTAATTCGGCGCGTACCACTGGTCTAATATCACTTTGAGCCACATTAATACCACTCTGATTAATCCAACTTCTTAATCTTGAAGGTATCTTGTTCTGTTTTTCGGTCATCAAGTATTGCATACGGTCAACATAAGCACGCTGTAGGTTTCGACGATATACATCAATGGTTTTACCCTGTGCCAATTCGCTAAAAATCCCCGCTCTCAACTCGGTCATCATATCCAAAAGACCATAAGCATTTTCGTTTATGTTCTCATTTTCGATTAACCTAGCCATTCTTCCAAAATCAAGTAGATTATTTAGGGTACGTACTTGGTAAGCTCTAATTCTTTCTACACTACCGTCATATTCTATTTTGTTGAATATTTCTTTATCAAGCATCCAATCTGGAGTGGTAAATAAATGCTGCTGTAAGAAGGCCATTGCTCGTTTTTGTTTTTCTTTATCGACGTGCGTATAAACAGCACCTTCTTGGTCGTAAGTTTTATAGTGCTCGTAAATACCACCAATATTTGCAGTAACGTGCCCCATATATCGATTAAATTGTCCTAACACTTGCTTATAAAGTTCGCCTAAATCTTCATAGTTTTTACCGTCTTCTGCAGTCCATTCAATCAAATTAGGAACAATACGCTTTAGGTTTTTAATTCCGTATTCAGAGGCGAGCATACTGTCATGTCCTAGATCTTCGGTTTGCGAACTCGGATCGATAACACTACCTCCTTGTTGTTTTCCAAAACGGTACATAGGGTCTCCGGCATGTTTTAAAATCCAGCTATCTAAAATAGGCTTTTCTTCTTCGGCTGTTTTATCTAAGATGGGTCTATAGCCCCAGTTGATGCTGTACTTGTCATAAACACCAATATTAGGCATTAAAGCTACATCGCCATCGCCAGGTTGAGCGATATAATTAAAACGAGCATAATCCATAATCGAAGGAGCGGTGCCGTATTTTTTTGTAAACTCTGGATCACGCAAATCTTCTACGTTATAGGCAACACTGCTTCCCATATTATGAGGTAAGCCTAAGGTGTGTCCTACCTCGTGCGATGATACAAAGCGAATGAGTCTTCCCATTACCTCGTCTTTAAATTCAACTCCTCTTGCATCTTCGTTGATGGCAGCTGTTTGCACGAAGAACCAGTTTCTTAATAAAGTCATTACATTATGGTACCAGTTGATGTCTGATTCTAAAATTTCTCCCGATCTAGGATCAGATACGTGCGGACCGTTGGCATTAGGAATAGGAGAAGCCAAATACCTTACTACAGAATAACGAACATCTTCTGGGCTCCAGTCTGGATCTTCTTCTTTGCTTGGCGCTTCTTTAGCGATTATGGCATTTTTAAATCCAGCCGCTTCAAAGGCAACTTGCCAATCTTCAACACCTTGTTTAATGTAAGGAATCCATTTTTTGGGCGTAGCTCGATCTATATAATAAACAATCTGCTTTTTAGGTTCAACCAGCTCACCGGCAAGAAACTTTTCTCTGTCTTCTTCTTTAACTTCTAATCGCCAACGATCTAAATATTTTACGCTTTTACTTTTTTGCGCCTCTAGACCATAATCGGTTTGGCTTCTTGCAAACCAACCTACTCGCTCATCAAAGTATCTTCTTTTCATGGGTTCTTTAGGTAATAGAACCATAGAGTTACTCATTTTTACAGAGATAGAACCTGTTGAAAAATTGGAAGGAGGGTTACCCGCTTTGTAAGTTTTTACATGACGTATCTCAATATTTTGAGGATAAGATCTAATGGTGTCTATATACGACCTGTTTTTATCTAGACCTCCTATTTTGTATGATTTTCTCCTAGCTTGAGGAAAACCTAAGGCTGCTACATCTTTCTCGAATAAATCTGTTGCATCAATAACCGTAGACTTACTTAAAGAATCTTTTTTAAAGGCCTTAATAGGGAAGGCATATAGGATGGGTTCAAAATTTGAGTTGACAACAGCCTCGTGAACCGGTAAGCTATCGGCTGCGACCACATTGTGCGATACTACTCTAAGTAAAACACGGTCGCCCTTTTTTTGCCAACGCAATACTTTGGTGTTTTGTTTACCACCACCAAAGCCAATTCCGCTAGCGGTTTTTGCTATTCTGGTAACCATTAACATCTCGCGATTCAATAAAGAATCGGGTATTTCAAACATATATTTTTTATCAAGGTAATGTACCTTGAACAGTCCTTCGTCTGTTTTAGCTTTTTTGGTGATTACTTGTTCATAAGGTTTTATATCCCCTTTGGTTACTGCGTTTTTCTTGGCGGGTTCGGTTGGTTTTTTTTGAAAAACCCCACAGCTTCCCAAAGATAAGCACAATCCGACCAAGGCCAGTTTGGTTAATGATCTACTCATTTTTATTAATTTAAAATGTTTCTATTAAAAAGACTGCGAAATATAACAAAGGTTTAATTGCGAACGCGATAAATTGGTAGCTTTCTTTAATTTGTTTGAAAAAAGTAGTACCTTTCCTAATAAAAATTAAAAGTATGTCTTCTATATTAGATTTATTAAAGACCACAGCAGGACAAGAATTGATTGCTGGGGCGAGTGAAGAAACGGGGGTTTCTAAAGAAAAAACAGGCAGTGTTTTGTCTATGGCTTTGCCTGCCATTCTAGGTGCTATGAAAGGGGATTCTAGCGGTTCACAAGAGGGTTTAGAAAAGGCCTTGAATTCTAGCGAGCATAACGGGTCTATATTGAATAATTTAGGCGGTTTGTTGAGCGGAGATAAAAGCGAATTGTTGAATAAAGGAGGAAGTATTTTAGGTCATGTGCTAGGCGGTAGTCAACAAAATGCGCTTACCCAAAATATTTCTAAAATGACTGGAGTAGACTCCAGTTCTATTGCTAAAATAATAAAGATGGCCATGCCAGTAGTAATGGGCTTTTTAGGAAAACAAAAACAAGAGGGAGGTGCTAATCTTTCTTCGCTTTTAGGCTCGGCTATGGGTACTAGTGGAAAGCAAGACGGCTCTATGCTAAACGCATTGCTTGATGCCGATGGCGATGGTAGCGTTATGGATGATGTTGCGGGAAAATTATTTGGTGGAGATAAAAAAGGAGGAGGTCTAGGCGGACTGTTCTAACCGAATCAAAATTTAATTAAAAAAAGGAATCTCGCTTGCATGTGAGATTCCTTTTTTTAATGTTTTTTACTAAATGTGTAAAGGAATAAATACTATAATCATTAACTTTTGTTTTGTTTTTTGTGATAAAGTAGCAAATAAATTGTTTATATTCGAAAAGTATTAACATAAAACACCTTATAATGAAAAAAGTATTTTCAGATTTTTGCTATCTCGCTATCTCGCTATCTCGCTATCTCGCTATCTCGCTCTGATTTTGGTCGCTTTACTATATTCTTGTACGCTAGATGATTTAGAAGACAAGCCGATAACCTCAAATACAAGTAAAAAGAAAGCTCAGCTAACAAATCTTACTTACGAAGATTTAAAAAACGAAAGCGCTGTTATTAATATAGTGAACCAAATACAACAATATAACAACGGGGTTGCACGTGGTGTTTTTGATGAAACTTTCCAAATGACATTAGATACCAATAAAATTGTGAAAATAGAGAGCGAATTGCGTCACTCTTATACTTTTAAAATTCTCGAAGATTCGCTAGACACTAATATAACTAGAAATTTAGTTTTAGATTATATTAGTCAGGAGTACGGTTATTTTGCGTATATTTTTGAGTATAACCTTACGGCAAATGAAATGGAATCGGTACAAAGGGGTGAGTTTGTGGATTTGCAAAACCACTTAAACTTATATACCTATGACACAGATTTTTCCAATAATGTGGTAAATGGTTTAGAGTTCTGTACAAATGTAGTCTATATAGCAGAACGGGCATGTACAAAGGGAGGACATTCCTATTCTATGGGCAATGCGGGAGATTGTCCTTTACCAGAAAAAGATCAGCCTCAACCAGCCACTTTTGTAATTCAAGTTTCAATTTGTGATAATGGTGGTGGCGGAGGCACGGTTTCTTCGCCTTCGATGCCAGGAACTTGGAATCCTAGTAGTGGAGGAGGTGGAACTGGTTATGGTAGTGTTACTACATATCCTGGAAATTCAACAAATCCAGGTAGCCCAAATAACAATCCTAATCCAGACCGCGAACCTATAGATATTTTTTTAGACGGGATAGAAACTATGCCAATATTAAATTTAGCTAGTATAGAAGGTCGCTTTTACAACAATCTTCCTGCCTCTCTTCAATACTTTTGGGACTATGATTTAAGTGTTCACCAAAAGAATCAAATTCTCGATTTCTTAGAAAACAATAAAGAACCAGGACAACTTTATCCCACTCAAGAAGCCGAAGCTTTTGCGGAGGAGGTGTTGGAGATTTTCGCCGAGAATGCAGACATTGATTGGAGCCATATCGAAAATTGGTTTTTGGGAGAAAACCCCGGATCTGATTCTTCAGAAATTATCGATCCAGAAAATATAACCTATGATGCTCCTTTAACACAGCAAAATTTACCTTCGATGACCGATTTTGTAAATAATTTTCCTAAAGAGGGAAGTCCTGGAAATTATACTGAGATGTCTACTCCAGATGTTTATGAATTGGTAGGAGGCTCTTTATGGATAAGCCATCAAAATGATGTAAATAATAATTATCAAAATGCCTGTGCTATCAGAGGTTCAAGGGGGCTATTATATTCAGGAATAGACATTCCTGTTTTACATTATGACACTCAACGCACTCAAAAAGGAGGCGACCAAAAAAATTATATTTTAGATGCAGTTTCATTTGATAAATTTATGAGAGATAAATTTGGAGCACCAACATATGAATTAACGCCCCCTGACTGTAATGATTTAGAAAAAGTGACGGATTTTCTGGAAGGAAAAAATGGAATTTATGTAATTGTTAATTCTAGTCATGGGCAAGCTGGTTATTCAGGTCATGTTGATGCTATTATTGATGGAAAATGTATTAGTAATGCTTATGCAACACCCAATGGTGGGGTTAAATCTATAGCTATATGGGAACTAAATTAAATCCTTTGATTTTATTTTTACTTTTGATTTCTTGTAAAACTGAAAAAGTAACCAATGATACAGTGGGTAGCACAGAAAAGGAATATGTGATTGCTTTTAAAAAAAGTGTTCTTATGGGATGCCTAAATGAAATCACAAATAATGAATTTGGCAAATCTTTATACAATGAATATAATGATATTGGTCTTTATACCGAAGTCGCTATTATCTCTCACGGAAATGTAGATTATGCAAGCTCGTTGGGTAGCAAATATTATGAAAAACTTGAACCTGTTAACTATCCTGATGTTACTGGTAAAAAACAGGGTTATAGCAAATGTATAAACTATGCATTTTATAACGAAGAAATTGATTCTATAGCTAAAGCAAAATATAGGAAATTAAAAAATGCTAATATGGGATATGAGTATGATTAATATAGTTATAAACCTTTGGTAGTATTTTTTTCTAAAATGAAAAAATGGAATCTATGTAATTGTTAATTCAACTCACGGGCAAGCTGGTTATTTAGGTCTTGTTGATGCTATTATTGCTGGAGAGTGTATTAGTAATGCTTATGCAACACCTAATGGCGGTGTTAAATCCTTAGCGATATGGGGAATAAATTGACTTTTTTTATTGTTTATTCGGGTGTTTATTCTTTTTGGGATGTAAATCTAAAAGAGATTCAATTTATCAATAAAAAAAGATTTTATGTTTGCCTATAAAGTAAGCGTATTTTATGGTTGTTTAAATGGAGCTACAAATAATAATTTTTCAAAATTTTCAAAAAATAATAATGATTTAGGATTAGCACCGATGGTGGCTATCATTTACCATGCAGAAACGAAAGAAGCAACTGAATTTGGAGAAAAATACTCAAAGGGAATAAAACCTAGCACTTATAGTGATTATCAAGGAAAACCCCCGATTTAAAACTTATAGACACCACTTGGATCAAGAACCACCAAGACAAAATCATATATCCAGAACTTTTTGAGCGGTTTGATGTTATAGAGCTCTATAATATTTTAGTCTATAAAACCATATATTTAATAGAAGAAGAGAATTTTTTTGGTGATCAAGTATACGCAAGAGAGGTAAGAATGTATTCTAATTATAGTCTGCCAGAATAATGAAAAAGTGAAGCTAAGAATTTTATAAATTAAAGTAATAAAGTAAAAATCTGTTTAGATACTACTTAGTAGGGAGGTATATAGGTTAAAGCATTTTAATATTAAATAACTTATTATTGCTTCATCTGGTACAAAAAGAAAAGGAATCATTCGGTTTTGAATGATTCCTTTTGCTATTCATTTTAAATTTTTAAAAGAATTAAAAATTTTCTAGTTTTATTTAAATAAATTTAGAGAGTCAATTTTCTTATAACCATTTTGCTGAAAACCTCCTTTTATAAAATTAAAATGACCACGTCCATACACTAAAGCTATTTTTTTTAGCTTAGACTCATATACGCGTTTTTCGATGGTATCATTTCTGGTATACATAATGATTTCATCTGCACGAACTTCAGGTACAGTTTCACACTTGTATTTCTCTAAATAATCGGTTTCCCAGTCGCATTGAGTTAATTGAATATTTCCATATTTTGCTTCATAAATATCAATTAACTCATCCATAGGTATATCTACAATCATGTCTTGAGGTTGCATTCCTAAATTTTCTCGATTTTGTGATATATAATTATTATTTCTTATTGCTCTTGGTAGAGATTTATTTTTCTGATCTTTGTAATCACTCATATAAATTCCTAAAATTTTTCGCGTTTTTCGTGTCAACGTATCCATTTCCTGAGCAGTGAAAGCTGTAGAGTCCTTTAACGCTATACTTTCAAAAAATACTGTATAGCCTTGTTTGCGAAGCTTTTCTAATTTATACTTTACGTCAGCATAAAATTCGGGATGATTAATATGTACCATCGGGAATAGTACCAAAGTTTTATTTTCATTTTGATTAAAAAACACTTCAGTCTTAACCTCTTTGGACGTTAATAAACCAATAAGAAGTCGGTTACAAGAGCAAATAAAAATAACGGTAAATATTAATAAAAAAAACTTTAGATATTTCATCACAATTTATCTTAAAGAAATTACCACAGCTTAGTGGTGATTTCTATAATTTATATTAAAAAGGCACACCAGCATCCAACACTCTTATTGCTGTATCCACCCAACAATTTGCTTTACAAGTGCCTCTTCCATTTATTTTATTGCCATATTCATCTGTGTATTTATCCTTGCAGTCCTCAATACATTTTGCGTGAGGTGATAAATCCTCGTTAGGATTTTCTGGATCACTATGAGTTGATTCGATAACTTCAAGCTCAAGTTCAGCCTTACTTAAACCTGTTATATTAAGTATATTTTCTGAAACTTCAAAAAAATGTAGGTCGTCATCTTCTTCCGATATTCCTATTGTGAAAAGGATACTAATTTCTTCATCTAGAGATTCAATATAATATGGTCTTTCGATTTCGTAAATACTAATCTCAGATTGAGATTGATTCTCATAATTATTCTTTTGCATAAAAACTTCAGAATTCTGCACCTTTTTACTATTACTTTCAACTATTGTGGGTTCATTTGAACAAGATAAAAGGACTAGTAGTAATAGTGAAATTTGTAGATAATTTGTAATATTTTTCATAATTAATAATTAAAGAATTAAACATTAATCTGATCAGATATTTCAAAATTATCATATATATATATAAAGTTAAAAGTGTGTTAATTTAAGAGGGTTTATAATTAATGTGTCAGCTGGTACAAAAAGAAAAGGAATCATTCGGTTTTGAATGATTCCTTTTGCTATTCATTTTAAATTTTTAAAAGAATTTATTCTTCGAGCGCCACAAACAAACCATCATCAGTTTTGTTGACTGTGGCAAGATTATGTTTGCGTAAACCTTTGATGGCTTTGTCCCATTTTTTATTACTTAAGCCAGAAGACGCTTTAATACTTTCTAAGGCTTGCGGAGAATCTTTTTTTAGTAATTCTAAAACTGTTTTTTCCTCTTCCGTTAAATCCACCTTTTTACGTTCAGGTTTCATTTGAGGGAAAAACAATACTTCTTGTATAGATGGATTATTGGTTAAAAACATCATTAATCTATCCATCCCAATACCTAGGCCAGAAGTAGGGGGCATACCATATTCTAATGCACGTAAGAAATCTTCATCTATAAAGCCTGTAGCCTCATCGTCTCCTTTCTCAGACAAACGCAATTGTTCTTCAAATCGCTCTCGTTGATCAATTGGGTCATTCAACTCAGAATAGGCATTGGCAATCTCTTTACCGCAAACCATTAATTCAAATCGCTCGGTAAGTTCAGGATTATCCCGGTGTTCTTTGGTAAGCGGACTCATATCTTTAGGGTAATCGGTTATGAAGGTAGGTTGAATATAATTGCCTTCGCATTTTTCACCAAAAATTTCGTCAATAAGCTTTCCTTTACCCATGGTTTCATCTACCTCAATTCCCATATCTAAAGCTGCTTGGCGGAGTTCTTCTTCAGATTTTCCTGTAATATCATAGCCGGTAAACTCTTTAATTGCATCGGTCATAGTAACCCGCTTATACGGAGCTTTAAAATCTACTTCGTGTTGTCCAAAAGTAGCTTTGGTTGTACCATTAACAGCGAGGGCACAATGCTCTATTAATTTCTCGGTAAAATCCATCATCCAATTGTAGTCTTTGTAAGCCACATAAATTTCCATTGCGGTAAATTCTGGATTATGGGTTCTATCCATCCCTTCATTTCTAAAATTTTTAGAAAATTCGTAAACCCCATCAAAACCACCAACGATAAGTCGTTTTAGATACAATTCATTAGCAATTCTTAAATATAAAGGTATGTCTAAAGCGTTGTGATGCGTTACAAAAGGTCTAGCAGCGGCACCTCCCGGTATAGACTGTAATATAGGCGTTTCTACTTCAAAATATCCTCGCTCATTAAAAAACTCACGCATGGCATTAAACAACTTGGTGCGTTTGATAAAGATATTTTTAACTTTAGGGTTAACCGCTAAATCGGCATAACGCTGGCGATAGCGTAATTCTGGATCATTAAATTTATCATACTCATTACCCTCTTTGTCTGCCTTGGGCAAAGGTAAAGGTTTAAGCGCCTTGCTCAATAAGGTAAAGTTTTTAACCAATACGGTTTTTTCGCCCACTTGTGTGTTAAAAAGCTCACCTTCGATTCCTATAAAATCTCCTATATCTAATAGTTTTTTATAAACTTCATTGTATAATGTTTTATCCTCACCGCTACAAATTTCATCTCGATTAAAATATACTTGTATGCGGCCTTCGCTATCTTGTAGTTCTGCAAAAGAAGCTTTACCTTGTATACGTCTAGACATCAGTCTACCAGCAATACTTACCTGTTTCCCTTCTTTAAACTGATCTTTTATGCTAGCCGATGTATGACTAACGTGATAAGATTCGGCCGGGTAAGGATTTATACCCATCTTTTTAAGAGAAGCAAGTTTTTCTCTTCTTACAAGTTCCTGTTCAGATAATTGCATAACTATATTTTATTATTAAAGGCGCAAAGATACTTACAAACTTTATAGCAATCAAAAATCTCGATTTATTTCGTTAGCCTATGTTTATAAAACCTTAAGCTAAGCTTAAAATTCATTCCTCTTTTAAAGAGGAATTGTATCTTTATCCTCATTTTAAGACCTACACACATAAGAGATGCAAAATAAATCAATTGCTGTAACAGAACTAGGATTCAAAGATTTCAAGGAAACTTGGAATTTTCAAGAACGTTTATTTCAACAAATCATAGATACAAAGGTGGCCAATAGACGTGAAGATAAAGATGATGAAACAAAAAATCATCTTCTTCTAGTAGAGCATCCGCACGTTTACACCTTGGGTAAAAATGGAGATGCAAAAAACTTGTTACTCGATGAAGCTAACTTAAAAAACATAGGTGCGCGTTTTTATAAAATTAATCGAGGCGGCGATATTACCTATCACGGGCCAGGACAACTGGTAGCTTATCCTATTTTAGACTTAGAAAATTTTTTTACCGATATTCATAAATACCTTAGGTTTCTTGAAGAAGTGGTTATTTTAACTCTGGACGAGTATGGTATTAAAGCGCAAAGGAGCGAGGGCGAAACAGGTGTGTGGTTAGATGTGGGTACTCCTTTTGCGCGCAAGATCTGTGCTATGGGGGTGCGTGCTAGTAGATGGACCACTATGCACGGACTGGCGCTCAACGTGAACACCAATTTAGGTTACTTTGACCATATTGTTCCGTGTGGTATAGAAGATAAAGCGGTTACTTCGCTACACGTTGAGTTAGGAAAGGAAGATATTCCGCTGGCAGAAGTGAAAAGTATAATGCTTAAACATTTTGAAAAACGGTTTGAAGCACAATTGAATTATGATTTATGAACACCCAAAGAGTAACATTCAACAATAGAGAAGGCCATAGCTTAAGAGCTCATTTAGATCTACCTGCTTTTGCAAAGCCTAAGCAATATGTATTATTAGCACATTGCTTTACTTGTGGTAAAGATTTAAAAGGCTTTAGAAACATAAGTAAAGCGCTAACTCAAAATGATTTTGCCGTATTTCGGTTTGATTTTACAGGTTTAGGGCAAAGTGAGGGTGATTTTGCTGAGACTACTTTTTCTAGCAATATCACCGATTTGCTAGATGCTGCAGCATATTTAAAAGAGAATTACCAAGCTCCAAGTTTGCTGGTAGGACACTCGCTAGGAGGAGCAGCAGCTATTTTAGCGGCGCGCCACTTATCTACTTTAAAAGCTTTGGTTAGTATTGGCAGTCCCAGTCATACTAGTCATGTTAAAAACCTATTTGGTACTGCGCAAGAAGAAATACAGGCAAAAGGGGAGGCGCAGGTGGTGCTAGCCGGACGAAAATTTACCTTTAAACAAGAATTTATTAAAGACTTAGAAGAGCATAATCCGCTTAAAGCGTTAAAAGAATTGCGTCTTCCTTATTTGAATTTGCATGCGCCCCACGATGAGGTAGTTGCTATTAAACACGCACAAGAACTTTATGTAGCCGCCATGCATCCTAAAAGTTTTGTGAGTTTAGACAGCGCAGACCATTTGCTTTCAGATGAAAATGATGCTGTTTATGCGGGACAATTAATAGCATCTTGGGCCAAACGCTATCTCCCAGAAATAGAAAGTGAAGTAGCTCAAACACAAGATTCGGCTACCGCAAATTTGCATGTAGAAGATGGGTTTACTACTCACATGCAAGTAGGGAGTCATTATTTATTAGCCGATGAGCCCACAAAGGTTGGAGGAAAAAATAAAGGGCCTAATCCTTTTGAATTTTTAGCAGGAGGGCTTTCAGCATGTACTGCCATGACTTTACGGATGTATATTGATCATAAAAAATGGCCAGTAGATCAAATTAATGTGCTCACCCAACATCATAAAATAGAACGAGAAGAAGCGGGCGAAAGCATTAAGCAAGATTTGTTTAAACGAAAAATTACTTATAGAGGGAGTATAGATGCTAAACAAGAGCAGCGACTACTTGCGATTGCCAATCGTTGTCCCGTACATAAAACACTAACGAGCGTTTCTGAAATCGAAACCGAAATAAATCAACAAAACCATTAGGTTTCAATTAAGATGATAAATTAAAACACTATTTTTTTCACCCTGTACAATTAATTCTAACTTACCTTTAGCATCAATATTTTCTATGCTTGCGCGAGAATTACCGTAAACAGGGAAACCGGGTAGCAGTTCTCCGTTTTTATCAAAAACATAGACTTTTTGTGCCTGGGTATCGGTTATGGTAATATAGCTTTGTTTATTGAATTCAAAAATAGCGGGTTGGGTGTACAAACCGTAATCAAGTTGAATACGCTTATCATTTATAAGCAATTCGTTTTCGTTGCTAATGGCCCAAGTACCATTTTTAAAAGCAGCAGTATGATTATCTTGTAAACCTAAATCCTTCCGCGTAAGCTTAGCTTTTTCATCAATTAATATTTTACCTTTGGTATCTAAACTGCTAAACTTATTTTTTTCCACTTGCCACTGCGCTGAGCTAAAATCTATTTTCTCTTTAATTTTTAAGCGCTCTTCACCAGTACGACTTAACAGGTGTAAGCTTCCACTTTCTTCGGGTATACTAATGTAATCTCTAGATTCAATGCGTAAATGATTAGGCGTGTTTAAGATAGGCGATGAGGTGGGTTTCATTTGAAAGCCTTTTACCTGTTTTCCGTTTTTATCCCACATTAAAACTACATTGTTTTGGGTGCTTACAAACCTATAATTGTGGTTGTTAGCATAATCAAATACGCCCAAGGCTTGGGTTTGTGGCGATTTAAATTGAAGGGGAAAGGGTTTTACCGATTTACCATTTACCGCCAGAATATGCAGTTGATGTGGAGTGGAAAAAGCGATTTGCAAACGGCTGTTGTTATAAAGATCTACTACTTGAGGTTCTCCTAAGATGGGTCCTTCTAGCGCTTTGCTAAAGACAAGCTCTCCTTTGTAATTGAATACTTGTAGCAAATGATCTATGTCTTGAACTGCAATATATTGCTCACCTGTACGCCAGTAAGGGAAGAAAAAAGGAGCTTTGTTAATGGGTTTCTCTGTTTTTATGGTGCCTACCTGTATGGCGTTTTGATTACCGCTTGGGCGATTAATTTTTTGCATAACCATATGCACGTGAGCAAAATTTGTGTCATATACCAATTGCGTGGCAGTTATAGGAAACCCATTGGTTTTTATTTGCTCTATATCTTTTGTAAGGTTTGATTTAAGCCTATCTTTTAGGAGGTTTTTGAAGTTATCGTTTAAACTTACGCTAAGTATACTCGAATAATCGCTTAGCGATGAAAGTGTTTCTTTGTAATAGTTTTGATTGATTAAGGTAGACTCGTTTAAATAATTGGCTATAATATGCTCTATACTCGCTATTTTTTCAGCAAAGATGAGGTGATTATCTAAAAAGCAGTAATAACTTAGTTTCTTTGCCGTGATTAAAGGATAGAACTGTTTTCTAAACAAGTCAGCATTATCAAATTTAAAAATATCTATAGATCTAAAATTTTTGCTTACTTGCGTATGGGCCAATAAGGCTTCTTTACTTAAACTAATATCTAGTGCTCGCGCTGCAACAACATCCCCTTGAGGCAAGTGTATACTACCAATTTCTACTAAAGTTTCCGCTAAACTGAGGCTGTCTTTGGTTTTAGAGTTCTTTTTTTCATTACCTAATGCTTCAATAAGTTTTTTGCCTTGGTCAAAAGTAAAACTGGTGTAAGCGTAGGCATTTAAGGGGACTACTGCAGCCAATTCACTATGTTGTGGTTTAACCGAAGCAAAAGCATCTATGATGGCTGATTGAGCAGAAACAGCCTGTGTAATACCATCTAATTGAATTTTTTCTGGTTCAAGACTAATCTCTAGAATGCTCCAGCCCGTTAAACCTTTCAGGTTATTGAAAGAACGCGTAAAATGCTGATCAAAATGCGCTATAACCTCTGGGAAATTAAAGAAAAGTGCAAATTTTGCGCTAGCACCGGTTTCATAAATTTTTTCTAGGCCAGCTGGTTGCGGAATGGGTGTTGCAAAATTTCTTATAATGTTTTCAAGCACTAGTTTTGAAGTACTTACCACAAAAAGTTGCTCTAATTGTACCGTGTAAGCTTCAACTTTATTTAAGGTATAATGCTTTACGGTAGCATTATCATAGGTGTAACTAGTAACTTTCTTGTCTTTGATTTTATCAAGATCAACTAGTTCTGGGGTATGCTTGCTAAGTAATGTGATGGCAGGGCGGTCTTTACCAGCTGGGGTAAAGCAAATCAAGCTCTCTTCTTCTAATTTTAAATAGTTATTGTTTAAAAATGATTGTGTAAAATAAGTCAAAAACCCATCATATTCCTGTTGCTTCAACCACTCTTGATTATTTAATTGATTGATAAAAAGGGAAAGATCACTTGTTTTTAAAACCGCAAACGTTTTTGGGGGTATGGCTTCAAATAAATCTTTTTGAAGCTGCTTTTCTTTTCGGCAACTCGACAGTAAAATGGAAAAGGTTATAAATAAGTATAATATCTTTCTATTCATCTTAGGCGTAACTTGTTTAAACAAAATTATAAAATTATAAGGCTAAAGTATATTGTTCTGGTAATAACCTAAAACTTTTTCTGTGATATGGGCTGGCTCCATGCGAGCGAATAGCAGCTCGATGTTCTGCAGTAGGATAACCCTTATTCTTGGCCCAATTATAAATAGGGGCTTGCTCATGAATTTGCAACATATGTTGGTCTCTAGCAGTTTTAGCCAAAACAGAGGCCGCAGCAATATTTAAAAATTTGGCATCACCTTTTACAATGCATTGATGCGGGATTCCATTTATGGGAGTAAACTTATTGCCATCAACAGCAATAAAATCTGGCTTGATACTAAGTTGCTTAATGGCTCGTCGCATAGCCAATAGCGATGCCTGCAAAATATTTATTTCATCTATTTCTTGTTCACTTACGTGTACTATGGCAAATGCTAAAGCTTCTTTTTTGATGATAGGGCAAAGTTTTTCGCGCTGGGCGGGTGTTAGTTTCTTGCTATCGGTTAAAAAAGCATGTTTAAAATTTGGCGGCAAAATAACCGCTGCAGCGGTAACAGGACCAGCAAGACATCCGCGCCCAGCTTCATCGGTTCCGCATTCGTAATTATGAGTACTATATTGTATTGGTAGCATAGTACAAAAATACAAGATAATTAAAAAGAAGTACTTATAATTTGATAAATCCTGTTTAACAAAAAAATGATACTTTTGCCTTACTTAAAAAGCACTATGTTTAAGAATTTATTCCTTTTACTAATTATTCTCTTTGGCCAAAATATTTGTGCACAGACGCTTCGTGGTAATGCTGGTCAGTTTGGTAATAGATCAGACCAGATGAAGCAAAAATCGGTGGTTGACAATCGTGAAAAGCCGCCCATTACAGATTATAAAATAATTAGTCATACTCAGGATACCACTTTTGTAGATACTACACTTAGCATTGCTAAATTTTATAAATACAATTACCTGCGTAAAGATAATTTTGACAAACGGGCGTATTCAAACATAGGGGAAGGATATACGCAACTAGCTAATAAAATTAAGAATAATGCGATATCAGATATAGGGATGCACGCAAAACAACACCCAATTCTAGGTTTAGAAGATGTGTCCTATTATCACGTACCCACCCCGTTAACCGAATTGTATTTTAAAACTACACTGGAGCAAGGGCAAAGTTTAGATGCCTTTTTTACCTCAAACATCAGTAATAAGCTTAACTTTTTTATAGGGTATAAAGGTTTACGCTCGCTGGGTCGATACAAAAACAACTTGACCAGTCAAGGAAGTTTTAGGCTTGGTGGTAGTTATACGAGCGATAATAAACGTTATGTATTGAAGACACATTTTGTTTCTCAAGATTTGAGTACTCAAGAAAACGGCGGGCTAACGAGCCTAGCGATTGAACAATATAAAAGTAAATCGGATGAGTTTGATGACCGCACCCTACTGGCAGTCAATTTTCAAGATGCCGAAAGCAAGTTTTACCACAAACGTTTTGTACTCGATCAAACCTATCATCTCATTGCCACCGATAAGAATGCAGGAGCTGGTGCCTTATCGCTCAATCATTATTTTAATTTCACAGACAAAGAGTACAACTATTTTCAACAAAATGCCTTTGACGGATTTGGTGCTAGCTTTACGGAATTAAAAATCAACAATGAAACCGAATACCAACAGCTAAACAATGCTTTTAACCTAGCATCAAATCTTAAAAACATTGGCTACCTAAAAGCCGGATTGGAATATAGTCATTTAAATTACGGCTACAGGCGCAAGGTTGTTCTCAATGCCCAGACAATTCCAAATAATTTAAAAGATGATATTTTGCAGTTCAAAGCTTTATATTCTAATCAGTTTAATCAAATAAGTTTACAAGCCAACTTGGTGGCCAAGATACTAGGAGAGTATGCTGGAAATATATTGGATGCCGAAGCAGCCTATCATTTTGGCAAAGAAAATAAATTTGGAGCTAATTTGCTTATAGAAAAAACGAGTCCAGATTTACAGTACCATATGTTTCAAAGTGATTATAAAGCATACAATTGGCGCAAAGACCTAGATGAAGTAGAACAGCAAAAGTTTACTGCTTTTCTGCAAATGCCCAAGTGGGTTAATATCGAAGCTTCTTTTTCTCGAATTAAAAATCTAACCTATTTTGAATTTTCAGATAGCCCACAAGCCATTTCAGATTCTGTTGTTAGTGTAACTCAAGCATCGTCTAAAACCATATATTTTGATGTAAAAGCGAATAAAGAAATTGCTATGGGGTCTTTTAAATGGGATAACACCTTATTATTTCAAAAGGTAACTCAGAACAACGAAGGGCTCAATCTTCCCGATTATGTTTTTAGGAGCACACTATTATTTGAAGACAATTGGTTTAAAAATGCCTTGTTTTTACAAACGGGCTTAATGCTTAATTACGCTTCCCAATTTTACGCCGATGCTTACAACCCTATAGTAGGTAATTATGTAGTGCAGAATAAATGGGAGATAGACGTAGAGCCACAAGTCGATTTCTTCTTTAATGCCAAAATACAACAAACCCGTCTATTCTTTCAATTAGAAAATGTATTAGACGCATTCACAACCAATAATGCATTTGTTGCACCAGGTTTGCCTTCTCGTGATTTCAGTATCCGATTTGGTTTGGTCTGGAATTTCTTTTTGTAGAAGTTGCTTAGCTATATCTAGATAATTTATCTTTTTAAGAATAGTTGTTGAATAGTTACCCCTTCGCTTTCGCGGAATTATTCTCGTTACCTATTATTAATTGTACTAACATATATAGGAGGGAAGCGGGTTGATCATTATTTAACCCTGAATTTTTGAATGAGGAGTTAGCCCTTTTTATAATAGCATAATTTAAGTCTACCTCCATTTCCATAAACTTGGATAGAAACTTTAAAAAAACTTTAGGTGGTTAAATCACTTGTTAGCAAGCCATTAGTATTTCATTAAAAAATAAATCAAAAAAAAGCCCATAAAAAGTTTGCGCAATGGAATAAAGGTTCTACATTTGCACCCGCAAACGACGCAAGTCATTGTAAGTTCATTAAAAAGCGAAATAGTTTAGTTTAGGGGTTGTGAGATAAAGAAAGACTTTTTATCTTTGCCTTCTTAAATAAGCTAAGCGGTTGTCAAAAATAAATTTTAAAAAAA
>NZ_JBHULZ010000006.1:0-59977 GCF_042684705.1 Mesonia sediminis
AGCTAAATTTTAGGAACTCACCCGATTTCCAATCGGTCTCAAACAGCCTAAAATTTTTAACGCTTACTGCACTGCCAATTTTACGCGCTATTTTCGATAGGCCGGGTTTAAAATGGTAAGTCTAATTTTTCATTTTTAATTAAAAACCCGAATAGTTTCAGAAATAGCGAGTGACAAGCGGAAGTGCGTTTCGCGATAGCGAAAAAGAGCATGCAGCGATCATGCTTTAAGCTGAACACTTTCAGCTTAAAGCAATTTCCTCAACTATTCTTGATTTTTTGGCTCGTTTTTGATCAAGCAAAAATGAACAGAAAGAATTTGTAGTATTTGGTTTGAAGTTGGATTTTGATTTTGATTGGGAGTGAAGGGTGTAGTTTCATTCACTTCTCGATACAACCCAGCGAGTCCAACTACGGCATTAAAAATGCCTGTTGGCTAGGCTGGCCCACTCGAAGTGATCCCGAATACTCGGGACTCCCTAAAGGTCGCAGTATGTTCGTAGTAGTTTAAAACCTACCTAGTCATGTGGAGTTTCGGGTTTTTGGGCGATAGAACAAAAATGCGAAGTATCGAGACACAGTCGAAAAGTAACGAATTTATTTTTTGGTTCGTTTTTGATCAAGCAAAAATGAACAGAAAGAATTTGTAGTATTTGGATTGAAGTTGGATTATCGAATAGACTTTGGATGTAGAGGGAGAGGTTATACGCTATTAATGATTTGATAATGATGTGTGATTTTGATGTTGCAAAAAGACTGATTTATTAAAAAACAATGAATATATAAAAATTAACCTTGCACTTAATCGACAAATTATGTCGATTCAACAAATATTTGAAAGATTCATTTTGGGTAACATGCTTATCGTCTAGTTTTGCCGGCTGAAACAGCTAAACACCTTTAAAACCAATTTTGTAATGCGTAAAACTAAACTACAAATTACCTTCTTATTTTTATTCTTCGCTAGCTCGTTAACCTATGCCCAAATGCCTGGTTTTGAAGGCGATGTAGATGATGAAACGCCCGCGGCGCCCATCGATTCGCTTTTGGCTTTTGGTTTATTGGCGGGTACGGCTTACGGCATCCGTAAAATTAAAAAATAAGGTTTAATCTAGCTTATTCATTCCACTTACTTATTAAATTATTACTTATGAAAAGAAGTTTACTTTTTCTCGTACTTTTTTCCTGTGCCCTAATGTCAAATACATTACAGGCACAAAATTGTGTTCCTACAGGGGCTAATCACCCTAGCGAAGGTACTTATACACAAGATGTATGGACGGCCTATGTGTATGATAGATTGTCTGGTGCTAAAAATTATGAAGGCTATTATCAACATACGGCTACCACAGGAACTTTAGGTTTAGATTTTAACACCGAGGATTATTGGGATAAAGCTAAAAATCCTACTTATCAAAATAAAGCTTATGTAGGATGCTCGATGAATAATAGTTATTTTAATGTTGATTACCGCAGAAAAGGATTCCCTAGAGGTTATTATGAAATTACCATTACCCACGATGATTGGAACGCAAGTGTAAGTTTAAATGGTACAGAGATTTATAGTTCATTTGGTTCAGCCAATCAAAGATTGATAGCCAATACCCATTATTTAGATCAGGATACTGAACTTCAAGTTGAATGGGCTGAATCATTTGGTAACTCTAATGTTTCCATCCAATTTAACAGAATAAGTCTTGGTTTTGGTCAAGACGAGTGGTTAACGGCTGTTTTTTCTGATGATTCATTTACCAATTACGCAGGGCAATTCAGCCAAAGCGGTCTAGATTTTACGAGTCCGTGGTCTTCCACTCAGACGCCGTCAGATGCTCCTGGTTATACCGGTACCAGCATATCAAACAATACTTCTTATATTTACCGTCGTCGCGGATTTGATTGCGGATTCTATAGCATAGATGTTACCGAATATGACGATGATACCGAGATTATTATCGATGGACAAAGCGTTTGGTCAAAAACCGGTTATAACCTAAATGGTGAAACAGGGGTGTGGACCGGCGTTTTGGGTGCCGATACCGAGATGGAGGTAAAAGTACGTAACAATGGTAGCGGGCCAACCAGTATTGGATTGCAATTCAATCGACTGGATCAGGCTCCAGCTGGAACCGTGGTTTGGACAGGGAAGCAGAACAATCGCGCCAATAATGCCGCCAACTGGTGTCCGGCTTTACCTGGACCTAACGACCAGGTGTATATCCCGAAACAAAGCCTTACCCCCAACAACCTAAAATTAAATGTAGATGCCGAAATCGGCTCGCTTTATATTGCCGAATCTGCAGTGGTAGATTTGCAAGATCACAAACTAACGCTAAACGGAGATTTTGAATTGCAAGGAGCTTTGGTCAATAACCAAATCGGATTTTTAGGCTTTGCGGGCAATCAAGCCAGCATCAAAGGAAAAGCTTTTGAAGTAGATCAACTGCAAATTTCGGGGCAAAACGTCAATATTGCTACCTACCAAAATATAAGCGTAAGGCAGTGGGTTCGCTTAACTGCGGGTAGTTTAAATACCAATGATAAGCTGACGCTAACTTGTGCTTTTGTAAACGGAGGAACCGAACTGGGGCAAATCGATGAGATCCCTGCCGGTAGTACGATTAATGGTGAGGTCTTAGTAGAACAATGCATGCCTGCACGTCGTGGTTTTAGGTTGGTGACTTCGCAAGTGACCACCAGTACCTCTATTCACGATAACTGGCAAGAAGGAGCTTTGCAGTGGAATCACGATCCGCATCCGAGCAACGGCAACCGACCTGGATATGGAACCCATATCACGGGTACCACGAGCGATCAAACCAATGGTTTTGATTTAACCCCAAGCGGAAACCCGTCTATGTTTCAATTCAATAACGCGAGTCAGACCTGGAGTCCGATTGCCAATACCGATGCTACAAACTTAACAGCAGGGCAGCCTTGGCGATTGATGGTTCGTGGCGATCGATCTACCGATATTACTTCAAATGCAGCTGCGCCTAGCAACACCATTTTACGCGCTCAAGGAGACTTAGTTCAGGGTGATATCGATATGGCAGCCAACTTTAATGCTACGAAAGGAGCTTTTAACCTAGTAGGAAACCCTTATGCTGCCGCTGTAGATTTAAGGAAATTAATGCTTAATAGTAAGCATATCAGCAAACTACAGGTATATATGTGGGATGTGACTAAAGGAGGAAAACCAATTGTGGGTCAGCCTGGCGGTCGAGGAGCTTTTGTAACGATTGATTTAGAAAACCCTATAGGAAGTATTGTAGGTTCTTTGTTAAGAAAACAATACATACAACCCGGGCAGGCGGTATTTATGGTTGCCCGAGGTTCAGGTACTCCCGAACTTATTTTTAAAGAGTCCTATAAAGAGGTAGAAGCGCCAATTGCTGATGTTTTTCGTGCCCCAACAGCTGCCTTTATGGATATACAATTATTTGATCAGAACAGTTTGTTGAATGGCGGATCGACTTTAGATGCCTTACGATTGAAATGGAAGGATACCTATTCCAGTTTGGCAGGAGAAGAAGATGCGGCTAAAATGGGTAACTTGGATGAGAACTTAGCCGTAGTGAATAATCAAAACTATTTGAGTATTGACCGTAGGGCTTTCCCGCAGCAAGAAGAAATACTGCCCTTGTTCATTAACCAATACCGGCATAACGACTATGTGTTGCGTTTTAATAATAAAAATAGTTTTGAACACGAGGTATATTTAATCGATTATTACTTGAATACCGAAACCCCTATTCAAGGAGATGCATTTACGCATGTCTTTCAAGTAGACCCTGATGTAGAGGCCAGTACCGACCCTATGCGCTTTGCTTTAAAATTTAAACCACAAGGTAAATTGAATAGCGATACCCTGCAAGACGAAACATGGAGTATGTATCCGAATCCGTTGCGCGGTAATCAACTGCAAATTCAATTACCTCAACAAGCTACGGGTACCCAAGTACAAATACAAATTAGCGATATGTTAGGAAAAGTAGTATGGAGCGAAACTCAAACGCTCCAGCAAAAAAGTTTATCGCTTGAATCCCTTGCTTTAAAAGCTGGCATGTATATGGTAAGCCTGCAAACCACTGAAGGGCAATATCATACTCAGAAGTTGATGGTAGAATAAAGCCATTTTCATTTCATCTAAAACCCGGCAAGTTTTGTCGGGTTTTTTGTTTTATAAATGTTAACAAATTTTAACTTAGAATTTATATTAAGATTAAAGTTTGTTTTGTAAGGATTAAAATTATTAATTTTATCATCTGAATTGAAATTATCTTTTAGAAATTTGCAATCTTTTTTTGATGAAGAAGAACGGCTATAAATGACTTTTAAAAGTGCATTCTGTTAAGCCAATGAGGATAGAAGATTACAAAAATGCGTCGCCCCCTATGCATGAATTTAAAGTTAATCAAGAAATACTAGATGATTTACCCGATTTAATCTGGGTGGTCGATACCGAAATGCGCTTGGTTTATGCCAACCATGCTTATCATCGGGCAATCCGCCAAGCTATTGGTAGGTCTTTTGACTACGGCGAGTCTGTTCTGGCACATGAATATGATGAAGAATCACTTCAAGTTTGGCGAGCTCATTATAAAAAAGCTTTAGAGGGGGCTGCTTTTGAAGTAGAGGATGAGTTTTTTGACCCTAAGCAACATCAAATTGTTTACAATCATATTACACTTAAATCTATTCAACAGGAAGGGCAAACTTTTGTGTTTTGTTCTGGCAAAGATATAACCCAACTAACCAATCAATGCTTTCGCGTTAACGGTTTATTGAATGCCTCTTTAGATGTTTTCTGTACTATAGATCGTGATGGTATAATTCAATTCATCAGTTCGGCGGCCAGTCTTCAGTGGGGGTATTCGCCAAAAAGTCTACGTAGTAGCGAACTGTTGAGTTTAGTGCGTTCTGCCGATCGTGAGGCTTCGCATCAGATGGCAAAGAGTATCATCCGTAAAGGAACCGAGGTACGGCATTTTCTGAATTATATTTTACACAAAGATGGCCGAGAGATACCTTTCTACTGGTCGGCTC
This sequence comes from Mesonia sediminis, assembly GCF_042684705.1. Taxonomy (NCBI): domain Bacteria; kingdom Pseudomonadati; phylum Bacteroidota; class Flavobacteriia; order Flavobacteriales; family Flavobacteriaceae; genus Mesonia; species Mesonia sediminis. The sequence goes on from NZ_JBHULZ010000006.1 coordinate 5,046, forward strand.
GTTGGGATGAAACCCAAGAATTAATGTATTGCGTGGCACGGGATGCTAGCGATTATTTGCTTCAGGAACGTAAATTGCAACAACGCGAACAGCATTTTAAAGCACTTGTACAAGAAGGGGTAGATTTGATGTTGGTGTTGACTGCTGATGCTCGTTTTTCCTATATAAATCAGAACAATTGGTTTCCCGAGTCACATGTGCAAGATACGCTTCAGGGTAAGAATGCTTTAGCATTAACTCATCCGCAAGATCGTGAGGTTTTAGCAAAAGCAATGAGCTCGTTAAAACCGGGGGAACGAAAACAATTACAACCTTTTAGGATTCGCTATAATAAGGAGGAATGGCGTTGGTTGTCTGGCGTACTTACCAATATGCTAGAGAATCCGGCTGTTCAAGGGTTAGTGCTCAATGCTCAAGATATAACCCAACGCATTGAAGAAAAAGAGCATTTAGAGCTGTTATATACGGCGATTAATAGTATTAGCGATGCGGTATTTATCACAAGAGCTGCGCCTCTTGATGCACCTGGACCAGAAATTATTTATGTTAATCAGGCTTTTACCAACCTAATGGGGTATCAACCTGAAGAGATTATAGGAAAGCAGCCTTGTATCCTTCAAGGTAGTAACACCGATACTGCCAGTTTACAGTTGATTAGACAGCATCTCGAACGCCAGGAACCCATTACTGTAGAATTGCTTAATTATACCCAGGAGGGCAAAGAAATTTGGGTGGATTTGCAATTTAGCCCTATACGTAATAACCGACAAGAGGTCACTCATTTCATCGCTATTCAACGGGATATTACCCACGAGAAAAAAGCCCGTTTAGAAAAAGAACTACTAGCCGATATTAAGCAAGGCTTTAGTGCAGCCGAGAATTTATTGGCGGGCTGCCAATCGCTATGTGAAAATATATATGACTACGGTTATTTTGAATTTGTAGAGCTATGGATGCCTACACAAAGCAAGGACCATATTCAGTTATTTGCTTATCATGCTCAGATGACAGAATTATACGAGCGTTATGGCCGATTGACTACTTTTGAGATAGATGAAGGTTTGCCAGGGAAAATATGGCGTGATCAGACGACCTTAATTTGGGACGAGGTTGAAATTCAAAACCATTTCATAAGGAGAGAAGCCTTATCAGCCGAACAAATAAAATATGTAATGGCTGTCCCAATATTCTATCAAGCTGAGTTTTTAGGTTGTTTGGTGTTGGCTAGCAAGCGTAATCGTAATTATATAGAACGCTACCGGGAAGTTGCCGAGCGCTTGCAACAGCCAGTGGCTGCCGAATTGCAACGTAAAATACTAGAAGATACCTATAAGAATCTATATAATACCATACCAGAGTTTGTCTGTATGCTCGATACGAGTGGTAGCGTTTTGAATGTTAACCCAGCCGGTTTGGAGTTGATGGGTTATACTGCCTCCGAAATACAAGGCAAAGATTTTTCCCAATTTATTTATCCACCTGATTTGGAAAAAACGGCAGCTTTGATTCAATCGGTTTTTGAGGGGCAAATCGCCCATGATTTTCAAAATCGCTATTACAAAAAGAACGGTGAATTGATCTGGTTCAGCTGGAGTTGTCGAAGAGCTTTAAGCGGCGAAGTGATTTTTGCGGCTGGAAAAGACATAACTCAAGAAAAGCTGTTACAAGAAAGCAATCAGCGTGCCTGTGAAATGGCTCAATTGGCTTTTTGGGAGTTAGATTGTGAAGAAAAGCAAATGCATTGGTCTAAGGATGCCATACGACTTTTAGACTCCCCCACAACAAATCAATATGAATCTATAGCCGAGGTACTGGGGCATTTTGAGCGTGATTTTGGCCGTCAAATCACAGAAAAAATTATGTTGGCTTGCAAAAAGCAAGCAACATTTGAACTGGAGGTACAGCTTAGCCAATTGGGAGGCGAAGAGCGCTGGATGCGCTTGCAAGGAGGTCCGAAACCCTATTCCACAACCTCCAAGAAAATCAGCGGAAGCATACAAGATATAAGTGAATCAAAGCGTTTGCAATTGCAAATCGAAGAAGTATTAGGCAGTATTTCTGATGCGTTTTACGCCTTCAATAGCCAATGGGAATTCACCTATTTTAACCGTATGGCCGAAGAGTTGTTAGACCGGAAAACCGAAGAAGTGCTGGGTAAATCCCTTTTTGAGGTTTTTCCTTTAATTGAAGACAGTTGGCTCTTTGAACAATTTCTAAATGCAGCGCAAAATCAGGAAAGCGCTAGTTTTGAGTACCATTATCCCGAAGACCAGCGCTGGTACGAAATCAATGTATATCCTTCGGCATCTGGACTTTCGGTTTACTTTAAAAATATAGATGAACGTATTCAGGCCGCTCGCGCATTAGAGCAGGCTTTTGCCGAAAAGAGTCAGATACTCGAGAGTATCGGCGATGCCTTTTTTACTTTAGATGCCGATTGGAATATTACTTACTGGAACCAGCAAGCCTCTGTCGTAACCAGTGTGGCAAAAGAAATAGTCTTAGGTAATTCGATTTGGGAAGTATTTCCAGAAGCCTATCAAAGTATCTTTCATAAAAAATATAAACAAGCTTTGGCGACTCAAAAGGTTTTGCGTTTTGAAGCCTATTATGAACCTGTAGAGGCCTGGTTTCAGGTAGCTGCATACCCCGCCAATCAGGGTCTTTCGGTTTATTTTAGCGATATTACCGAGAAAAAACAAGCCGAAGAAGCTCTTAAACAAGCTAATGAACGCTTTGAAAAAATAGCCCAAGCCACCCAAGATGCTATTTGGGATTGGAACTTAGCAACCAATGAGATTTATTTGGGTGAAGGCTTTAATAAATTGTTTGGGCATGATACCAGTTATGTGCATCCTGATCTTTCGGCTTGGACGGAACGTATACATCCCGATGATCTGGAGGAGGTGAACGCAAGTCTCGAAGAAGTCATTGCCAGCGATGAGGATCTATGGGTAAAAGAATACCGCTATAGATTGGCTGATGGGAATTATGCCGAAATTATAGATCGCGGATTGCTGATGCGTACTGGTCAAGGTAAAGCCTATCGTATGGTAGGGGTGATGGAAGATATAACAAAACAAAAGCAATACCAACAGCATCTCAAGCAATTGAATGCCGATCTTAATAAGCGAGCAGAAGAGTTGCAGCGTTCAAATGAAGAATTAGAGCAATTTGCTTTTATCATCTCGCACGATTTGCAAGAACCACTTCGTATGGTGAATGCTTTTATGAATCAATTGCAAAGACGTTATGGCGAACAATTAGATGAACGCGCCAATCAATATATTCATTTTGCAGCCGATGGTGCCCAACGCATGAAACAAATTATTTTAGACTTGTTGACTTATTCTAGAGTAGGGCGCCCTACCGAGAAGCTTGAGCTAGTAGATTTAAATGAGGTGATGGCCGATTTTAAACACCTTAGGCGAAAATTGATACAAGAAAATAAGGCGCAATTGCAGTTTCCTGATTTACCTAGCATACCTACCTATAAAGCGGTAATCACTCAAATTTTTCATGGTTTATTAGATAATGCGCTTAAATACAAGCAACCCGGGAAGCCAGCCAAAATAAAATTGACTTGCGAAGAGGAGGCTCAACAATTTGTATTTGGCGTACACGATCAAGGGATAGGTATAGAACCCCAATTTTTTGATAAAATTTTTGTAATTTTCCAACGTCTGCACAACCGAGAAGAATATCCAGGAACAGGGATTGGCTTAGCCATGGTGAAAAAAGGGGTGCAGTTTTTAGGCGGAAACATTTGGTTAGCGTCCACTCCAGGTCAAGGCACTAGTTTTTATTTTACCTTAAAAAAGAATATTCAAGCATGAGAAAAGTAAATGTATTGTTGGTAGAAGACAACGAAGGCGATATTCTATTAACACAAGAGGCTTTTGAAGAAAGCAAGGTGCAGGCCGATTTAAGTGTAGTGCGCAACGGCCAAGAGGCTTTAGATTTCTTGTTCAAAAGAAAAGACTATGAGGACGCACAAAGACCCGATATTATCTTGCTGGATATCAATATACCGATTTATAACGGACACGAAGTCTTGCAACAGATTAAAACCGACGAGCAGTTAAAAACCATTCCGGTTATCATGCTTACCACTTCCAACAACCAAGAAGATGTGAAGAAGTGTTATGAACAACACTGCAATACCTATATTGTGAAACCGCTGGATATGGAAGAATTTTTAGAAGTGATTTTAAAAATAGACCAATTCTGGTTGCAACTCTCAGTAATTCCCGACTAAGCCTATGCTTTCAAACAGAGCCAAACCCTTGAATGTATTGGTTATAGAAGATAACTTGGGCGATTATATACTCCTTGAAGATTACTTGTTGGAAAAAAATAAAGGGATTCAAATCGAGCATGCCCAGAATTTGAGTCAAGCTCAAGATATTCTAAACTTTAAACTTGAGATCAATTTAATTTTTTTGGACTTGATTTTGCCTGACGCTAGTGGGATAGAATTGGTGCAGGCCTGTTTGAAAATGGCCGATAAAACACCTATAATTATTTTAACCGGATACAGCGATTTGCATTGGGCAAAACGCAGTTTGCAATTAGGGGTTTATGATTTTTTGGTGAAAGATGAACTCAACCCCAATTTATTGGGAAAGAGTATGGCTTTTACACTCAACCGTCACTTTTTTATTCAACAGGTGGAGAGGGAGCGACAAAACTTTGCCCGGCTATTTAATTTAAGTCCGCAACCCATGTGGTTACTCGAACCTCAAAAATTAGCGATTACCCATGCTAATCAAGCGGCTTGTGAATTATATCCTGATAAAAGCAAAGTATTCAATAACTTAAGCTTTTTAGAGCTATTTGGTGAAGAAGATCGTATTTCGATTCAGGAGTTGATCCAGATGAAAAACACTAGCCGCGGCCAGCATTACTTTGAGCAGCCCAATACGCTAGAGGGAAATATACAAGTGGAGTTGCATTTTACCCGTGTACCCGATATGGACGCTGGAGAAGCAATACTCATACAAGCTAATAATGTAACCCGCACTTTAGATTACATACAAACTATTGAACGTCAGAATGCAAAACTTCGAAAAATAGCCTGGGACCAGTCGCACCGATTGCGGGCACCCTTAGCGCGAATTATGAGTATTGTAAATTTAATACAAGCGCACCCTGAAAGTGTAGAAGATTTAGTATCTTGGTTAAATGAACTCAAATATTCGTCGGAAGAGATGGATGCGGTTTTGAAACAATTAGTAAATGAAACAAAGGAAGGCTGAAAAGCATGGAGAGCAGCAAAAAGCACATTGTGATTATTGATGATGATCCTATTTACCAACGAATTATTAAATTCTTGGCGCAACGCATGGTGCCCGACTATGAACAGCATGCACTTTTAAACGCAGCAGGCGCTTCCCAAATATTAAAAAAACTATTAAAGCGTGGAGAGCAGGTTTATGTGCTCCTCGACCTGAATATGCCTGAATACGATGGCTGGCGCTTTTTAGATCTAACAGAAAAAGCAAGTTGGGCAGCTTGTTCACAATTAAAACTGTTTGTGGTTTCCTCAACTACAGATACCCGCGAAATTGAAAGGGCAAAAGAATATGCCCTGGTGAAGGATGTCATTACAAAACCTTTCACGAAAGAAAACTTAAACTACATTCTTGGATACGCTTCTTAAAAAGAGGGGCAGCAAATTAGGTTTCCTCGTGTTTAATCGATAATTCTCTCTACCCGCTAATACTAAATACTTATACCTATCAATTTGCTTAAAAAATAAGAGCTGTTCTTTAGGTTATTAAAGACTAAAAATGAGCTACTTAAAAAAATATTAAAAATTCTCCTAATTTTTAGTTAAATTTAGATTAAAAGTATAAATTTGTCTTTAAAAGGTGTTTAAAGCCTTTAAAACGAATGACTTGTCGGTTATTTTTTTCTATTGAACGAAAATTTTGTTAGACGTATTGGTATTTTTCAATGAAGGGCTAAAGCTTTTCTAGTCTACGCCTCTAGCTGTTATTCCGACAAATTTATTGGTATGTACAATAATAACTTAAATCCAATTTATATGAGAAAACTTTTCTTTTTGATTTTATGTCTGTTTGTAACGGCTTTAACAGCCGATTCCTGGGCGCAGTGTACCAATCTGCCTAGTTCGCCTACTGTGCTTAGCGCAGTAGAAGGGGAGTGGCGCGCTTATGCTTATGATGGAGCCAATACCAGCCCCAACAGTAATGCCTATTACGGTTATTATACCGATGCGCATGCGTATGGACCGGGAAAATTAAGTTTCGATTCCAGTTTATCCTATGCCGTAACAGGAAATCCCAGTGATGCGCCAGGATTTGATGGTTGTACTACGCTAGGCAATAACAATCACTCTTTGGTGTATACGACTATTATTCCTAAAACTGGGAACTATAAAATGAGAATACGACACAATAATACGGCTCAAGTATTTCAAAATACTACTCGAATTTATAACGGTACCAGCACGCGGGCGAGTTTTCAGAACATTCCAGTTCGCCAGTTTACCGCAGGCCAAAAAATTGAAGTGCGATTGCAAGAAACCACAGGCGATTCTTTTGTGCAATTTGAAATGATACCAGAATTCGATTTCGCAGGAGTAGGAGATGGTTTTTGGGAGTGTTCGGTGTATTCACTAGGGAACTTCACTGATTATCAGGGAGGCTTTGTCACCACAGAGACCGGTTTAGGATTTGATTCAAATGACTATAATTTTGGTGATAGTGCAAGTAATCCAGCATCTACGGCTGATGGTTATGTAGGAGACGGAGTTTCGGCGAATCATTCCTATAAATTTATGCGTCAAAATTTTGATTGCGGTTATTACCAATTTGATATCATCCGTCACGATGATGATGCCGACTTAATTATTGATGGTAGTACAATTTTATCAAGACCAGGTTGGACTAATACACGCGAGAATAATGTAGCTCGTGTATATTTAGGGCCAAACTCGGTAGTGGAATTTAGGGTGACAAATTCGGGTGGTGGACCAACTTCAGCAGGATTAGCCTTAACCCGCTTAGACGCTGGCTCAAATGAAACCATCTGGACCGGTGAAGTAAGTACGAATACGAATAATCCGGCCAACTGGTGCCCAGGGTTACCTGATGCTACGACCAACGTATATATTCCAGATCCTGCTTTTACCACTAATAGTCCGGTGATGAATGCAGATTTAAGTGTTGCTAACTTGCGTTTTCACGCAAATGCTAGCTTAGATGCTCAATCGGCCTTTAGATTAAGTGTAAACGGTACCCTAACCACCACTGCCTCTCAACTGGTTGGAGGTAAAGTAAACGAATTGTATTTAGGCTCAACAAATGCACGCCTTGAAGGTGAAGGTTTTGAGGTTACTACTTTAATTGTGGATGGCACTGCTACTTTAGCCTTAAATGCCAATCAAGAAATCGGTATAACCGATTTGGTACAAGTAAACAGTGGTAGCTTGGACACCAATGGGCAACTGCGTTTAAAATGCCAATTCGCAGATTTAACTCAGCGTGTAGCCCAGATCGATGATTTGACCAATGGCAGCATCACGGGAGATGTTATTACCGAGCAGTGCATACCCGGCCGTCGTGGCTTCCGCTTGGTAACGCCACCGGTTACCACCAGCACTACGATTCACAATAATTGGCAGCAAGGAGCCACTGCCGTAGGTGATAACCCTAAGTCTGGTTATGGTACGCATATTACCGGCTCTAAAATAGATCAAACCAATGGTTTTGATGCAACCCCTAGTGGTAATCCCTCATTATTCCTTTTTGATAATAGCAACCAACAATGGTCGTCTATTGCTAATACCAATGTCAACACCTTAACGGCAGGTCAAGGCTATCGCTTAATGGTACGTGGAGATCGCAGTCTTGATATTAGATATAATACTGCTTTATCTAATAATACCATTTTAGAAGCTACTGGTAGTGTTCGTCAAGGAAATGTTGACCTGGCTAACGAACTTAATTTTAGCAGTATGGCAGATGATTTTAACTTTTTTGGTAATCCGTATCCAGCCGCTATTGATATGCAGGCGGTATTGCAAAACGCCACTAATTTGGCTAGCGATTACTACATCTGGGACCCCAATTTAGGTGGAACAAACGATAACAATCAGAATTCATCTAATTTAGGAGGACGAGGAGCTTTTGTCACGGTAGATACCGAACAAAACACAAACACCGTTGCAACAGGAACTTCAGGTTTTACCACTTCGGCTGCCAATCGCTATTTACAACCGGGGCAGGCTGCCTTTGTAAAAAGTACAGGAGGAGTACCCGATATGAGTATTCAAGAAAGTTACAAACGCGTGAGTGAGCCCCAAACCGATGTTTTTAGACCAGGGGCACAAACGAGAACTTATGTAGATTTGATCCTTTATGAAGCGAATCAGTTGCAAAATGGCGAAACTTATCGCGATGCTTTGCGCCTGAAATGGAACAGTAGTTATACTACATTGGCTGGAGTGGAAGATGCTTCTAAAATGGGAAATTTAGATGAAAACATCGCTGTGGTTAACAATGGTAAGTATTTGGCGATAGATCGTCGTAATTATCCAAGTCAAGAAGAAATAATTCCTCTTTTCGTCAATCAATACCGTCATCAGATTTACACTGTGGTGGTAAAACGCACCGAATGGGAGAATATGGACTTGTATTGGGTAGATAACTATCTGAATACCGAAACTTTAATCGATAATGATATACAGTTTATTCACTTTAGTGTAGACGCTAACTTGCCTGCAAGTATTGCTGCTCAACGCTTTGCATTGAAAGTTAAACCTAGTAGTTTAGGTATTAGCGATATGCCAGCTGAAGGATTTAGTATGTACCCAAATCCGCTTAATCAAGACTATTTAAGTTTTGCTTTGCCGGCTAATTTAGATGGTTTGTGGACAGTTAAGGTTTTTGATATGCTAGGTAAGAAAGTTATGGAAGAGGATGCAACAGCAGATAATCAACAATTTGAACTACAAGCAAATCAGCTAAAGACTGGGGTATATTTGGTTCAGCTTCAGCATACTTCTAGTCAAAAGCAATTCACCCAAAAATTAGTAGTACACTAGCGTAATAATGTTAGTATAAACATAAAAAGAATCCACCAAGCGGTGGATTCTTTTTTTTATAGGTGTTTATTATTTGATAAACTATAGGTTAAGGCGGTTTTTTTTATGCCGTTGGTGTTTGTTCCCGCATAAAGGCTACAATGCGATTGGCCGCTTTACCATCCCCGTAAGGGTTATGCAGCTTACTCATGTTAGCATAGCTTTCGGGATCGGTTAATAGTTTTTTTGCTTCGCTTACAATTTTGTCTTCCTCCGTGCCCACTAAAATAACGGTGCCAGCTTCTACGGCTTCTGGACGCTCGGTGGTATCACGCATTACCAATACTGGTTTGCCCAAACTAGGCGCCTCTTCTTGAACGCCACCGCTATCGGTAATAATTAAATGAGACCGATTCATCAACCAAACAAAGGCCGGGTAGTCTAGCGGCTCAATCAATAGTATATTAGGTATTTGTCCTAAAAGTCGGTGTACGGGTTCCTTTACCTTAGGGTTGAGGTGTACCGGATAAACCAATTGGACGCTATCTGAAAATTCTTCTGCTAAAGATTTTAAGGCTTTACAGATGTTCTCAAAGCCTTGGCCGTGATTTTCTCGGCGATGGCCGGTGATTAAAATACACTTTTTATTTGGGTCTAGCCAAGCGGCAAGTTGTTGAATATGCGCATCACTATAGCTTTTCACCTGCTCGGTACTCATCAGTAGTGCATCGATTACCGTATTACCTGTCACACAAATTTGACTTTCGGCAATATTCTCTTGCAATAAATTAGCTTTAGAAGTTGGGGTAGGGGCAAAGTGAAAATCGGTTAAGCGGCCAGTCAATTGTCGGTTCATTTCCTCAGGGAAAGGCGACCATTTGTTATGTGTGCGCAGCCCAGCTTCGATATGGCAAACCTCAATGCCCGCATAGAAAGCAGCAAGTGCAGCGGCCATGCTGGTAGTGGTGTCACCATGCACGTATACATAATCGGGTTTAAAATCTTCAAATACAGCTTGCATTTGGGTGATGATATCGGCGGTTAAACCGGAAAGGTTCTGATTGGGTTTCATGATATCCAAATCGTAATCGGCTTGAATCTCAAAGAACTGCAATACTTGATCGAGCATTTCTCGATGTTGTGCGGTTACACATACCTTGGTGATGAATTGCTTTTCTCCTTGTAGGGCTTTTACTACAGGGGCCATTTTAATGGCTTCGGGGCGGGTACCAAATACCACCAAATGTTTGGGTGAAGCAGAAGGCATAGTTTTTAATTTAAATTATAATAAAGTAGCGAATATAAAAAAACAGCTCCTAAATTGGAGCTGTTTTTTTATTTATAAACTAAAGCGCTTAGGCTTAGTGTAATTTAAAGGTAACGCGACGTACCAATTGTCTTGCTTCTGAAGAAGACTTATCAACTGAATCGTCAATTCCCTCACCGTCGTGGCTTAAGCGATCTTCGCTTATTCCAGAAGCTACTAAAATATCATAAACTTTCTTGGCTCTTCGCTTAGATAAATCTAAGTTGTATTGTGGATTACCAATTTCATCAGCATATCCTGTTAAGCTTGCTTTTGCAGAAGGATTCTGGCGCATATAGGTAATCAAATAGTTGATAGCCTCATACGAGTATACTTCTGGGTTGGTGCTGTTGAATTCGAAATATACGTTTACATAACCATCGTTGATCAAAGACTTGATAGTTCCTGAACCAGCGTTCATCGCCTCAGCTTTCTCCTTGGTCATGTAACGCTTTTCTAAAGAAGCTTCTAATTCATCTGGAATACCATTGTTGTTGGTGTCTACCGCTCTACCGTTAGAATCTACGGCTACACCATTAGTAGTGTTAGGCTCACGATCTAAGTAGTTAGGTACACCATCCATATCTGAATCTAGCATATCGTCTTCGATTTTACTTAAACGATTCTGGATGCTGTCTAATTCTTGAGTTAATTCTTTTTGGTTGATGATGTCTACCCAATCAGCATGTTTACTGTGTTTTCCTAGGTACACCTGAATACCAATAGCCGCGGTTAAAGCTTCCGATTCAAAAGAACGAATAGTGTTCATTTGTTGGTTACCTTCCCAAGTATAAGATTGTCCTAGGTGCCCAGCATAAGTTACATCGGCATAAAGCGCTACACGATCGCTTAAACGAATCTGAGGCGTAATTCCCGCCATAAATACAGGAGAAGAGTCGTTTTCATCGGCGTAGATGGCATCGTCACCAAATTGGTAAAAAGCAACCCCACCCCCAGCGTGGAAAAGTAAGTTGAAACCGTTTGTCCACTCTCTAAAGCCTAAAACAGAACCTAAATTGGCAACAGCCTCTAAGGTGGCACGTGAGTAAGTGGTTTCAAAAGCCAAAGACTCATCGTCTTCACTAATCTTACTGTAGTGACCTCCTAATTTAAGACCAAACTTATCGTTGATCATATAACGTACTGCTAGTTCACCGCCTAAAGAGTTGGTGAAAGAGGAGTTATAGTCTGCCCCAGCGTTGTCATTTTCAAAACCTCTACCAGGTTCGGTCATTCCGAAACCTGCTTCAATCGACCAATGGTTATAATCTTGGTCCTTTGTTTCTTGTGCTTGTGCTTGTGTGCCCAATAAGGCCAAAGCGAATAATAAAGTAATTTTCTTCATAGTGTTTAGGTTACTTGTAAGATAAAGCAAAGATAATATAGTTTTTATAGTGTTAAAACAATTTGCCCTTTTATTAAAGGAAACTTACATCTTATCGAACAAATCTAGATAAATCTGTTTTATTTAATTTAAAATTTTCGTTAAATATCTTATTTTAATTTTTTATAAACTGCTCACGGTATAGGTTTTGGCCATTATTGTCAATCAATACCAGTACATAATTTCCTGTCTGTAGTTTGCTTAAATCTAGGCTATACGTGGACTGGTTTTTATCAATATTCTGTTGAATTAATTTTTGTCCTAGCATATTATACACCTGTACTTGACGGGCTTGGCTTTTACCTAGATCTAGCTGCAAGTTCAATAGGTTATGTGCCGGTACTGGGTATATTTTATATACGCTTGCAGTTTCTTCATCAATACTTAGCTGGCTGCCCCATTTAAAATAGAACCTATCTTGAGCAATGCTGCCGGGTAAACTACTGTCTACACTAAAATTATAAACCTGGTCGTTTTTGCTCACCAGAATCTCCTTGTTTTTATACTGGTCTACTAAATACAGGTTTAACCCTGGTAAACTTTCGAAAGTAAATTGAAGACTGTACTGGTTTTCTCGGTATTGATTCACAAATAGTGGAATGGTCTCTCCCGTTTGTGGCATGCTTCTACGATCGATACTCGTGTATGCCTGTCCATTTACAACCGCTATATTTTCATCTAAATTACCAAACTTAGGTAAGTCTTCTCCTGCATACGCGTTGCTGTATTGCGAATCCCATTTGATGCGTATGGCATCACGGGGTTTTTCTTGATTCAAGAATTGATTTTGTGTATAGAGTTGTAGTGTTAAACTCGGTATATCATTTCCTGTGCTAAACACGGCAGTTTGTGCCTGATTTATATTTTTATAAGCCTCTTTAAACATCATTGTAGGAGTAACTCCTGTTGTTTGAGTGACCACAAAAGCTGCTTGACCTGGCTGTAAGAATTGATTGGCAGCAGAACCGGTAGCCCCATCAATTGCTGAACCATCATCCATATCTATAGATACAAATGCTCCGCGTACCCCCATCTGTGCATCCCAAACAATATAATCTTGCTTTAGGTTAGTGGTTGCAGCATCATTCAAAACCATTCCCATATCTACGGCTGCGGGGTATGGGTTACCAAAGAAATTAAAGGCATCGGCATTTTGGTTAAATTGAGTGTTGTATAATACATCTCCGCTTAGTATGCTTCCAGTTGCTCGTAAGATGGTATTGCTAGGTGCAGCAGCATTGTTCGTTATGTCAGTAGAACGGTCACCACGCACCATTAAACGTAAGGGTTCTCCTGCACTAAGTGTATTGATGTCGGTATTGTCTATAGCCGACCATTGCTGACTGCTATTGTTGAACAAGAACAAGGAAGGATTCCCACTTGGTGTAAGGTCAAAACCATTGGTCTGATCTGAATTGGTTCCTGTGATATGCGTTCCGTAACCGGGATTAGGGTCATTGTTCCAAGCATTGGCTCCTTCCTGCCAGTTATCATGAATGCTCGTGGTAGTGCTTACTGGAGAACTTACTAATCTAAAGGCACGACGTGCAGGAATACATTGTTCGGTAATCACATTACCAGTGACACTGCTACCGCTTACCAATTCTCCTATTTGAGCTACACGATTGGCGGCATCATTAAAGCGACAAGCCAAGACTAAATTATCATTAGTAGTTAGGTTCGCCGTATTGGTGAAAGTTAAATTATTTAACAAACGAATAGGAGTAGAAGTGCTAAGATTAAGATCTCCCGCTAAGTTAATTGAGCCTATTTCAAAACCTGCACCATTTATATTTTGAGCAGCAGCATTCCCTGCATCGTCAAAATTTAATTGTCCACTTTCAGAATTGATGATACCTCCTTCATTATTCAGGTTCCCCGATAGGGTCAAGGTATTAGTAATGCTCATGTTTGCCTCAGAATAGATATTAACATCTTTAGCATTAAAACTCACATTGAAATTAGGAAAATTGGGCACATTGGCTGGTATATGTAATTCTGGTTCGGTTACCAATGAAGGATCATCTACACACCAGTTTCCAGCTTTTGAGACATCGCTATCGATGGCACCTGTCCAAATTACCATATTATTACCGCTACTTGGCACCGCTATGGGCACAAAGCTTAATGCACCTCGTGAAGCTCCTGCATCCTCAACAATAGAAAAGGAAATTTTAGAACTAGCACCGAGGTAACCTTGCCAAACGTTGGGAACACCATTGCGGTTATCCCAGCTATTGCTGCTATACACCAACTCGCCGTCTACTATTAAACGCACATCATCATCGTGACGTGTAATGTCAATTTGATATATGCCGCAAGGGAAACCCTCACGCGCATAGGTATAGGAGTGGTTGTCATTGCTTACGGGATCACCTGAATAGGCCGCACCACTGGTAGCATTTGCATTAGATGGGGTATCATTATCTGACCAACGGTCGGCGGTGTCAAAGCTTAGATTGGTCTCTGTGTAATAACCTTCTAATACACTAAAAGCTTTGTCGCTATAAACGCTTACATGCCATTCGTCAGTGCCATAAGTTAAGCTAGGATTGCTTACTGGTTCAACCTGTAAAGCACCATACGAATTTCCTGGGCGTTCTATCCAAACGTATTCTACTTCAGAATTTGCATCTAAATTACCAGACCATACATTGGCATGGGTATCACAGCATCCATCGTGTTGAAAAACAACACTGCCATCTATTATTATCCATACATTATCATCATGGGCTTGTCCAGAAGGTTGACCTGGGGCACTTGTGATAGATAAGGTATAGGTGTCATTTGGAAAGCCTTTACGTTTGTAACTTACCATATGATTGTTTGACGTAACGTTACAACCTGTATAACCTGTTACATTACTGGGACTTTGATTAGCGGCAAAGGACTGGCGCGAGTCAAAGCTCAAATTACCCGTGCCATAACCGGCGTCTATATAATAGCCGCGGTAATCGCTATAATCTCTTTGGTTAAAAGCCGGCTCGCTACTGCCTACTGAAACAAGGTTGTAAGCATAGACAGTCCATTGATTGTTGATAAAATCTCCCGGTGTGGGGTCGGTCGTGTCGTCTGCACATTGTGCGTGCAGACCTATCGACCAAGTTGTTGTAAGTAAAAAACTGAGGAGTAAACCAAGTTTTCTCATATAGATTTATTATTCTTTAATTAATTTTTGTACCCATTGTGATTGACTAGCTTGATGTATCACGCGAACTAAGTAGATACCCGCAGGTAAGTTTTGAACCGAAACTTGTGCTTGATTTTCTTGAGTGTCCAAGTTGCGCACTAATACTGTTTTACCAAGTATATCGGTTACTTCAACTTCTAAGTTGCCAGATAAATTGTTAGGTAAAAGCAGGTTTAGGTTTTCGCCGTTCACCGGATTAGGATACATACTTAAATCAGCTTGTGTTAAGCTTATATCGCCTAGTGTACGACCAAATTGCAACTCAAAACGATTGGCATCTATACTTGCTGGTAAATTGCTATCCACGCTAAAAGCATATATTTGTCCGTTTTGCTGAATGCTGATTTGTTTGTTCTTATAATGATCAATCAAGATTAACTCACGTTGTGGTAAATTCTCAAAGTCAAACTTCAATACGTAGCTAGATTGACGGTATTGATTGATAAACAATGGAATACTTTCACCTTGTTGGGGTAAATCTCTACGGTCAATTGCCGTGTAAAACTGCCCGTTGATTACGGCTAAATTCTCATCTAAGTTTCCAAACTTAGGTAAATCTTCAGTACCATAACCACTCGAGTAGTTAACATCCCATTTGATACGGATTCCATCACTTGCGGTGCTTTGGTTGAGGTAAGCATCTTGAGCAAAGAGGCTGATGTCTAAACTAGACGCAGCATTGGTAGAACTGAATACCGTAGTTTGGGCTACGTCTACATTTTTATAAGCCTCCTTGAACTGTAAACTAGGGGTTGTATTTTGATTACTGGTTACCACAAAAGCAGCTTGGCCCGGTTGTAAAAACTGGTTGGCTTGTGAGCCAGCTGGTACTGGGCTTCCGGTATCCGTATCGATGGTTACAAAGGCTCCACGTCCATTGGTACCATTCAATTGCGGATCCCAAATATAATACCCATTTTTAAGGTTGGTTGTATTTATGTCATCGAATACAAGCATCATATTTACAGCGGCAGGATATGGATTACCAAAGAAATTGAAAGCATCTAATGTATTGTTGAAATCGCTTCCGTGCGTATAATCTCCAGCATTTATCGTTCCTTTTGCACGCAATATTGTATTTCTAGGTACGGCTGCATTTATGGTAATGTCTGTGCTTCGGTCACCGCGTACCATCAAGCGTAAAGGCGCACCCGCAGTAAGTGTATTGGTATTGGTGTTGCCTATTGCTGCCCATTGTTGACTTGCGTTATTGAACAGGAACAACGACGGATTTCCACTTGGTGTAACGTCAAAACCATTGTCTTGATCAACAAGAGTTCCTGTTATATGCGTACCATAGCCAGGGTTGGGGTTATTATTCCAAGCGTTAGCACCTTCTTGCCAGTTAGCATGAATGCTTGTAGTGGTAGTCACTGGTGAAGTAACCAACCTAAAAGCACGTTTTGCAGGAATACATTGCTCGGTCATTATTTCACCCGTTATATTACCGCCAGATAAATCGGCTATTTGAGCTACACGCTGAGAAAGATCTGTGAATTGGCAAGCTAGAACCAATTTTCCATTGGTTGCTAAGTTACCTTGATTGATGCGCAATACCTCTTGAATACGCACCTCTAGGTTGGGATCGTTGGCAATCTCAACTCCGGCGGTATTGTTGATGCTTAGCTCACCCGCGCTTAAGCTTTGATTACCGCTGATTATCTGTAGGTTTTCGCCATCGAAACTTAGACTGGCTTCATTAGCGTTTAAGCTCCCTTGATTGTCAATATTTCCTGTAAGTGATAAATTTATCCCATTAGCCACTGTTAGGTTTGCTCCGCTAACAATACGCATACAACCCACTTGTGCATCTTGGTTAAGGTTCGCTGTACTTCCAGCTTGCACCACAAATTTACGTCCAGCATCTTGTAGGCCTGGGGCCTGATTTAAACCTGATCCGTAAAGGTATTGTGAACCGTCCCATGTTATCGGCTCTAGACCGTTAATACGGAATGTGAAATAATCAGCATTACTAAAGTTTACACCGCTAAAACTGGCCTGCGAACAGGTTAGTGTGTTAGCGCTATTGCTTGTAGGGCTGGTAAAAGCAGCATCGCTACTGATTAACAATTCAATTGTAGTGAAGCCATTAGCCGGTAAGGCTAAGTTGCTTAGATCTAAATTTAAATCTACCGTACCTACATCACCTAGTTCGCTTACGCGCCATAAGGTGTTTAGTCTTTGGTTGTCGGCAGTATTCGAGTTACAAGCTAAATCGGATGTATTTAATTCGCTATAATCATTACTATTGGCAGCGATTAATAAAAATTCATTTGCGCTTAAAGCGGATGGGTTGTTGATTTGTACAATACCCGTACCGAATTGACTATCGGTTTTCGTTTGATTTACGTTGTATAAACCTACTAAGTCATGATCAAAATCACCGTTAGCAGGTGTATCAAATGCATAGCCATCGTTGGCGCTTAGGTTAATATCGTATTTTGCCGCTAAATAATTATGTAAGAGTAAAATAGGACTTTGGGGTAAATCGCTGGCATGGATAGCAAATTCGGCAATTTTTCCAGAGAAATAGTTGCCAGAGCCATTTGTTCCATTCATTTTAACGGTATCAGTGTGACCACCTATGCTTATATTGCCTGAATGTGCGTAGATTAATCCTACTCCATTAACACTATTGATTAATGCACCGTTCAAATACATTCTAAAAATTCCGTTGGCAGTGCCACTACCGTTATGGCCCCCGGCATAAACAAAACTCACTACATAACGTGTATTGGCAGTAATAGCAGTGCTAATTTGCTTGTCTACCCAGTTGTCCCCTGGTCCGTCGCTGTTACTATTATTAAATCCGCCTACAATTAAGTTTCCAGCATCGATAAGCATATGTAGGTTTCGGGTATTTCCCCCTTCTTCATATAAAACTTGACGACTGCTAACATCGCTTCCGGTTTCAAAAGCCATAGTAAAAGTACGCTCGTTAAAAGGACCCCCTAAATTGATGTCGTTATTGTTAGGGATGTTTAAATAAGTATTGGTATTTCCAAAATCAACGGCAGGGTAAGCGTTCATTTGGTTGGTTCTGTATTGTGGTCGGTTGCCAGCATTGGTTTGCTCGGCATCTTCATTATTGCTTCCCTCGTTGGTCCAAGAAGCAACAGGTGTATTGTTCGCTTGATCAATACTGCTGGCTCTCCACCAAAATTTGGTAGTAGCCAGATTACTCACCCCACCCGGTAAAGCCGCTCCCATAGTTGCGGAGGGTAAGACAAATTTCACATACTCACCATCATTCAAACTGATGTTGTTAAAAGAAATAATATTAGCATTAGACCCACTGGCAGCATAAGTAGTTGAACTGCTAAAAGACGCATTGGTTGACACTTCAAGTTGAACATCGTTCACCGGATCGAATCCGTAAAGGAAATCAGTCACATCAATTTTAACCGTGGTGTTATTGAAACTACCATTCTTACTAACGCGCCAAGTGGCTTGTGTTCTATATAAATCTCTGCTTTGAAGGCTGCATCCCTGGCTGCTGTTCTCTAAAGCTAAATTATCGATTTGATCGCTACTTAAGATCAAGTAATCGCCATCAGTCAAAGTATTATTTTCTAACAAAACAATTCCTGTTCCTCGGTTCGAGCTTAAAGAAGTCGCTGTAGCGTTGATGCGTGCAATACCTACCGAATGAAAGTCGAAATTTCCATTAGCAGCTAAATCGTTGTCGTTGTAGTTGTTGGCGCTTAGGTTAATGCTGTATTTCGAAGCCAAGTAATTTTCAACCAAGCGACGCTCGGCTTGGTTAAGTGCCTGATTGTAAATGATGAACTCCGCCATTAAACCGGTAAAGAAATGGGTGCTATTGGCGCTGTCTGAACCATCATGATAGTAACTATCATTAGCCTGAGCCCCCAATACAGCAGGGTTATGGTTGTATAATCTACCGATATTATTCAAAGTACCCACTAAACTTCCATTAACATAGGCCTCAAGCGTTCCTGTTTTTGAGGTATTACCTGCAAAGCGAAAACTGATTACATAATTGGTGTTGGCTGTAATGCTTGTTTTGGTAGAAACGAAACCCCAAGGTGCATCGGTACCATCATTGTTTACATTCCATCCGCCAAAATATAATTCACCGTTATCTATATAAATGTTTAAACCGCGTACCGTTCCCCCTTCTTCATAAATCACTTGACGGGCGGTTACATCACTTCCTGTGCGTACAACCAATGAAAAAGTACGACTGCTAAAGGGACCATTTTGGTTAAGCGAATTGTTATCGGCTATATCTAAATAATCATTAGTAGCAAAAGAAAGTGCAGGCAAACCGTTGATCTGGTTGATCAAATAGCTAGGACGTCTATTTGCGGTAGATTGAGCGGCCACCTCGGGATCGCCACCTAAATTCGACCAACTGGCTACAGGGTCACTATTGTTTAATCCTTCAATTGCATCGGCAGCAAACCAAAACGGGTTGCTTAAGGCATCGCCTACCCCACCAGGGCCTTCTTGAGCCTGTGCGGTCAAGCCGATAAACAAAAGCGTATGGACGAGTATAAATAAATTTTTGGGTAAATATTTCTTCATAATAATCGGTTTTAAAGGTTAGGTGATAAATTACTTGCGTAATTTTTTAAAGCCCAAATAGCCACCGGCTATAAAACCAAGAGCTACAAGACCGTCTATGGGAGCTGCAGGTGTTTCGTCGTCTACATCATCATTATTTCCGAAGCCGGGAGGAAACTGAGCTGCTGCCTTGAATGAAGTAAGTGATAAAATGGCAAAGGCCAATATTGCGGTGGTTTTTCTTAAGGTGTTTTTCATAGGTCAAATGGTGTTAGGTGTATTTTGTAAACCTAAACGATTAGCATCTCAACAGTGATAAGTTAGAATTAAAATGCTAATGGTTCTCTATTATTTGTCTTAACAAAATTAAGGGCAACTCCTTGTAAATGAAACTTAAACGCCGATAATTCGTTAAATCGGCTTTTTTACTCGTTGAAGGGTATTTGGCTTGTCGTTAAAAGGAATTACTTGCATTTTATCGTTTAAGAAAAACAAAAAAAACCGCTTACCACAAAGGGGTAAGCGGTTTTTTAAAAGCCAAATAAGTTCTTCTGAACTAGTTTTTAAGCAGTTTGATTTGCTGCTTGCTTTGCGTTTCTACATCTAGAATTTCTATCAAGTATAAACCAGAGGTAAGCTTTAAATCGGTTAGGCTTACTTTACCAGTATGTTGGTTAAGCTGTTGCTGATATATACGCTGACCAAGTAAATTATAAATAGCAATACTCACGGGGGTAGTGCTAGGTTGGTCAAAATCTATCTGCAGCATATTTCCGCTTAAAGGATTTGGATAAACACTTGCTGTTTGCCACGCATTAAGTTTTGTACCTAAGCGTTTATCGGTAACCAAAGCAAAACGTAAAGGGTCTGTACTAGCTGCAACCTGATCGTCTACTTGAAAAGCAATAGTATTCTCGCCTTTCTGCAAGATTTGTTGGGTGCCTAAATAATTGTCTTCTAAATACACGCTCTGGTCAAGCTCTCCCACATGAATTTGCAATACATAGTGTTTTGCACGGTAATTGGTAAGTGCTAATGTCAGGTTTTCTTGAGCTGTTGGTAAGGCTCTACTTTCTATAGCAATATATTGGCCTTGTTCAAAACGTGAAATGCTTTCATCTAGATTAAATAACTTTGGTGCATCATAAGCATCGATAGGGTTGTTGAAGTTGGCGCCAAATTTTATTTTCAATCCGTCTAGCGGAGTTTCTCCATTTAAGAAAGCTTGTTGACGGTATAAATTTATTTGTATGCTGCTGTGAGAAGCCGCTGGTCTAAATACGGCTGTAGCGGGCTCGTCAACTGCTTTAAAACTCTCTTGAAAATTTAATTTGGGAGCTGTGCCTTGGTTTGCAGTTACAAAAAAGGCAGCTTGCATAGGTTGTAAAAACAGATTCGCATCTGTATTTTGATTTCCTTGTACATTAGGGTCAACCGAAGCTGAGAAGTCATCGGCATCTAATGTTACAAATCCGCCACGTCCTCCTAAGGTAGAACTGTCTGGGTTGGCATCGGCATTTCCTCCTAAGTTCGGATCGTAAATATAAATAAAACGACCCGCGTTTTTAGTTTTCGGACTGTTCAGTACCTTGCGCATATCTACTGCAGCGGGGTATGGATTCCCAAAAAAGTTAAAACTGCCTGCTGTGCTATTGAATCCTGTAAGTGTAGTTTCTCCAGAAAACAACTCCCCTCGAGTACGTAATTTAGTATCGTTTGGGATTGCGGTGTTTTTGGTAACGTCTAGTCCTCTACTTCCGCGGATTAAAATCCGATAAGCGTCACCTGCGTTAAGGCTGGTGTTATTCGTGTTGGCGATAGGACTCCAAGTCTGACTGATATTGTTGAATTCAAACATCGAAGGATTTCCGCTAGGGGTGTAGTCAAAACCATTGGTTTGATCTGCCGTGGTACCGGTAATATGCGTACCATAACCAGGATTAGGGTTATTGTTATAAGCAGAAGCATTTTCTTGCCAGAAATAGTGAATACTGTTGTTGCTAGACAAAACACTGGTGCTTAATGGTGCGCTTATCAGTCTAAATGCGCGTCTGCCAGGAAAACATTGTTCAGCGATCAAATTACCGCTTATACTTCCAGAAGTGCCAATCGGTGCTACTTGAGCCATCCCTGTGCTTACTCCTGGACTGGTAAATTGGCAAGCCAGCGTTAGCTTGTCGTTGGTGGTTAAGCTTCCGCTGATTACTTTTAGTGTTTCTAAAAGGCGTAGGTCTTGATTTATCGTTAAACCAGCTGGGTTTTCTAAATGCAAGTTAGCTAATTCGCCATTTTGCAATAAATTGTCGGGTAAAGTTTGAGGGTTTTCTCCAGAAAAATGAAGAACAGAACCAGGTTGGCTACCTGCGATGCTAGCATTGTTGTCCAGATTGATTACTTCTTCAATATTAAATAGGAAACCGTTTAAATCTATGCTTGCTCCATCACCAAGTGTGAGGTTTTTCGCACCCGTGTTTTTACTTAAACTAGGGTAGTTGGTTAAACCAGTTGGGATAATAACATTATAATTAGCGTTTGGAATAATCGCCTGACTCCAATTCCCAGTATTTTCCCAATTGTTGTTTACGGCACCTGTCCACGTTAAATCGCTACATCCGGTAGCTTCTTCTATAGTAGCCGAGATCGCTGCATCTAAACTGGTATATTCAAAAATAATCTGGTGGTCGCCGCCTACCTCAAAAGCTAGATCGTTAAAAGTCGCAATACCGCTAGCGTTTGTGTTTTGAGTAAGTGTACCTAATAAATTACCACTTCCTGAGTACATACTGGCCTTTATTGCGTAACCTGCTTGTTGTACAGTAGCACCGTTAAAGTCGGCAATACGTACTTGTACTGAAGAGTCTAGGCTACCGTCGCATTTAGAACTTGTAGGTTGGCTGTCTATTACCAATTGACTGGCCACCCCAATAGCTTGTTCGTTATAAGCTAAGAAGGCGGGGTCTGAGTTACCGCTAGGAATATATTCAACCTGAGTAACTTGCTGGTAGTTACTGTTGGTGATACCAAATTGGCTTAATTCAGCAGCAAAAAAACGTATTCCTCGTTCTGTTTTATGAAAACCCGATGAGTTTTGTGTACTGTTAAATTCATAAAAATCAGCCACCCAATCGGCTACTACAGGGAAATTACTATTGCTATTTAAATTGATTTGAACAGCATTTCCTACTATATTTCCTGATGCATCTTTAAACCGAATTTGATCGGATCCACCGCCAGGAGTAGCGATAGTAGCGATTAAAATGTCGGGTGTATTGTCATTGATTTTGTTAGGATCTATGCCGTTGCTACTTAACTTGAAAAAAGTAGAAGCTCCGCTCGGGATATTGGCAATTCCTGTACCCAGGTCTAAACCTTGGATTCCATCAGTCAAGAAATACGCAGCTTGGGTTCCGTTAGTGATGGCTTCAAAAGGTTGAGTGTTACTGTTGTTGACACCATTATCTATACCATCATGCAACTGACCTAAACCTACAAACTGGCTACTACCGTTAATGCTGTTTAAAGTTGCTACGGGTAAAGCTCGATAATTTTCTGGTGTAAAGTTTACTCCTTGGATGGTTAATAAGGCATCATTCACTCCAGTAGAATAAGTTATTCCATTATGGGTGAAGCCAATCAAATTATGCGAATTGGCAGGCTTATTAGGGTTTTTATTGTTTGATGAAGAATGCCAGTAGCCTTGGTAATCGGTGTAAACGCCGGTTACTTGGGCATGAATACTTAGTAAAGTACTGCATAAAAAGCCTAGTACAAAAAGGTAATTTTTTGCCATATTAGGTGTTTTTTTTAGTTTTAGAAAGTTGCGAAATTAAGGCAATGCCAACGTTCAAGCTACACTATTATAAACTATTCGTTGAAAAGGTGCTTTTGCCGATAAGCGGTAGTTTTGTGGATAGTTATAAGGAAATTATTAACAAAAAAAACCTGTAGTTTGGCTACAGGTTTTTCTTATATGGTATAGATTTGATTAATCTCTTAACAGTCCTCTTGAAATTACAATTTTCTGGATTTCAGAAGTTCCTTCGTATATCTGGGTAATTTTAGCGTCACGCATTAAACGCTCAACGTGGTACTCTTTAACATAACCGTTTCCTCCGTGAATTTGAACCGCTTCTACCGTAGTATCCATAGCTACTTTTGAAGCATAAAGCTTAGCCATTGCTCCGCTCATATCATAGTTATTCCCCATATCTTTATCCCAAGCCGCTTGCATAACAAGGTGTCTAGCAGCAGCAATCTCCGTATACATATCGGCCAACTTAAAAGCGATAGCTTGGTGGTTGCAAATTTCGGTGCCAAATGCCTTACGGATTTTAGAGTACTCACGGGCCAATTCATAAGCTCCGCTGGCAATACCTAAAGCTTGTGCGGCAATACCAATGCGTCCTCCCGATAGGGTTTTCATCGCAAAGGTAAATCCAAAACCATCTTCTCCAATTCTATTCTCTTTAGGAACCTTTACATCGTTAAAGTTTAGGGTGTGCGTATCGCTTCCGCGGATTCCTAATTTTTGTTCTTTAGGTCCCACTTCAAAACCTTCCCAACCTTTTTCAACGATAAAGGCATTGATTCCTTTGTGCTTTTTCTCGCGATCGGTTTGTGCTATTACCAAGTAGTAATCGGCACTGTTCCCATTGGTAATCCAGTTCTTGGTCCCGTTTAATACGTAATGGTCTCCTTTATCTATAGCTGTGGTGCGTTGTGAAGTGGCATCGCTACCTGCTTCGGGTTCGCTTAAACAAAAAGCTCCAATCGATTCGCCAGTGGCTAATTTGGTTAGGTATTTCTGCTTTTGCTCTTCGGTACCGAAAGTTTCTAGTCCCCAGCAAACCAATGAGTTGTTAACCGAAACGATAACAGATGCTGAGGCGTCTATTTTTGAAAGCTCTTCCATAGCTAAAACGTAAGAAACGGTATCCATACCGCCCCCTCCGTACTCTGGAGAAACCATCATACCTAAAAAGCCTAGTTCTCCCATCTTCTTAACTTGTTCGGTTGGGAAAAGTTGTTTTTCATCGCGCTCAATTACGCCGGGTAATAATTCATTTTTAGCGAAATCCCTTGCGGCATCGCGTATCATCAGGTGCTCTTCTGTAAGCTTAAAATCCATAGCAATTTTTTTTATTGTGAAAAAAACGTTGCAAATATACTCGATATAAGTCAATTATTCAATGATTCGTTTTATTTTTACGAATATGAAAACGAAATCCCCGCTTTACTTAGGATTAATGTCTGGCACCTCATTAGATGGTGTAGATGTTGTTGCTGTGCGTTTTAATGAGCAAGGAAACGCTTATCAATACGAGTTGTTGCATGCCAAAACCTATGCTTATTCGCCTGAATGGCAAGCAAGCTTGGCAAATGCTATACAGCTCGATTCTGCGGCCTTAGAGCAGTTAAACCAGAATTACACCCAATATTTAGCCGAAATAGTTCGTCAATTTATGCGAGAATATCAAATTCCTATCAAAGAGGTAGCGGCAGTTTGTTCGCACGGGCATACGGTATTTCATCAACCCGAAAAAGCTTATACGCTGCAAATTGGTAATTTGCCTCAGCTTGCACAACTATTAGGTGTTTGTGTGGTTTGTGATTTTAGAGTACAAGATGTGCAACTGGGCGGTCAGGGTGCACCTTTAGTTCCCGTTGGAGATGCTTTGCTTTTTGGAGAATATGATGCCTGCATCAATTTAGGAGGATTTGCAAATATTTCTTACGACCACGAAAAGCGTCGTATTGCCTACGATATTTGTCCGTTAAATATCTTGTTAAACCGGTACGCAGGTCAATTAGGCTATGCTTATGATGAAGAAGGTCGGTTAGCCGCTAAAGGAACATTTGATGAAACTTTATTTGATGCACTACAAAACATAGCTTATTACCAAAGTTTACCACCCAAATCATTGGGGCTCGAATGGGTGAATGCGGTTTGCCTTCCCATACTGTCGAGCTTCGATTTACCGGCTACTAGCATACTGCGTACTCTAACCGAGCATATGACGCATCAATTGGCAGCCGTGGTTCAACCCCAGCAGCGTATTTTGCTTACCGGTGGAGGTGCGCTTAACCAATTTTTGATTGCTCGATTTAGCAATCTAACCGCTGCTCAACTTATCTTGCCAAAGGATGAACTTATCCATTTTAAGGAAGCCTTGGTGTTTGCCTTCTTGGGCATGTTACGCTTAGTCGGATTGAATAACGTATACGCTAGTGTAACGGGTGCCTCAATCGATCATTCTTCGGGAGTGGTGTTTTATCCGTAAAGAAAAATAGAACGATTTCGCTTAAAACAACGGACTTGTTTAATGCTGTTTTAAGGTAATTGATGAGAATGAAATAATAACTCGCTTTTGGTTGTTTATTTCTGCTAAAAAAAACTAGCAAAATTAAAAGCTTATTATTTATTTAACATTTATGTTTACTTATATTTGTGCGAAAATTTTATAGAACCTACTTAGAATTATGATGAAAAAACTACTACAAGAATACGAAAATAAGCAACCTGAGATTGTTTTTCATTGGAAAGACCGAGAGACGGAGGCAGAAGGATGGACGGTTATAAACTCGCTACGTGGCGGTGCTGCTGGTGGGGGTACGCGTATGCGTAAAGGATTAGATAAAAATGAAGTACTCTCATTGGCAAAGACCATGGAGATAAAATTTTCGGTATGTGGTCCACCTATTGGCGGAGCAAAATCGGGTATAAATTTTGATCCAGCCGATCCGCGTAAGCAGGGAGTTTTAAAAAGATGGTTCCAAGCGGTGAGTCCGTTGCTAAAGAATTATTACGGTACGGGCGGCGATATGAATGTAGATCAGCGCACAGAGGTCATTCCCATTACACAGACTTATGGTGTCACGCATCCGCAAGAAGGAGTTTTTCAGGGGCATTTCAATACCGATGAGCACGAAAAAAACATCCGCATCAACCAACTCAAACAAGGGGTTTCTAAGCAAGTAGATACCTCTATTTTTTTGCCTAATGCCGAACAAAGTTATACGGTTGGCGATTTAATCACAGGCTACGGCGTAGCCGAGGCTGTAAAACATTATTACGGAATTTATGGTGGTGAATTGGCTGGCAAAAAAGCCATTGTTCAAGGATTTGGCAATGTAGGCGGTGCAGCTGCTTTTTACTTGGCAGCTATGGGTGTTAAAATTGTTGGAATTATAGATAGAACTGGAGGTATTATCGAGCCAGAGGGTATCTCTTTTGAGCGTTTAAAAGAATTGTATGCGACGCGAGAAGGCAATGCGCTTAAAGCGGAAGATATGCTTAGCTTTGAAGCGGTAAACGAACAAATATGGAATGTAGGAGCACAAATTTTTGCTCCCTGCGCAGCTTCACGATTGGTTACCCAGAAGCAAGTAGAGCAGATGATTGCTGGTGGTCTAGAAGTAATTACAAGCGGTGCTAATGTTCCGTTTGCCGATGAAGCGATTTTCTTTGGACCCATTATGGAATATACCGATAAGCATGTAAGCATAATCCCAGATTTTATATCTAATTGCGGTATGGCTCGTGTGTTTGCTTATTTAATGCAGCCCGAGGCCAAAATTGAAGATGAGGCTATTTTTAATGATGTCTCACAAACTATTAAACAGGCCTTACAAGACGTGTATTCTAAGAACAATAATCCTATTCATCTATCGCAAACGGCTTTTGAGATTGCCTTAGAAAAATTAATCTAACTTTTAAAAATGACAAGCTTATTAATTTTTACGTTTGTAATGGGCTATTTAGCCATTACTTTAGAGCATCCGCTCAAATTAGATAAAGCGGTGCCGGCTTTGTTGATGGGAACGCTCATGTGGGCACTTTTAGCCGTTGGTTTTAATCAGGGCTGGTTTTCTATTGTCGATTACCATGGTCATATTTTTCAAATCGATCAGCCCGACACCGATGCGCAATTGTATGGTTTTAAAGCCAATTTAATGCATCATTTTAGCAGTATTGGCGAGATTCTCTTCTTTTTAATCGGAGCCATGACCATTGTCGAAATTATCGATTTGCACCGTGGTTTTGGGATTATAAAAAAAGTAATCAAACCTAAAAGTAAAGTAAAATTACTATGGATACTAGGAGCGCTGGCTTTTGTGCTTTCGGCTATTATCGATAACCTAACGGCCACTATTATTTTAATTACCTTATTGCGTAAGATTTTGGTACGCCATCAATACAGGGTGTGGTATGCCAGTATGATTATCATCGCTGCCAATGCGGGAGGAGCTTGGTCGCCAATTGGAGATGTTACTACTACCATGCTATGGATTGGCGGTAAGGTAACGGCTCTGGGCTTGTCTGAATACCTGATAGTTCCTTCATTGGTTTGTTTTGTGGTTCCTTTTTTCATTGCTACCAAACTAAAGCCATTTAAAGGAAAAGCCATGCGAAAAGAGATGATTATAGATGAAGAGGCAGAGCGCTTGTTAAGCAGTAAAACCATGCTTTATGTAGGTTTGGCGGGAATTGCCTTTGTGCCTATCTTTAAAGGTGTCACTGGTTTGCCGCCTTACTTAGGAATGATGTTTTCTCTGGGAGTAGTTTGGTTGGTTTCAGAGTATGTTCGACCCGTTAAAAATTTACCCAAAAAGCAAAAGCACTTATACTCGACGCATAAAGCTTTATCTAAAATAGAATTTTCAAGTATACTTTTTTTTCTGGGAATTTTATTATCGGTGGCCGCTTTAGAGAGTTTGGTTTACGGAAGCATAGGCGGAGAAGAAGTGGGTACCCTGCGCTATGTAGCCGAAAAGGTTTCTGCTGCTATACCAAATATGGATGTAGTAGTATTATTACTCGGAGCGCTTTCTGCATTAATAGATAATGTACCTATGGTGGCTGCAACAATGGGAATGTACACTTTTGAAACCGATAGTCCTATTTGGCATTTTATTGCCTTTTCGGCAGGTACAGGAGGCAGCTTATTAGTAATAGGTTCTGCCGCTGGGGTAGCTGCAATGGGTATGGAGAAAATTGATTTTATCTGGTATTTAAAGAAGATTGCTTGGTTGGCAGCTATCGGATTTATCTCTGGTGCGTTAACCTTTATTTTTATCGAGCAATTCTTTTATAGTTAAAAAATTACTACAGGCTCTTTGTGCTTGCAAAAATCATTGTAGCTTTGAGCCTGTAAAAGCGCTTAAAATAATTTTAAGTGTTGAGGTAATTTTACACGCTTTATATCGTTATTCTTATGAAACTAAACTTTTTAAACCTAATGACTTTACAAGATGTAGCCCAAGAGGTAGCTCAAGATGCAGAAGCCTTGCCTCAAGAAAAAACATTTTCTTTTCTTGAACTATTAACCAGCGGGGGAGTTGGCGGAATAATTGTAATTGCCATTTTAAGCGTGCTATTTATCGCCGCTTTATACATTTATTTTGAACGTCTTTTTGCTATAAAAGCCGCCTCAAAAACCGATGCTAACTTTATGTATCAAATAAAAGATCATGTTGCCAACGGTAATATAGAAGGTGCTAAGGTGCGATGCGCTCAAGAAAATTCTCCTGTGGCTCGTCTCACTGCAAAGGGTATCAGTCGTATTGGTAGTCCGTTAGAAGATATCAATACCGCCATAGAAAATGCGGGTAGATTAGAAGTGTATAAGTTAGAAAAAAATGTTAGTGTTTTAGCGACAATCGCGGGAGCTGCCCCAATGATTGGTTTCTTGGGAACTGTAATTGGTATGGTTTTAGCATTTCATGAATTGGCTAGCAGTAGCGGTCAAGCCGAAATGGGTTCTCTTGCAGAGGGTATTTATACGGCGATGACCACAACCGTTGCCGGATTAATTGTAGGTATTGTTGCTTATATCGGTTATAACCATTTGGTAGTTAAAACCGATAAAGTGGTGCATCAAATGGAAGCTACGGCGGTAGATTTTCTTGATTTGTTAAATGAACCCGTATAAGGTATGAATTTACGCGGAAGAAATAAAGTTAGCCCCGAATTCAGTATGTCGTCGATGACCGACATCGTGTTTTTGTTGTTGGTGTTTTTTATGCTGACCTCGCCGGTGATCACTCCGGAGGCCTTAGACCTTATTTTACCAAAAGCTAAAGGTAAAACCACCAATAAACACGAGCTTGCCGTGAGCATCAATAAAGACATGCAAATGTTTATAAATCAGGAGCAAATCCGTAAAGAGAATTTAGAGCTAGAGTTGCAAAAACGACTGCAAAGTGTAGAAACGCCAACTATTATCTTGCGTGCAGAAGAATCGGTGCCTATTCAAGAAGCGGTTTATGTGATGGATGTAGCCAAACGCAATCAATTTAAAGTAGTATTAGCCGTAAAACCATAATTTGTGCGATTACTAGAAACCAAATATGAACGAAAATCTGCGGCCATTACTAGTGTGATTACGGCCATAATTTTCCTATTGCTTTTTTTCTTTGGCTTTACATATTTAGATCCGCCACCAGAAAATGGAATTGCTATTAATTTTGGGACTTCAGAAATAGGTTCAGGTCAAGTACAACCCACCGAGCCAGTGGCCAGTTCTCCGCAGCAGCAAACCCCAGAACCTACACCGAGTCCGCAAGAAAATTCTAGTCCGGTAGCCGATGAAGTGCAAACTCAAGACACTGAGGAAGCACCAGTAATCGCCAAAGAAAAGGAGAATAAGCAGCCTGTAGAAAAAGAACAGAAAGATAAGAAAGAACAACCAAAGCAAGAGGTTCCCGAAAAAGAAAAGCCTCAAGAACCGGTTAAGGAAGAGCCTAAAAAACCATCTAAAGAAACTTCTGATGCCTTGAATAACCTGTTAAACGGTCCTGAAAATGATGGAGCCAATCAAGGTGGAGAAGGTAACGACTCTAGCGGGGGAGATAAAGGAGATCCTTCTGGCGATCCCAATGCTAAAAGTTATTATGGACAGGGTAAAGGATTAGATGGTGATGGCAATTATCGCTTAGGCGGAAGAAAAGCCCTGAATAAAGAAAAATTTGTACAAGAATGTAACGAATCTGGTGTGGTTGTAGTGAAAATAGAAGTCAATCAACAAGGTCAGGTGATTCGAGCTACCCCAGGAGCACGAGGGACTACCAATACTGCTCCCTGCTTGATGGAGCCCGCCAAACGCGCTGCCTTGGCTACACGATTTAATAGCGATGCTAACGCCCCTGCCAAACAAACCGGTTTTATCGAGTACGAATTTAAGTTATCTGAATAAATTTATGACTTACCAAGAAACCCTGGACTGGATGTTCGGGCAGCTACCTATGTATCAGCGTCAAGGTCAAGTAGCCTTTAAAAAAGATTTGACCAACATTTTGGCTTTTTCTGTGGTGTTAGGTGCTCCCCATAAAAAATTTAAAACGGTTCATGTAGGCGGTACCAACGGGAAAGGTTCTAGCAGTCATATGTTAGCTTCGGTTTTACAGGCAGCTGGTTACCGCGTGGGTTTATATACTTCGCCACATTTAAAGGATTATACAGAGCGTATCCGCATTGACGGACAATGTATTGAGCAAGATTTTGTAGTTGATTTTATTCAGCAGCATAAAGTTTTCTTAGAAGAACATAGGCTTTCTTTTTTCGAAATGAGTGTAGGACTTGCTTTTGCTTATTTTGCAAGCAAACAAGTAGATGTAGCCATAATCGAAGTAGGTTTAGGGGGACGATTAGACTCAACCAATATCATTACCCCAGAATTATCTCTGATAACGAATATCGGTAAAGATCATACTGCAATTTTAGGTGAAACCTTGGAGGCGATTGCATTAGAAAAGGCGGGGATCATCAAGCCTCAAGTTCCTGTGGTAATAGGTGAGTTTCATCCCGAAACTCATCAAGTGTTCGAAGAGAGGAGTTTAACACTAAAAGCACCTTTGTATTGGGCTAGAGATTTCGAACTGCCCGCCTATATTCAATTGGATTTAAAAGGAACTTATCAGCAAGGAAATGCCAGAGGCGTGATGGCTTGTGTAGAGGTGTTAAAGCACAGGGGTTGGTCCATTTCTAATGAAGCAATAAGTAAAGGCTTTTCTCAAGTAGTGCAGCGTACTGGTTTACGAGGACGCTGGGAAATTTTACAACAAGCCCCTTTAAGCATTGCCGATACTGCTCATAACAAAGAGGGTTTGGGAGTTGTATTAAAGCAATTGACTGCCTTGCCTCATGAAAAGTTGCATTTTGTTTTAGGAGTAGTACAAGACAAAGATTTATCTCAGGTTTTACCTTTATTTCCTAAAGATGCACACTATTACTTTTGTGCTCCGCAGGTTCCGCGAGCTTTGGAAGCGGAAGAACTAAAATCTAAAGCATTAGAATTTGGTTTAAAGGGCGAGGTTTTTACTTCGGTTGAAGAAGCCTTTGCCGCAGCCAGAAAGCAGAGTTCGTTTAGTGATATCATTTATGTGGGTGGCAGTACTTTTGTTGTAGCTGAAATAATTTAATTTTTTTTCATTAAAGACTTGCAGCAATTTATAAATAGTTTATATTTGCACTCGCAATTGATTAGTGTTTACAAATCGATTATGTTCTTTAAATAACAATTTTTTTGTGTTGGCAGTCCATCTTCATGGGCGCGTAGCTCAGTTGGTTCAGAGCACTTGGTTTACACCCAAGGGGTCAGGGGTTCGAATCCCTTCGCGCCCACAACAAAAAGCTTTCACAAAAAAATTGGGCGCGTAGCTCAGTTGGTTCAGAGCACTTGGTTTACACCCAAGGGGTCAGGGGTTCGAATCCCTTCGCGCCCACAAGAAGCACAATCCCGATGAAGACTTTCATCGGGATTTTTTGTTTACATCCACTACCAAGCCCCAGCTTGAAGTAGTGGATGTAAACAAAAAATCTCCAAGCCGCTAAGGCTTGGGAGGATTGTATTTCCTATTTTGGTTTCGCTTAGGGATCTTGAATCCCTTTTTCTTTTGAAGTAGTGGATGTAAACAAAAAATCTCCAAGCCGCTAAGGCTTGAGAGATTTTGTTTTCTTCAAAGTTTTAAAGTGTCTTATATTTTCTCCTTTATATAGAAAGAGGTTTTTTATTGTTCTTTAAGGTATGGCAGTAACTGTTCTAGCGCCATTCCTCGAGAACCTTTGATAAAGATGAGCTGCTCACTAAAGTCTTTTTTGCTTAGCACTGGGATTAATTCCTTCGTCTCGGCTACTGCGCAGAATTGTTCGGGTAGGTCGGTTTGCATAAATTGTTTTCCGCAGAGAAATACGTTTGTGTATGCTTGCTTTTTAAGCGTGTCGACTATGGTTTGATGTTCTTCCTTCCAAGTGGGGCCGACCTCAAACATATCGCCTAAAATTATAGTCTTTTGGTCTGCTTTCAATTGCGACACCTCTTCCAAGGCAGCGAGCATACTCGTGGGGTTGGCATTGTAAGCGTCCATAATAATTTTTATACTCCCGTGATTTGTAATTTGCGAGCGGTTGTTGCTGGGTTGGTAGCTGCTTAAAGCCTCTTTGATATGATGCAATGGAACTTCAAAATACTGTCCGATAGCTGCCGCAGCTGCTGCATTTTGAGCATTGTATAAACCCAATAATTGGGTTTGAATAACTTCATCACCTATTTTAATTTGAGCGAAATTATTGTTGGTTGTTTTATGAATGGCGTAATCGCTTGTGGGATCGCTACCAAAGCTTATGCGGTTGGGGTAGTCTTGGGTTAATTCAACTTGTTTGGGATCATCTTGATTGATAAAAATCTTTTTATCTTTTGAAATTAAATGTTGGTATAATTCGCTTTTGCCTTTGATTACGCCTTCAATGCCACCAAAACCTTCGAGATGGGCTTTCCCGAAATTGGTAATATAGCCGTAATCTGGATAAGCGATTTTGCATAATTGAGCAATTTCTCCTTGATGATTAGCTCCCATTTCAATCACCGCTATTTGTGTATCCGCTTTAAGCTGAAGCAGGCTCAGGGGTACCCCTATGTGATTATTGAGGTTTCCTTGGGTGGCAATTATTTTATATTTGTAGGATAACACTTTTGCTATAAGTTCTTTGGTGGTGGTTTTACCGTTACTACCGGTTAGGGAGATAATCGGCGTATTTAATTTTTTTCGGTGCTCGGTGGCTAAGGCTTGTAGGCTTTGTAGGCAATTTTCTACAAGGAATGTTTTTTCGTTAGCATATTGAGGGTCGTCGATTACAGCATAACTAGCGCCGGCTTCAAGGGCTTTTGCTGCAAACTGGTTGCCGTTGAAATTGGTTCCGCTTAAAGCGAAAAATAAATTTCCTTTTTGGATGCTGCGTGTATCGGTGGAAACGCCTGTACTTGCCTGAAATAATTGATATAGCCTAGTCATATAGTATAAAGTATAGAATCAAAAAATCCCTTTTCTGGTAAAGAAAAGGGATTTTTATTTAATTTAAAAAGAATGCAATCGAATTAACGTGCTGTTTTTCCTTTTTGGCTTTTAGAGCCTACACGAGACATCGCATTTCTAAAGCCGATATAATCGGTTGCCATATCTTGTGGGAAATATCTTCTCTGTGCTGGATCTAACCAGTAAGCACGGTCTCTCCAAGAACCTCCTTTGTACACACGTACTTCATTATCGATTAAAGTGGTACGGTTGTTATTGGTATCGTATTGTCTATCTAGAGAAACAGCTCCAGTGCTATCTTTTACTGCAGTCACACTGTGTTGAGGTGAATTGTACATTGGGTCGTTCTTATCTTCTCTAAAGTATCTTGAAGATTGCTTGTCACCATCTCTAAAGTCACGGTTGTCACTTTCTGTAAACTGCGTTCTCAAGTAAGTATCTTCTGTAGTTACGTTTTCTTTTACAATTTCGCCTGGTAGAGCACGTGCAACAACGCTACCATTACTTAGAGTATCAAATACTACGCTGTCTGCCGTCACCACCTTTACTGTTCCGTCTGGGTTAATGGCATTTTTGGTATAAACATTACCTCTATAGTAGTTAAAGTCGTTGTACTCATCGTCGATAATAGGACGGTAAACATCAGCAACCCACTCGGCTACGTTACCGGCCATATCATATAAACCAAAGTCATTTGGTTGGTAAGATTTGATTTCGGCAGTAATATCGGCACCATCATCAGACCATCCAGCAATTCCACCATAATCACCATCACCTTGCTTGAAGTTTGCCAATTGGTCCCCTCTAGTTTTACGGCTTCCGTTACGTGTATATTGCCCGTCCCATGGATATTTCTTTCTACCGCGGTACTTGTTGTATTCGCGAATACTAGAAAGACCTAAAGCGGCATACTCCCATTCAGCTTCGGTAGGAAGTCTATATTCTGGTAATAAAACCCCGTCTTTACGTTGTACATAAAGGTTTTTAGCTTCTCCTGATCCGTCTTTAGTTCGAGGTGTATTTTCTTTTTCTCTTCGGTCTGAGGCCTTTCCACCACGCGTAATATCGTCATTTCCGCCATAAACTAAGGTAGGAGCGTTAATGTAAGTTTCGGTGTTAAAGGTAGAAGAGGCATCGGCTTCAAAACGGGCTCCACGAGCGGTGTAACCTTTTTGTTCCAAAATCAATTCGTTTACACGCTCGGTTCTCCATTTACTAAACTCAGTTGCTTGAATCCAGTTAACTCCTACTACAGGGTAGTTTTGATAAGCCGGGTGACGCAAGTAGTTATTGGTCATGGTTTCATTATACCCTAAACGGTTTCTCCAAACCAAGGTATCGGGTAATGCCCCGGTATAAATGTTTTTGTATTTTTCTTCTGTTGGAGGAAAGGTGTATTTTAACCAATCTAGGTACTGAAGATACATTCTATTGGTAACTTCGGTTTCATCCATATAGAAAGACTGTACGTGTTGCTGAGTAGGGGTGTTGTTCCAATCATGCATTACGTCATCTTGAACCTTTCCCATGGTGAATGTTCCACCTTCAATAAATACCAATCCAGGACCAGTTTCTTGTCCTTTATAATCGGTTTGGTACTTAAGACCGCCTTCACGACCGTCTAAACTCCAGCCCGTTGCACGTGAGTTGTCTTTGTAATCGTCTTTGTTGCTACAACTGGCTAAAACAGCCGAAAATGCTACAACCAAGCAAGTTTTAAAAATGATTTTTACATTCATATCAAAGTAAATTTGTAAATGATTTTGGGATTGCAATATACTAATTAACGCTAAATTAACAAGTTTGTTTTATAAAATTACTACGAATTTCATTTTTTCGTTTAAATACTTAGGCTTTCAAACGCTTTATTTTGATTTATGGTATACTTCTCTTAGAAAAACTTTAATTTTACAGCCGTTTATACGGAATTTGAATCTATTGCGTTTACTATTATGATGAAAAATGCTATCTCTCTTATTTTTTTGTTTATAGGTTTTTGCGCCTTTCCGCAACAGCGTAGTGTCGAAGTACATTGGGAGTCAAATCTTAAGCAAACTAAGAACGTGCATTTAGCAAAGGGGAACTATCAGGTTTATGTGCAATGGGAAGCTCAAGGTACACCAGTAAGTCCTATTATTAGCAACGCCAAATGGGCAGCCGTGCCCGATAGTCTTATTGCGCCACTTGAAGAAAACCTTATACCGACAAATATTGAAGTGAGCATGAGTAAAGCTCAAGCGAGAAATAAGGTCTACCATTTGCTTGAAGTGAGTGCAATGCGCAAGGTCAATGGAAGACTGCAGCGCTTGATGAGTTTTGATTTGCGCTATCAAACCGAACAGCGCAGCCGCCAAAACCTACGTCAAAATATAAATGTTCAGAATTCTGTGTTGGCCACTGGCGATTGGTTTCGTTTTTACACCCCAAAAGCAGGCGTGTATAAATTGACTGCCAATTATCTGCGCCGATTGGGAGTAGACATAGGTTCACTAGACCCTAGAACCCTTAAAATTTATAGCTATGGAGGGGAAATGCTTCCGCTTAAAAATGCAGATAACCAAGATTACGATCTACCTCAAGTAGCCATTCAAGTAGTCGGGGAAGCTGATGGGAGTTTTGATGGAAACGACTATATTCTTTTTTATTCTAACGGAATACACGAATTGTGGAGCGAAGAGAATAAAACCACACAACATTTATATGCCGATAAAAGTTACTACTACCTAAGTTATGGTGGTGTACCCGGATTACGCGTAGGCGATATTACCCAACCCAACGGAAATGCTCAGCACAGTTTTACCAATTTTGATGAGGAACAGGTGTATGAAGAAGACGATTACAACCTTTCCCTTACCGGTAGACGTTGGTTTGGTGATCGTTTTGATGTACAAAGTAACCGTGAATACAGCTTTTCTTTTACTAATTTAGATACAGCTGAGCCGGTGCGTGTATTGGGTGCTGCAGCTGCCAGTAGTGAGTCACAAACCAGTATGCAGGTGGCTGTGAACACCCAAAATATTGCCAATCTCAGTTTTGGGGTTACTGGGAAGTATGTGTATGGAAGTCAGCGTTCTTTTGATGAAGAGCTTTCGGTTAACAGTGAAGAGATTAAGGTTTCTTTTACCTACAACAATGCAGGAAATCCTGCTAGTGTAGGTTATTTAGATTATATCAGGGTACAAGCCAAACGCAAATTGCAATTTGAAGGCAATCAAATGCCGTTTACACAAAAGCAAGCCGCGTTGCTAACAGGTATTGGTGAATATCAACTTACACAAGCCTCGAATATTGCTCAAATTTGGGATGTCACCAATCCTTCGGCAGTAATGGCCTATACGCACGATGGCGCTGCTCAATTGACCTTAAAAGCCAATATGGGCGAACAAAGAAAATACATCGCTTTTAGCAATCAGGGTTTTTTAACGCCGTTAAATGATAGAAATGCGCGTGTACCTAACCAAAATTTGAAAGCTAGCTTGTTTCAAGGTGCTGGAGGAGTGGCTCAAGATCTAGACTATCTAATTGTTACTTCGTCCGAATTCCAATCTGAAGCCAATCGATTGGCTGCTTATCGAGAAGAAAGAGATGGTTTAAACACCAAGGTGGTTTTGCTTGAAGAGATTTATCACGAATTTAGTTCGGGTAAACCCGATATTGTGGCTATTCGTAATTTGGTAAAATATGCTTATGAAAACGCCCCCAATCCGCAAAGAAAATTAAAATACCTGACCCTTTTTGGAGATGCCTCGGTAGACTATAAAAATAGATTGCCTAACAACAATAATATTGTGCCCACTTACCAAGATTTACCTTTGTTTTCGAGTATAGGTGAATTGGTCGCATCAGACGATTTTTATGGGATGATGGATGATGACGAGGGAGAAATGAGAATTGCCGATAAATTAGACCTTGCCGTGGGAAGATTACTGGTTGATGATTTGAGTTTGGCGCGCAGTACGGTCGATAAAATTATCGCTTATGAGAGTAAAGAATCTTTCGGAAGCTGGCGAAATAACTTTTTATTGATATCTGATGATGCCAATCAGGGCGATTTCGATTTACAAGTTACGCTTGACGAGGTAGGAGATGATATAGCAGCCAACAAGCCTTTTATAAATGTTAAAAAAATACACGCCGATGCCTATGAACAGCAATCTAGTTCTGGAGGATTTAGATATCCTGCCGTAAACAAGGCTATTGCCGAGGCAATTGATGTTGGGGTTACCGTGGTGAATTACCTGGGACACGGGGGAGAAAACGGATTGGCTGCCGAGCGGATTGTTACCAAAGACGATATATTAAGTTGGCAAAATGAAAATCGTTACAACGTGATGGTTACGGTTACCTGTATTTTTACCCGCTTTGATAACCCCTTGCGTGTCTCGCCAGGCGAGTTAAATTTACATCAATCCAAAAGTGGTTCGGTGGCGATGGTAGCCACCACTCGAGATATATCGGTAAGTACAGGGAAAAATTTTAATACGCAATTTGCACCCTATTTGTTCAATTATAACAATACCGATGATAGTGTAGCCGAAGCCGTGCGAAAAGCCAAAAATGATAACGGTAGTTTTGACCGGCGGGTAATATTTTACTTTGGAGATGCCGCTATGAAGTTGCAATTGCCTAAGCCTCAAGTGCGCCTAACCCATTTAAATGATGTGCCCATAGCCCAAAGTCAAGACACCTTAAAGGCATTGAGTAAAATTAAAATATCTGGTGAGGTGGTTAATGCCAGCGGTCAGCGGCTAAGCAATTATACCGGTGAATTGAGTTCAATTGTTTTTGATAAAAAGCAGCAGCGTAAAACGCTAGGGAATGATGGTACTATGATAGGCGGACAATTAGCGATAATGGAATTTGAAACCTTAGGAGAAATTATTTTTAGAGGCAACGCTTCGGTGCGTGAGGGCTTGTTTTCGTTTGAGTTTGTGGTACCTAAAGATATAGCCATACCGGTAGGGGAAGGCCGGGTGAGTTTTTATGCCGAAGAAAGCGAGGCGCTAGTCGATCAAAAAGGTTATAATAATTCGATTTTGGTAGGAGGTATCAATCAAAACGCCCCAGAAGATAATATAGGACCAGAAATACAGCTATTTATGAATGACGATAGTTTTATCTCCGGAGGCATCACTAATGACAGTCCATTTTTATTGGTGCATTTACAAGACGAGAACGGGATCAATACAGCTAGTGGAATCGGGCACGATTTAGTAGCAATTTTAGACGGCGATGAAGCCAACCCTCTAGTGGTAAATGATTTTTATGAAACCGAGGTAGACGATTACACCCGAGGAAAAGTTCGCTATAAATTGCGCGATCTAGAGGAGGGTTTACATACGCTTAAATTTATTGCTTGGGATGTTTATAACAATTCTTCTGAGGCAGAAATTCAATTTGTAGTTACCGGTAGCGATGAACTTAAAATCACTCGTGTGTTAAACTACCCCAATCCGTTCTCTAGTTATACCGAGTTTTGGTTTAACCATAACAGGCCTTACGAGCCGCTAGAAGTACAAGTACAAGTTTTTACCGTTACTGGTAAGATAGTGTGGTCTACACGCCAAGTGGTGAACACTACAGGCTTTTTGTCCCGTGAAATTATTTGGAATGGCAGAGATGATTTTGGCGATCGCATAGGTAAAGGGGTTTATGTGTATAAGCTAACGGTAAAATCTACCCTAACCAATAAACGCGCAGAGAAGTATGAAAAGTTAGTCATATTATAAAGTATAAATTTGCTTACGCGGATTTTTTTTCTGCTATTAGAAATAAATAAGCAAAACAACAATAGAAAGCCGAAACTATACGTTCATGAATAGCTAAGCCGAATAAAAAGGGTGCAATAGATAAATACTTTTTTATAAAAATAGATGCTATTTTAATGCTATAATTATTTTTCTAGACTTAAACGGGAGCTAAAATCTATAAAACCATATATTTGCCAAACAATTTTAAAAACATGAAAAAAACATCTTATATTTTACTTGCTCTTATAA
The DNA here is from genome assembly GCF_042684705.1 of Mesonia sediminis. Classification (NCBI taxonomy): domain Bacteria; kingdom Pseudomonadati; phylum Bacteroidota; class Flavobacteriia; order Flavobacteriales; family Flavobacteriaceae; genus Mesonia; species Mesonia sediminis. The sequence continues at coordinate 44,817 of NZ_JBHULZ010000006.1, forward strand.
CCTTAGCAAGCTTTAACGCGCAAGCTCAAGAGGCACCTACTATAAAAGATCGTGTGGTAACCACGGCTGTTCCCTTCTTGCTTATATCGGGAGATGCACGTGCATCGGGTATGGGAGACCAAGGGGTAGCCACCTCTGTAGATGCCTATGCTCAGCAGTGGAATCCCGCAAAATTTGTATTCGCAGAAAAACAACAAGGAGTAGGCTTTTCTTATGTACCCTACTTAAGAGAGTTGGTAGCCGATATTAATTTAGGTGTTTTGTCTTATTATAACCGATTCAACGAGCGTAGTGCAGTAGCTGCAAGTTTACGCTATTTTGGTCAGGGTGAAATACAACTACGCGACACTCCAGATCAGCAGCCTCGTGTGGTTGAGCCAAATGAAGTAGCTTTAGATTTAACCTATGCGCTGCGTCTAGGTGAGCAAATCTCTATGGCAGTAACCGGTAGGTACATCCGTTCAGATTTAAAAATTGAAGGTTTAGACGGCGATGCCAATGCTGCCAATACCTTTGGGGTAGATATTTCGTCATTTTATCAAAGTGAAGAGATTCCTTACCGTGATTTTAACGGTAGATGGCGTGCAGGGGTAAATATTTCTAATATCGGTCCCAAGCTTAAATACGATGATGCGGGACAGGAGAATTTTATTCCTACCAATTTTAAGGCTGGAGCAGGATTTGATTTTATCTTCGATGCCGCTAACAAAATAGGTGTGTATGGTGAGGTAAATAAACTATTGGTACCTACTCCAAGCGATTCAAATGGCGATTTGCGAATAGATCGTGAAGACGATTGGTATAACGAGAGTTCTTTTGGAGCAATTTTCTCTTCTTGGGGAGATGCACCAGACGGATTCAGCGAGGAGTTAAAAGAATTCACTTGGTCTTTAGGTGCAGAGTATTGGTATGAAGATAGCTTTGCATTTCGCGTAGGATATTTCAACGAAAGTGAAGTGAAAGGATTTAGAAAATTTTTAAGTTTAGGAGCCGGCTTCAGGTATTCTGTTGCACAGATAGATGTTTCTTATCTTTTTTCTACGTCTAAAGCGGTAGCCAATCCTTTAGAAGGTACGTTGCGTTTTAGCTTATCCTTTAATTTAGGAAAAGAGTATTACGAGTATTAATAAAATAGAGTCGTTAAAAAAAGCCGAAAATGAATAGTTTTCGGCTTTTTTTGGCTTAAATTGTCGTTATGAGTATACAGAAAAAACAATTGGCCATTGCTTTAAAAATTTATGCTCAAGAGCATGAATTACCAGCAGAAGTAGCTGCTTTAATGCAAGAAGCAAAAAAAACTCGTGCCAATGCCTATGCGCCCTATTCTAAATTTAAGGTAGGAGCAGCAATACAGTTGAGTAACGGAGAAGTGGTAACCGGTAACAATCAAGAGAACGCTGCGTATCCATCGGGCATGTGTGCCGAGCGCACCGCTATTTATTCTGCAGGAGCTCGTTTTCCAGAAGCGCGAATAGAGGCTATTGCCATTTGCGTAAAAGCCCACAACCAAATAATCAGTCAGCCGGCCTCACCTTGTGGAGCATGCAGGCAGGCTATGGCCGAATATGAACAAAAGCAAAAAACCCCAATACCAGTATACTTTATGGGAGAAACAGGTCCGGTTTACAAGGTAGATGCCGTTCTAGATTTGCTACCTTTGGCCTTCGATTCCAGTTTTCTATAAAAAAAAACTATAAAAGGGTAATTCGTTTTTTCATGAGATATGAAAACCCTATTTTTGTTTGGCGTAAGAAGACGCAGGTATTTAAATTTTTATCAGATGAAAAAAATCACCAAAGAAACATACCTAAAGTGGTATGAAGACATGTTGTTTTGGCGCAAGTTTGAAGATAAACTTGCTCAGGTTTACATACAGCAAAAAGTAAGAGGTTTCTTACATTTATATAACGGTCAGGAAGCCATACTTGCTGGTGCTTTGCACGCGATGGATTTAAAGAAAGACCGTATGATTACGGCTTATAGGAATCACGTGCAACCTATTGGTATGGGCGAGGACCCTAAACGAGTGATGGCCGAACTTTATGGTAAAAAAACAGGAACATCCCAAGGTCTTGGCGGTTCTATGCATATTTTTTCTAAAGAACATCGTTTTTATGGTGGTCACGGAATTGTAGGAGGTCAAATACCTCTAGGGGCAGGTCTTGCCTTTGGCGATAAATATTTTAAGCGCGATAATGTAACCTTGTGTTTCTTTGGAGACGGTGCTTCTAGACAAGGTACTTTGCACGAAACTTTTAATATGGCTATGAACTGGAAATTACCCGTTGTATTTTGTGTAGAAAATAACGGATACGCTATGGGTACTTCGGTAAAAAGAACTGCCAATCATGAAGATATTTGGAAGCTTGGTTTAGGGTATGAAATGCCTTGTGGCCCTGTAGATGCTATGAATCCAGAAAAGGTAGCCGAGGCAATGGATGAGGCCATCGATCGTGCTAGAAGAGGAGACGGACCTACCTTTTTAGATCTTAAGACGTATAGATACCGCGGACACTCGATGAGTGATGCGCAGCATTATCGAACCAAAGATGAGGTAAAAGAATACCAAAAAATAGATCCGATTACCCAAGTACTTGATAAAATCAAGGAAAACGAATGGGCAAGCGAAGATGAAATTAAAACCATAGATAAGCGCGTTAAAGATTTGGTAAGCGAATGTGAAAAATTTGCCGAAGAGTCAGATTACCCGGAAACTAGCGTGATGTACGATTCGGTTTACGAACAAAAAGATTATCCATTTACTCCACATAAAACAGTATAGTAGATTATGGCCGAAGTTATTAAAATGCCACGTTTGAGCGATACCATGGAAGAAGGTACTGTAGCTCAATGGTTAAAACAAAAAGGAGATCAGGTAGAAGAGGGTGATATTTTAGCCGAAATAGAAACCGATAAAGCTACGATGGAGTTTGAATCGTTTTATTCGGGAACGCTTCTACACGTAGGTATCGAAGAAGGAGAAACAGCCCCTGTAGATGCCTTGCTTGCTATAATTGGTGAAGAGGGAGAAGATATCAGCGAATATCTACAAGATAATGATACTTCAGAGAGCGAGGATAAGAGTCAAGAAGAATCAAGCAAAGAACAAGATACCAAAGCTAAAGATGAAAAGGCTGAAGAAACTGATGATTCTGGAAGTTCAGATGAAATTCCAGAAGATGTTGAGGTAATCACTATGCCGCGTTTGAGCGATACGATGGAAGAGGGTACGGTGGCTCAGTGGCTTAAAGCCGAAGGAGATCAAGTAGAAGAGGGAGATATTTTAGCCGAAATAGAAACCGATAAGGCTACAATGGAGTTTGAGTCGTTTTACTCAGGTACCTTGTTGCATATCGGTATTCAAGAGGGTGAAACCGCACCGGTTGATGCGCTTTTAGCTATTATAGGCCCAGAAGGAACCGATGTAAGCAGTATTATTTCGGGTGGTTCTAAACAAAAATCAAAAACCGAAAAGTCTTCTAAATCAAATACAGAAGAGAAAGAAAATCAGCAGGAAAGCCAACAAGAAAGTCAGTCTAATGGAGATATCTCTTTAGAAGATTTTCAACACGAAGATGCCAGTGGTAAGCGTATTTTCGCTTCACCATTAGCTAAGAAAATGGCGGCAGATAAAGGTATTGATCTAGCTCAAGTTAAAGGCAGCGGAGAAAACGGTCGTATTGTTAAAAAAGATATAGAGGAATTTAAACCTAGCCAAAAACAAGCCGAGAAGAAAACAGAGCAAAGCGATGTACAGTCGCAAAAGGCAACTGCAGCGGTACAAGAATTTACACCAGCGGGAGAAGAATCTTTTGAGGAGGTGAAAAATTCAAGTATGCGAAAGACCATTGCTAAAAGATTGTCGGCTTCTAAATTTAATGCACCGCATTATTATTTAACCATTGAGGTAGATATGGAAAACGCAATGCAATCTAGAACGCAAATCAATGCTTTACCCGATGTAAAGGTATCTTACAACGATATGGTAATAAAAGCAACGGCTATGGCGCTTCGTAAACACCCACAAGTAAATTCACAGTGGGAAGAGAGCCATACAAAAATAGCTAAGCACATTCATATTGGCGTAGCGGTTGCGGTAGATGAAGGATTGGTAGTTCCGGTGTTGCCATTTGCAGATCAATTGCAAATGACGCAAATAGGCAGTAAAGTAAAAGATTTGGCAGGCAAAGCAAGAAATAAGAAATTGCAGCCACAAGAGATGGAAGGATCAACTTTCACCGTTAGTAACCTGGGAATGTTTGGTATTGTTGAATTTACCAGTATTATCAATCAGCCTAACTCAGCAATTTTATCGGTAGGTGCAATTGTAGAGAAGCCTGTGGTGAAAAACGGAGAGATAAAAGTAGGTCATACTATGAAATTGACACTAGCTTGTGATCACAGAACGGTTGATGGCGCTACTGGTGCTCAATTTTTACAAACCTTAAAAGCTTATATTGAGAATCCGGTAACTATGCTGGCTTAAATCAAAAGCGTAAATTTTTACACAACCCATCAATTTTATTGATGGGTTTTTTTATCTTTAAACCTATGAGAAAATTAGTATTATTTTTAATTCTGTGTCCATTTTTAAGTTGCAAGCAGACACAGATTACCACCGACACGCGTTTTAATTTTAACACCACTTCCATCCAGCAAAGGCTAGATAAAGATTTGAATCGGCTTACTCACGATGAGCTCGGCGGGAGATTGGTAGGAACCGTAGGTCAAGACAAAGCAGCTGATTACCTCGCTAATCAGTTTAAGCAAATGGGAGTTAAGCCTTTTTATACCACCTATCGCGATTCTTTTATGGTAAAGAATAAGCATGCTTATAATGTAGTGGCTTATATCCCAGGCAAAAATAAATCTTTAAGCAAAGCTCCTTTGCTTATTGGAGCCCACTATGACCATATCGGTATAGACAAAAGAACCGCAACAGCAACAGACTCAATAGCCAATGGAGCCAATGATAACGCTTCAGGGACTATAGCTGTTCTAGAGATAGCGCGCTATTTTAGTGAAAATCCGCCAGAGCGCGCCATGATTTTTGCGCTGTTTGATGCCGAAGAACAAGGATTGTTAGGCTCTGAGCATCTTGCTCAACGCATGAAAAATGAAAATCAAGAATTATATGGGGTGTTTAATTTAGAGATGATTGGCGTGCCGCTTAAAGCGCAAAATTACCAAGCTTACCTTACCGGATTTGATTCGAGTAATATGGCGCAACTATTCAATAATTACACCGGGTCAAATAGTCTAGGCTTTTTTGAAAAAGCACAAGAATTTCAGTTATTTAAACGCAGCGATAATTATCCTTTTTATAAACATTTGGGTGTGCCGGCGCAGACCGTTTGTACTTTTGATTTTGGTAATTACCCCTACTACCATCACGTGAAAGATGAAATGGCTCACTTAGATTTAGAGCATATGGCAAGGCTCATTCAGGTTTTTCAACAGGGTCTAACAGGTATGGTTAATGCCAAAGAAAATGAATTAAAATTTACCAATTAAAATGTCAACACAGAAAAATATTATAGTAACGGGTACCAGTAAAGGGATTGGTCTTGAAATTGTAAAAATACTATCGGGAATGGGGCACCGGGTTTTAGCGCTTTCGCGGAATGAAAAACCTTTACTCGATTTAAACTTAAATGCTGTAAACGCTTTAGCTTTTGATATAACCCGAGAAGAGAATTATCCAATATTAGAAGATTTTATTAAAAATGAATTTGATTCAAGGGTAGATATATTGATAAACAATGCCGGTAAATTACTACACGAAAAATTTACCGCCATAGCTTTAGCCGATTTTAAAGCGGTTTATGAGGCCAATGTTTATGGCCCCGTTTTGATGATGCAAAAATGTATACCACATATGCCCGATACCGGGCACGTGGTTAATATTAGCAGTATAGGTGGCGTACAGGGGAGTGTTAAATTTGCTGGCTTATCGGCGTATTCATCGAGTAAAGCGGCTCTGATTAATCTAACCGAATTATTGGCCGAAGAATATAAAGAAAAGGGTCCTTCTTTTAACGTGTTAGCCTTAGGAGCGGTACAAACCGAGATGCTTGAAGCCGCTTTTCCTGGTTTAAAAGCACCGGTTACAGCCGAGCAGATGGGCGCTTATATAGCCGATTTTGCCCTTAGGGGTCAGCAATTGTATAACGGGAAACTATTGCAGGTAGGTAAATCTACCCCTTAATCTATGCAGCAGGTGTTAGCCAAATATATACCTAAAGCGGCAGTCGAAGGTATTTGTATCTTAATTCAAGAATGGCGCGTTCAGCTTAAAATAGTCAACGAACGCAAAACACGGCATGGCGATTACAAAATGCGCGGCGGTTACCACATCATCACGGTAAATGCTAACCTTAATCCGTATAGGTTTTTAATTACATTAGTGCATGAATTGGCTCATCTAGTAGCTTTTGAAAAATATGGACATCACATAAAGCCTCACGGCAAAGAGTGGAAACATAGTTTTACTAGCTTGATGCTGCCCTTGCTGCACCCCAGCATTTTTCCATCTGATTTGTTACCGGTTTTAGCAAGACATTTTAAAAATCCTACCGCCAGTAGCGACACCGATACACTTTTGCATATCGCGCTTAAAAAGTATGATGAAGCCAGCAATAAAAGCTATATATTTGAGATACCCTACGGGAGCTATTTTAAATTTAGAGACCATAAAATCTTCCGTAAAGAAAAAAAGAGAATAAAGCGCTACGAGTGCATAGAAATTAAAACCGGTAGGGTTTACGTTTTTCAACCTCACGCGCAAGTTGAACTTGTAAAAGAAAATTAAATTGAAAAATTCAAATTATTACGCCGTGATTATGGCAGGTGGAGTGGGTTCTAGGTTTTGGCCAGTAAGTACACAAAACTTCCCAAAGCAATTTCACGATATGTTAGGTACTGGAGAAACGCTTATTCAAAAAACTTTTTCTCGACTCAGTAAGATCATTCCAACCGAAAATATTTTGGTATTGACCAATGCTAGTTATGCAGCTTTGGTTAAAGAGCAGTTACCACAAGTTAAAGATGCTCAAGTGGTTTTAGAACCTGCGATGCGCAACACGGCGCCTTGTATTTTGATGGCTGCCTTAAAAATCTATGAAAAGAACAAAGATGCGGTGATGATTGTAGCGCCTAGCGATCATTGGATTGAAGATGAAATGAGCTTTAGTCAAAATGTGAAAACGGCTTTTGAAGCTTGCCAGCAAAACAAAAGCTGGTTAATGACGCTTGGTATTCAACCTACTTTGCCGCATATTGGTTATGGTTATATCAAATTCCGTAAAGCAGCCCAACAACGCATTTATGAGGTAATGCAGTTTACCGAAAAACCCGATTATAAAACCGCTAAGTCGTTTTTATCTGATGGGAATTATTTGTGGAATGCCGGTATTTTTATTTGGAGTGTACAGGGTATTTTAGCGGCTTTTGAGCAACATTTACCCAATATGTATACCCTATTTAATTCGGCTGAATCTATTTGGAATACAGAGCGCGAAGCAGATTTTGTAAATGCACAATATGCCAAAGCCAAGAATATATCGATTGATTACGGGATTTTAGAAAAATCAAAAAATGTTAGGGTACTCCCCGCAGATTTTGATTGGAGCGATTTGGGTTCTTGGGGTGCTTTATACGATAAATTGCACCAAGAAAAAGATGAAAATGTAATCATAAATGCTCGTGTACTGGCGCAAAACTCGAAACGAAATATTATTCGCACAGGAGAAAAAAAATATGTTGTAATAAAAGATTTAAACGACTATATTGTAGTGGATAATCAAGAGGTTTTACTGATTTGTAGAAAGCAAGACGAACAAGAAATCAAAAAACTGCGTAACTTGGTAAAAGAAGATTTTGGAGATCACTTAATTTAACTTAACTGTTTGGAAAATAATATAGACAATAGCAATGAAAAGGAGCAACCGGAGAAGCAATCTTCTACCAGTACTGCGGGTGATGAGAATGCAGGCACCACCCAACAAAACGAGGAAAGCAAAATAGATCCGGCGAAATTAAAAGCAGATTTTCAAGGGACTTACAAGAATGCTAAGACCTTTTTAAAAGATCTACTCGATATACGCTCTGATACCGATAGAGATTCAACCATTGAGGCGGTAAAAAAAGACATCACTTTTAAAGGGCATAACGCTTGGATTTTGGTTTTTTCAATTTTTGTAGCCTCTATTGGGCTAAACGTGAGTAGTACTGCGGTTGTTATTGGGGCGATGCTTATTTCTCCTTTAATGGGACCGATTGTTGGTATGGGACTATCGGTGGCTATTAATGATGTAGATATGCTTAGGCGCTCCCTTATCAATTTAGGTGTAATGGTGGGGCTAAGTGTTATCACCGCTACTTTTTACTTTATGATTTCACCGCTTACGGGAAGTAATGCCGAGTTAGAAGCGCGAACCTATCCTACTATTTTAGATGTTTTAGTGGCCATATTTGGTGGTTTGGCTTTGATTGTAGCCAAAACCAAGAAAGGTACCATTGCTAGTGTTATTTTTGGAGTAGCGATTGCCACTGCTTTAATGCCGCCGCTATGTACTGTGGGCTACGGCTTGGCCAATCTCAATTTTGCTGATGCAGGTGGAGCCCTATATCTTTTCTCGATCAATGCTACTTTTATAGCGCTTTCAACCTTCGTAGTTTCAAAGTTACTAGGCTTTCCCTTGGTTAAATATGCCAATTCTAAACGCAGAAAGCGCATCGCGCAAATCGCTTCTTTTATAGCCATTATTGTTATGGTACCTAGTGTTTATTTGTTTTATGCTATGCTAAAAGAATCTTATTTTAAGCAAGACGCCGAACGCTTTGTTAAAAATGAGTTGGCTCTTTATACCGATTCTTTCTTGCAAAAAAACGCTACGGTAACCACCTATAACGGTGGAACAGACCCTAAAATTGAAGTTTCATTTTTAGGTAAAGAAATACCAAGCTCGGTGATTGGGGTGTGGCGCGAGAAAATGAAAACCTATCCTAATTTAAAAAATGCTTCACTGATTATATTACAGAACGAAAATACCGAGTCTTATGATCAGTTGCAGTTCATGAAAGAATTTAAATATAGAGATTCGCTATTGATGCTAAATAAAGACGAACGCATTGCTTTTTTAGAAAAAGAATTGGATAATTTGAGTCGTTACAAACGCAACAGTATTCCGTTTTCAAATGTAAGCAATGAAGCTAGAATCAATTATGAGAATCTGGTACAATTTGGTTATGCCCAAAAAGTTATTTCAAACTTTGATAAAATTGATACCATCCCCGAATTTTATGCGGTTTGGGATTCAGAAATAAGTGCGGAATTAAAGCAGCAAAACGAACAAAAACTAAAGCGATGGCTACAGTATAAACTAGCTTTAGATACGCTTATTCTTCAATCTTCGCTGCAACCTAAAGTGGCGACAGAATAATAATACAATAAATGATTTAAAGTAGGTGTACGCCCCATTACAAGCCTTGTAGTTGGGCTTTTCTTACTTTCTGGAAAAGCTCTGAAGAGTATACAAAATTGGTGAGCGCATCATTTTCAGATTGATAAATTTCATCTTTATTTCCTTGCCATTCTAGATGCCCGTCTTTTAAAAAGACAATATTTTCACCAATCTCCAACACCGAGTTCATATCGTGGGTATTAATGACGGTGGTAATATTGTATTCTCGTGTAATTTCTTGAATAAGATTATCAATAAGTATGGCTGTTTTAGGATCTAGACCAGAGTTGGGTTCATCGCAAAACAGGTATTTGGGTTTGTTTACTATGGCGCGTGCAATAGCCACACGTTTTTGCATTCCTCCACTGATTTCGGCTGGAGATTTATGGTCTACCCCAATTAAATCTACGCGCTCTAGTACTTCGTCTACGCGTTTTTTCATAGCAGCTTTAGACTGTTTGGTAAACATAATAAGAGGAAACATTACGTTTTCGGCCACATTCATAGAGTCGAATAGTGCACTACCTTGAAAAACCATTCCCATCTCTTTTCTTAAATCGCGCTTTTGCTTGTTGTTGAGCGAGGCATAGGCTACCTTGTTGTATTCAATACTTCCTGAGGTGGGTTCAAATAAGCCTAGAAGACATTTTAAAAAGACGGTTTTACCCGCACCAGATTGACCTATAATCAAATTGGTTTTGCCCGCGTGAAAAGATGTATTTAATCCTTTAAGGATTTCTTCACCGCTAAAACTTTTATGTAAATCTTTAACTTTAATCATCTAACTCAGAAGTAATTGGGTTAACACATAATTGGTAATAATTAAAATAACACTCGTCCATACAAAAGAGGTGGTGCTGGCTTGCCCTACTTCTAGCGCCCCTCCGCGCATATAATAACCGTGATAAGAAGGCACTGTAGCCAAAATAAAAGCAAAAAAGAAGGTTTTAATAAAAGCATAGGTAAGATGATAAGGTATAAAATCTACCTGCAGCCCTTGTATAAATAAATCGCTAGCAACATAACCACCTAAAACACCCGCAATATAGGCACCCACTATACCTAAAAACATAGAGATGCAAATCACAAAGGGGTAAAGTAACATGGCTACCATTTTAGGAAAGACCAGGTAATTAACAGAGTTAATACCCATTACCTCAAGCGCATCTATTTGCTCGGTAACGCGCATGGTTCCGATACTTGAAGTGATGTATGAACCTACTTTACCGGCCATAATTATGGAGATGAAAGTAGGAGAAAACTCTAAAATTATCGATTGGCGCGCGGTAAAAGCAATTAGGCTTTTGGGTATTAAAGGGTTTCCTAAGTTTAAAGCGGTTTGAATAGTGACTACCGCACCTAGGAAAAAAGAAATGAAGGCCACAATACCCATGGAGTTAATAATGAGGTCATCTATCTCTTTAAAGATTAATGTTCTTAAAACAGAGCCTTTGGTCATCCGTTTAAAAACATTTTTTAACATCATAAAGTATTCACCAATATCATGTAGGTAGCCCATTCAAATTCTTTTTGTAAAACTAAAGTAGAAATCGGAAAGATAAAACTATTTAACGTACAATTAATGCTTAATTGTAAGAACATGCCTAATTTTGCCAAAAATAAAATTACCTGAAAATGAAAAAATTTAGCCTTTTACTACTGGTTGGTTTTTTGCTCAATGCCTGTGCAAGTGTAGAAAATTTAGACAAATCGGCGGTTGTTGACAAAGAGCCAGAACAGTCATTATATGCCCAACCCAAATTAGTTGTTGGAGTGGTGGTAGACCAAATGCGGTATGATTATCTCACCCGCTTTTGGGATCTTTACACCGATAGGGGTTTTAAACGCTTAATCAACCAAGGTTTTAATTGTAAAAATAACCACTATAATTATGTGCCAACTTATACCGCACCAGGGCATGCTTCTATTTTTACAGGAACCTCCCCGCAGGTACACGGTATTATAGCCAATAACTGGTACGATAAGCAAGAAAAAAAGAAGGTTTACTGCGTTGACGATAATACGGTAAATGGATTAGGAACCACTTTAGCCGCTGGTCAAATGTCTCCTAAACGCCTTGAAACCACAAGTATTGCCGATCAAAACCGATTGCATACACAGTTTAGAGGAAAGTCAATAGGAATTGCCATTAAAGACCGGGGAGCTATTTTACCTGCTGGTCATAGTGCCAATGCGGCGTATTGGTTCTTAGGGGGAGAGGAAGGAAAATGGATAAGCAGTTCTTATTATATGAATGAATTGCCTAGTTGGGTGCAAAATTTCAATGCCAATGAACCGGCAAAAAAATATTTAAACACTTGGAATACTTTACTACCTATAGCGCAATATACCCAAAGTGGAAGCGATGCCAATGCTTATGAATTTGGATTTAAGGGAAAAGAGAATGCAGATTTCCCTTATAATTTGGCCAAGCTTGCTCCAGAAAACGGGGGTTATGATATTTTAAAAGCCACCCCTTTTGGCAACAGCTTAACACTAGATTTTGCCTTGGCTGCTATTGAGAACGAAGCCTTAGGAAAAGACCAGGATACCGATTTTTTAACCTTAAGCTTTTCAAGTCCAGATTATATAGGGCATAATTTTGGGGTGAATGCCAAAGAGATTCAAGATAATTACTTAAGATTAGATTTAGAAATAGCTCAACTTTTAGAATACCTAGATACACATATCGGTAAAGGGGAGTATACCCTATTTTTAACCGCTGATCACGGAGCTATTCATGTGCCTAATTATTTAAAAGATCAAAAGATCCCTGCCGGATATGTTTCTAGTAGCAATCTTAAAGAACGTTTAAAAAATTATTTGGGAGAGGCGCATGCCAATGTAAATCTGATAGAGAACATATCTAACAATCAGCTTTTCTTAAATCATGAATTAATTCAGGAAAAGAATATTGATGCTTTGGCTTTAGCCGAAGATATCAAAGCCTTTTTATTAGCACAGCCCGAAATTTCTCGCGTGTTTACACGTTCAGAAATCGAAATGAATGCAGCCACAGAAAAGACCAAGCTTTTGGTTCAAAACGGCTTTCATCAAAAACGAAGCGGTGATTTAGTATTTGGTTTTTTACCCAATTATATCTCTTATCCAGAAAAAGGAAGTACCCATGGTACAGGTTTCAATTATGATACCCACGCCCCCTTATTGTTTTACGGAAAAGGAATCCGTAAAGGAAGCAGCTTTAATAAGACTTATATCACCGATATAGCGCCTACAATTGCCGCACTATTGGGAATAGCTAATCCAAACGGTACTACTGGTGAGGTGATTGTTGAGGTGTTAGATTAAGTTTTAATTTTTTTAAAATACCTTGCCATCGGTATTTCCTTATCCATTTGCCCTCTTTTTCACTTACAAGAAGAGGGCTTTTTTGTTGCTTGGCTTTGAGATAACCCCAGCAATAATCTATAAAGAGAATGCCCTGTTTTTTCTTAAAGGCTAATTTTAAAGCCGCGATAAAAGTGATTGGCCAACCATAACGCATTTTGTAAAAAGCTTCCCCTTGCTTATGATTTGCCTTTTTTGCATAAGATTTTCCTGTAGGCCGTAAATGCTTTACCCTAAGATTTGTCAATACTTTTACTTCATAACTATTGTATTTTGCCAGTAACTCATCTACCGTATCCCAACCTATAGATGGTTTTAAGCCACCAATCTTTTCAAAACAATGCTTAGAATAAGCTTTAAGCGCACCTCTTACATGGTCGTTGTTGGTTAATCCTTCGTTTACCCATTGCTCTTTCTTTTTTACCGTGCAAATACCGCCACATATACCTATGTTTGGCTTAGTGGTAAAACTATCTTTGATGCTTTCTAGGTAGTTTTTTGGGAAAATTAGATCGGCATCGTATTTACAAATAACATCAAAGTGGTCATCTAAGCTTTCGAGACCTTTATAAAAAGCATTGATGATTTTGCTGCCGGGTAAATGCTTTTCGTTAGATGAGATATTTATATAATCTATAAAGGCATATTCTTCAGCGTAAGCTTTTACAATTTTTTCGGTATCATCTGTAGAATGGTCGTTAACTACTACAATTTTTTTTGGGAGAAGGCTTTGATCCGTTAAAGATTTAAGCGTTTTTCCAATAAATTCAGCTTCATTGTGAGCAGGGATAACAATATAAAAATTCATTATTTATACTATTTAACTGATTATAAGCCGTTGAGATAATAGGACGAAGTCAGTTTTAATTCAATTGTACTTTTATCGATAGGTTATTGCAATAAATACCAAATTTACACTATTCTATGACAACAAATCTCACAAAATAGGTGCAATTATAATTTCTATTGCATTAGGTATCGGTTTTTTTTGTGGCTGTAGCATTAAGCAGGGATTCGGGCAATGATGCAATATAAAAAAGCGGTCCTTTTTAGATTAATGCGTTGAAGTTGCAGATAATTAAGTTTTTATGTCGGTTTTTTCTCAAATTTTTACTTAAATTCGTTAGTGATAGGTAAGTCAAAGGAATTTTCCTGTAATTTGAATTCATTTTTTTACGTGAAAAATCTACAAATCTATAGTATATTACTCTTATTTTTTGTGGGAGTGCAAGAATTGGTAGCACAATGCCCTCCACCACAAGGGGAGGCGTTGCAAAGTTTTTGTGGTGCTGCTCTTCGTGCACAGATCAATGAGCCTCCTGCCAATTTAACCGATTTGGTAGTAGTGGGCGATAATTTACAATGGTATAGCGATGCGGGTGGTACCACGCCTATTCCTAATACCACTCTGCTGGTAGATGGACAAACCTATTATGTGAGCCAGACCACTACCGGTACCCAGGGCTGTGAAAGCAGTTTATTGGCGGTACAAGCCGTAGAGAAGTATTGCAATTGTGTGCCCAACGGGGGCTTTGAACGCGATGCTACCACCTCGACGGCCTCGGGTTATAGTTTTGCGTATTATGATTTTGCAGTGAACCCACCTGGGATGCAACAATGCCAAACCGATTTAACAAACATTCCTTTACAAAACTTAGCAAGCTTAGACCCTGTTAATGGTCATAATGATCCAAACAACGCCTTTAATTATCATGCGTATATACTAACCCCAGGGCCCGATAGTTTTATGTCTGGTTCTTCTACAACTCAAATCAGGGTAGAACCCAATACCCCTTATAATCAGCGGGCTATCGGTTTAAACGATTTGCGTACTCAAGGAAGCCTTAGTGTGATGACAAAAGAAATCATTGCCGGACAAAGCTTTTCCTTTGATTATGCCTTAGCCTTGGAGGATGATATTAATGCCAGTCCATCTTCCATTGTACTTCCTTTTTTTAAGGTACAAATATGGGATCAAAACAATAACCTGGTCAGTGAGCAGTGCATTGCTTTCGAGCGCAACTCATGCCGGTTTATAGAAGCCCCTGGAGGTTTAGATCTTTATTATACGCTTTGGACGTGTATGGAATTGGATACCAGTAGCATTGCCGGGCAAGCCGCCACGGTAGTTTTTGCGATGTCAGATATCCAACAACCTGGAAGTAGTTACGGCTACGCCTACATAGACAACCTGGGCAATGCCAGCTGTAGCAATGATGTTTTTGGGAAGGTTTCTATAGACGAACCTACGGGTACTGCAGGCAGCAGTGCTTGTAGTTTGCTTGCACCGGTAAATCAAGACCCCTGTTTGGCGCCGGTGGCTGTACAAAGCGGTCCTTTTCCTATAAG
>NZ_JBHULZ010000007.1:0-926 GCF_042684705.1 Mesonia sediminis
TGATAATTCTTTCTCAGTTTCTTTTAGCTTATTTCTAGCTTGAACTCGTTCATATTCAAGCATTTTTTGTTCAATTATCTCAGCTTTTCTTGTCTGAACAGCAAAATATCTTTGAGCAAATGCAATTTTTTCTTTTCTTGGGTCTCCATTTTGAGCTACCAAATAACAAGCATATCTTGTTAGCATTATGTCTGGTATTTCTTTTTCAGTTCCCGACCCAATAGAGACCATTTTCCCGACGTCGGCAAAATGGTTGGAAATGTCCTCTCCAGATAGTTCACAAGCTGTTTTTGCTTTTGATATAACATTTTGGAAATTATCCCATTTTGAGTATTCTAACAAGTGTTGTAAATCTCTTGCTAGCCAAAATTCAACTCCTTCATCCGTTTTGTGTGAATTAGACTCAAAATTATCTGTAAGTGATTTTATTAAATTTGATTTCATATCGTGAAAGTACGAATTTTTGATTTATTTTAGTGTACGTTTTACATCGCACACAACTCGTTATATCAACCCAAATATACATTTTTAAAACAATTTTGTACTGGATAAAGCAAAGCGCTACCAGTTAATTGCGATGTAAATAAGATAGGTGCAGTATTAACTTGTTGAGACTAGTTTTGGTGATAAGGCAAGGTGAACGCGATGCAACCGAGCACTAGCGGGGATAGCAATAAACCATTCAATACGCAAAGAGGTGCAATTTATAAGCTTTTTGGGTATCCTAAGTCTACCGATAAGAAAAGAAATGTTGCTAATCATCTCTAAAGGAGCAGCACAGCAATAGATTAATCCCCATAGTACCAACCGACAAACAGCCGGATTAGTCAACACGGCGTTCATGTTAGGCTCCCGAAAAAAGAAGTCGGGACAGGCTGTACCGGCCACACAGCTTGCCCCGATTTTTCATTGGGGAACGCTTAGTT
>NZ_JBHULZ010000008.1:0-208104 GCF_042684705.1 Mesonia sediminis
TTTTTTTAAAATTTATTTTTGACAACCGCTTAGCTTATTTAAGAAGGCAAAGATAAAAAGTCTTTCTTTATCTCACAACCCCTAAACTAAACTATTTCGCTTTTAAATGAACTTACAATGACTTGCGTCGTTTGCGGGTGCAAATGTAGAACCTTTATTCCATTGCGCAAACTTTTTATGGGCTTTTTTTTGATTTATTTTTTAATGAAATACTAATGGCTTGCTAACAAGTGATTTAACCACCTAAAGTTTTTTAAAAGTTTTTTTTTCAGGCTTACTAAAATGGAAGTTTACTTGCTTATACTCTTATTCTATAGGCTTATTCTTATTGCAAAAATTCAGGATCGGAAAAGAATCAAAATCCTCTCACTCCTATTTAAGCTGGCCTAATTATTAATATGAAACGAGAATAATTCCGCGAAAGCGATGGAGTGATAATCGGTCTTTAAAAGAGTCATAACTATAAACCGAGTGCTTTTTTAAATATAGTTTTAATTTCTTATTACAAAATCAAACAGCACTATTATTAGTTTTAATTAATTTTTAACATATTAACAGCTAATTTGTTAAAAAAACAAGTTTTAACATTTTGTTCTATCAATTTTTGTACTTTAGATTTGGCTAATTCAAATAAAACAAGAAATATGAAAACTAAAATGAAAGTGATTTCATCACTTCTGT
Source organism: Mesonia sediminis (assembly GCF_042684705.1). Classification (NCBI taxonomy): domain Bacteria; kingdom Pseudomonadati; phylum Bacteroidota; class Flavobacteriia; order Flavobacteriales; family Flavobacteriaceae; genus Mesonia; species Mesonia sediminis. Next base: position 682 of record NZ_JBHULZ010000008.1, read on the forward strand.
TTTTTTTCATGAGCACTTTAATTATGGCTCAAGAAAAAACAGTTACTGGAACGGTAACCGATGAAACAGGCATGCCTTTACCTGGTGTAAACGTATTAATTGAAGGCACAACGCAAGGAACACAGACTGATTTCGATGGAAATTATAGTATTAGTGCTTCTTCAGAATCAACCCTAGTATTTAGCTATGTGGGAATGGTGACCACTAAAAAAATGGTAGGGAGCAAATCTACTATAGATGTAATTATGAAAGCTGACGCTTCAGAGTTAGATGAAGTAGTAGTGACCGCTTTAGGTATTGAGCGTGAAAAGAAATCATTAGGTTATGCCACCCAAGAAGTTAGTGGTAATGAGGTTTCGGATGTACCCCAATCAAACTTTGTAAACTCGCTTCAAGGTAAAGTTGCCGGTTTACAAGTTAATCCTTCGGGTACTATGGGCGGATCTTCAAATACTGTTATTAGGGGTAATGCTTCTTTGACAGGAAATAACCAAGCTTTATACGTAATCGATGGTATTATTATAGATAACAGTAATAATAATACCACCGATCAGCAAGGTGGTCGAGGAGGATATGACTACGGTAATGCCGCCACAGATATTAACCCTGAGGATATTGCGTCTATTAACGTTTTGAAAGGTGCAGCCGCAACTGCGCTTTATGGGTCAAGAGCAGCAAATGGAGCAATTATTATAGAGACTAAGAAAGGCCAAAAACGTAAAGGTATTGGAGTTAGTGTTTCTTCGACGGTAATGGTTTCTGAAGTAAACGATGAGACTTTACCCGAATATCAAAAAGAATATGGTGCTGGTTATGGTCCTTATTATTCTGATAGGATTGGTACCGACGTTAATGGAGATGCTATTTATTGGGAAGACCAACCTGGTTCTCAACCTTGGGATCCTTATTTTACCAACGTTGATTCAAATGGAAACGGGGTTTACAACACTTTATACACTCCATTTACCGAAGATGCCTCGTATGGAGCAGCATTTAATCCTAATATTATGGTAAACCAATGGAATTCTATTTACCCTTCTTTACCAACCTTCGGGCAAGCTACACCATGGCTACCTGGTAAAAATGACCCAAATTCGATTTGGGAAACGGGAATGACTACCATTAACTCTTTCGCGTTAGATGGCGGAAGCGACACAGGTACATTTCGCTTAAGCGTTACTAACTTTGATCAAGAAGGTGTTTTACCCAATAGTAAAATCAAAAGAAATACGATTAAGTTTAGTGGTCAGCAGGATCTTACTGAAAAGTTTAAGGCCGGTGCTACCTTTAATTATGTAAAAACAGATGGAAAAGGAAGATATGGTACGGGTTATGATTCTGAAAACCCAATGCAGCAATTTAGACAATGGTGGCAAACAAATGTTGACCTAAAAGAACAAAAGGAGGCTTATTTATTGACGCGTCAAAATATTACTTGGAATCCAAGAAGTAGAACTGACTTAAGACCTATTTACTCAGACAACCCATACTGGACCCGTTATGAAAATTACCAAACCGATAATCGTCACAGATACTTTGGTAATTTCAATTTAAACTATGAGCTTAATGATGTTTTTAGTGTATTAGGAAGATTTACTTTTGACACCTACAATGAAATCCGTGAAGAACGAAGAAATGTAGGAAGTTCTGGAGTTTCTGGTTACTCTAAATATTTAAACACACAGTCTGAATACAATTATGACATTATTCTATCTTTTAATAAAGATTTAAACGATGATTTAAATCTAGAAGGGATTGCAGGTTGGAATTTACGACGTCAAGATTGGAATAGCATTTCGCAATCTACCAACGGCGGTCTTCGAGTACCTGGTTTATATGCTCTAAGCAATACGGTATCTAATTTATTAGCACCTACCGAATATGAGGCCACCAAAATGGTTGATGGTTTATATGCACGAGCAAGTTTAGGGTATTTAAATACTTATTTTATTGAAGGTACGTTAAGAAGAGACCGTTCTTCTTCGTTGCCAGCAGATAATAATTCCTATTACTACCCTTCTATCTCAACCAGTATTTTACTTTCAAATATTATTGAAGAAGACTGGTTATCTTTTGCAAAATTTAGAGCCAACTATGCAGAGGTTTCTAATGATACCGATCCGCAGCGAATAATTCAGACCTTAGCTTTGCTTGATCCGTTTGGAGAGGCTGCAGTAGCTAGTAATGTTAACCTACTTCGAAATCCAGACCTAAAACCTGAGCGCCTCAAAGCTTATGAATTCGGTTTAGAAGCTAATTTCCTTAAAAATCGACTTGGATTTGATGTAACGTATTATAATAATACTACTGAAGATCTAATTACTCCTGTTTCGATTTCAAATGCGACTGGTTTCTCTTCAACGATTCGAAATGCAGGTTCTTTAGAAAACAAAGGTTTTGAAGTACAAATGCGTCTTAACCCCATAAAAATGGAAGATTTCAGTTGGAATATGACAGTAAATTGGGCGCGGAACAGAAGTGAAGTGATATCTTTAGAGGAAGGTTTGGACAACTTACCTTTGGCAAGTTTACAAGGAGGAATAACAATAGATGCTAGTCCAGGGCAGCCATACGGAGCTATTCGTGGAACAGACTATATTTACAATGAAAATGGCCAGCGTGTTGTTGGTTCTAATGGATATTATTTGACTACCGATAGCAACAATAACATTATTGGTAACATTCAACCTGATTGGACTGGTGGTATTCAAAACACCTTTAAATATAAAAACTTAAGTTTAGGTTTTTTAATTGATGTACAAAAAGGTGGTGATATCTTTTCTCTTGATACTTGGTACGGTTATGCTACTGGTTTGTATAAAAATACAACTGGCTTAAATGACCTTGGGAATCCTTTAAGAGATCCTGTAACTAATGGTGCAGATAGTGGTGGCTTAATTCTACCTGGAGTAACCGAAGATGGTCAACCCAACACTACCCGCGCTAGTTTTAACACCTATGCAAATCCATACGGATATGCTCGTGCGGCTAATAAAGATCACGTTTACGATGCTTCTTTTGTTAAACTACGTGAAGTAAACTTAACATATAGATTTAATGACAATCTTTTAGAAAAAACATTTATTAATACCGCATCAATTTCTTTGATAGGTAGAAATTTATGGATAATCGATAAGAATATACCGTTTTCTGACCCAGAAGCTGGATTAAGCTCAGGAAATGTACAAGGTTACCAATCTGGTGCATATCCTGCCGTACGTGAGTTTGGTGCAAGTCTTAAATTAACCTTTTAAATTATGACAATGAAAAAATATATCATACCCTTATTCTCACTACTGCTATTAATTACTGCGTGTAGTGATGATAAATACGAGCGATTGAATGAAGATCCTAAAAATCCGGAAAGCGTTCCCGCAGGATTTCTATTTAGTAATGCAACAAAAAGTTTGTCTGATCAAAATGCAAACTTAAATGTAAATACTAATATATTCAGGTTCATAAGTCAGTACTTAACCGCTACGACATATTTAGATGAACCGAATTATGAATTGAGAGAAAGAAATATTCCTCAAAACCATTGGTCAATTTTATATAGAAATGTATTACGCGATCTCAAAGATGCGAAAGAAACCGTGCTTGAGAACGAAGACTTATTAACGCAAGAAGAAGTTGATGCACGAATAGCACAAATTACAGTTATCGAAGTGTATACTTGGCAGTTTTTGGTAGATACCTTTGGTGATATCCCTTATTCTGAAGCTCTTGCAAAAGACAACTACCTACCTAAATATGATAACGCTGCTGGTATTTATGAAGACTTAATTATGCAGTTAATTGCCATAAATAGTGACTTTGCAGGACAAGGATTCTCAAGCCAAGATTTAATCTATGGTGGAGATATGGCCAAATGGCAAAAGTTTAGTAACTCACTATTATTACGTTTGGGAGCCAGGCTAATAAATGTTAACGCTACTTTAGCTAATGATGCTATACAAGCAGCAACAACCAATGGAGTAATGACATCTAATGATGATAATGCATTATTCACCTATTTAGATTCACCACCAAACACCAACCCAATTTGGGAAGATGTAATTCAAAGCGGTCGTAATGACTATGTGGCTGCCAACACCATAGTTGACTATATGAACACCTTAAATGATCCACGCAGAATGGCTTATTTTGATGACAATGTTAGCGGATATATTGGCGGTACATATGGTGCCGAAAGCCCTTACGGCTCACACACGCATCTCAGTGATAAAATGACTGATCCTTCTCACCCAGGTATTCTAATGGATTACGCTGAAGTAGAATTTCTCTTGGCTCAAGCTGCGGCGGAAGGTGTAGGTGGAGTGAGTAATGCCGCTTCACATTATGAGAACGGAATTACTGCGAGTATTACCTATTGGACGGGAGATTCATCCTTAGCCGCAGCCTATCTTGCCCAGCCAGGAGTAAGTTATAATGCCGCCAATTGGAAAGAATTGGTAGGAAAGCAATTCTGGATAGCTATGTTTGATAACCCAATGCAAGGCTGGTATGTTTGGAGAAAATTAAACAATCCAACACTAAATACTGCAGCTCAATCGGGTAACCCAGTACCTTTACGATATACTTATCCTATCAATGAGCAAAATTTAAATGCCGCCAATTATGAAGCGGGTTCTGCCGCCATTGGAGGTGATGATCAACAGACACCCTTATTTTGGGATGAAGATTAATTTGATAACAATAGCCGGTCCGTTCCACTAGACTCTATATTGTTAGGAAACCCGAGCCAAGGCTCGGGTTTTTTAATACATAAAAGTTTAAAATAGAAATAATCTTTCCAATAATTAGAATTTCTTTTTTAAGTTTAATAAATTAATTTCATCTACAGCGGGCTGACGTTCTAAAATACCTCGCTGAAAAGAACGTTGTAAAATATGCTCGATATAATAATCTTCTTTTACATTAATAGGATCATATTTTTCTTTAAGCGAGATATTAAACAAACTGGCTGTAGTATTGTACCAGAAGGCACGCCAACCACTTTTCAAATTTCTCACAATATCAAAAGTAGTTTCACCTGTTTGCCGATACATTAATTTAACCAAAATCTGGCCTTCTGTTTTCGTAAGTTTTTTAAGTTCTTCAGTAAACTCTTCTTCAATATAACGTTGGATTATCTTGGTATAGCGGCGTTTATCGGCCTTTCGTTCAATATTTTCGAGCCGTTTATTTAATGTCTGTAAACGTTCGGCAGCTAGTGTAGCATAAGGCCACACCTTTCTAGTTTTTCGTTTTAAAATTAAATATTCCCTGCGCTCTAACCTACTCTTGAATTTCATTGGGCTAAGTAACACAACCTCTTCTAATTTAACAGGATCTACAATGGTACTATCATTTTCTATCAGATATTTTAATTTAATCTCCTTATTTCTATTCGAAGATTGGGTGGTTACCTTCTGAGAAAAACCCAATAAAGGAAAAGTAATAGAGAATGTAAAAATTAAAAAGCTGCGCACGATTTTTTTATTTTAATATGATCGAAAACCATACCAAAAGTAAGGTACAAATCGGCAAATGAAAAATTTATTGTGTACATTCGTGAATCAAAAAAATAAATTTATATGGACGAAGATTCACTATTAAACAAGTCATCATTAAATTTTCTAGAAAGCTATTTAAATAATGCTGCTCCTACAGGCTATGAATGGGAGGGTCAAAAACTTTGGATGAATTATTTAAAGCCTTATGTAGATGATTTCATTACCGATACCTACGGAACTGCAGTGGGAGTAATTAACCCAGATGCTCCTTTTAAAGTGGTAATAGAAGGACACGCTGATGAAATTTCGTGGTATGTAAATTATATAACTGAAGACGGACTGATTCACGTGATTAGAAATGGCGGAAGTGATCACATGATTGCGGCATCAAAACGAGTAAATATTCACACGAAAGAAGGAATCGTTCAAGGGGTATTTGGCTGGCCAGCTATACATACAAGAGACAAAAGCAATGAAGAGCATCCAAAGCTAGAAAACATTACCATTGATGTAGGATGCACCACAAAGGAAGAAGTTGAAAAACTTGGTGTTCACGTAGGTTGTGTTATTACATATCCCGATGAGTTTTTCATCTTAAATGAAAATAAATTCGTTTGTCGAGCACTTGATAACAGAATGGGTGGCTTTATGATTGCTGAAGTAGCTAGGCTTTTAAAAGAAAATAAAATAGAATTACCCTTTGGCCTTTACATAACCAATTCTGTGCAAGAAGAGATCGGATTAAGAGGAGCAGAAATGATTACGCAAAGAATAAAGCCAAATGTAGCCATAGTTACAGATGTGACGCACGACACGACAACTCCTATGATTGACAAAAAGAAAGAAGGCGAAACCAAAATTGGCGATGGCCCAGTTATAAGTTATGCTCCTGCTGTTCAAAATAAATTAAGAGAAATGATCATTGATACCGCGACAGAGAAAAAGATTCCTTTTCAACGTGCAGCGGTCAGCAGAGCTACTGGTACCGATACCGATGCATTTGCTTATAGCAATGGCGGTGTAGCTTCTGCTTTGATTTCTTTACCCCTACGCTATATGCATACCACCGTTGAAATGGTTCACCGGGATGATGTAGAAAACGTGATCAAACTGATTTATGAAAGTTTATTAAAAATTAAAGACGGAGAAACTTTTAGCTACTTCGATTAAATCTTTATAGATATCGTTTCAAAACAAGGGCTTTTGAATTTTCAATTGCCCTTGTTTTTTTAAATAAAAATTCACTATTTATTAAGTAGCTCCTTAGATTATCTTTTTTAAATTTAGAAAAGAAAAGTAAGAATGCAGTTAAATATTGATCGTCTAAGAAAATGGAAGGATGCTCCAGAGAAATTCGCCGCTGTGGCTAATTTAATATATGTAAAGAACAAAGATTTGACGATTAGAAGGCATAAACATGGTCGAGGATTTTATTACACAGATAATCGAAAGAGGAAAATAAAAGCTAGAAAGCAAATTGAACGCTTTAAAAAGCTACGTATTCCGCCTGGATGGCAAGAGGTTAAAATCTCGCCTATTGAAAACGGGCATTTACAAGCTGTAGGAAGAGATACTAAACAAAGAAAAGTATATAAGTATCATCCTATTTGGTCTAAATTTAAAAATCAGACCAAATTTTTTAAAATGCTTGCTTTTGGGAAAAAATTACCTATTATTCGTAAGCGTTTAGAAAAAGATTTGAACCGTCCAGGGATGCCAAAAGAAAAGGTATTAGCCATTGTAATTAAGCTGCTAGAAGAAACCCATATACGGGTGGGGAACCAATATTACGCCAAAAAAAATAAAACCTATGGTTTATCTACTTTACGCAATAAGCATATTTCTAGAAAGGAGGATGAAATGTCGATCGATTTCATCGGAAAAAAGGGGAAGAAACATCATATAGTTGTAGATGACCCCGAACTTATGCGATTGATTAATAAATGTGAAGAAATACCAGGTTGGGAGTTGTTTAGCTATTACGATAAAAATGGTGACAAAGAAACCATTGATAGCGGTTTGATTAATAATTACATACAATCCAGTTGCGGAGAATTTTACTCGGCAAAAGACTTTAGGACGTGGGGAGCTAGTTGTATTTTTTATGAATATTTAGTAGACCTGCCTAAAACCGAGGATCAAAAAACAATTGAAAAGAATATTCTTAAGGCATACGATGAAACCGCAAAAAATTTGGGAAACACAAGAGCGGTTTGTAAAAAGTATTACGTACACCCAATTCTACCTCAACAATATAGGAAGGGCGCTTTAAATGAAATAGATAACGTTTCAGAAAATAAATACTTATCACCTACAGAGTGTCAAATTTTAAAATTAGTTGAGAGCTATGAGTTAAATATTCCTAAGAAAGAAAGTTCGTGCGCAAAAAATTAAAATCCTAAATATAATTAAAAAACCACCTCTTATTTGAGATGGCTTTTTAAAAAATTTTTAATTCTTTTTGTTACTTAAATATTGCTTAATATTTTTTTCTATTCTTTCCGCTAAATTTTCTAATGATGCTTTTATAAATTTCTCACCAGTAATTTTCTCATACAGCTCTATGTAGCGTTTTGAAACGAGTTCGCAAAACGCGTCACTCATTTCGGGTAACTTTTGACCTGGCTTACCTTGAAAATTGTTTTCAATTAACCATTCTCGAACAAACTCCTTAGATAATTGTTTTTGTTTTTGATTGTTCTTTTGTCTCTCCTCATAACCGTCGGCGTAAAAGTAGCGTGAAGAATCGGGTGTATGTATTTCATCGATTAATACAATTTCACCTGATTTTGTTTTTCCAAATTCATATTTGGTATCTACTAAAATCAATCCGCGTGAAGCGGCAATCTCAGACCCTCTTTGAAAAAGTGCATAAGTATATTTCTCTAATTGTAAATAATCTTCGTCACTTACTATACCCTTTTGAATAATTTCTTCTCGCGATATATCTTCGTCATGATCCCCTTGCTCTGCTTTGGTGGCTGGCGTGATTATGGGTTCAGGCAATTTGTCATTTTCTCTTAGTCCCTCTGGCAGAGCAACACCACTTAAAATTCTATTTCCTGCCTTGTACTCTCTAGCGGCGTGGCCTGCCAAATAGCCACGAATAACCATTTCTACTTTAAAAGGCTCACAACTTTTTCCTATAGCTACGTTGGGATCTGGGGTTGCCTCTAGCCAATTGGGTACAATATCTGCAGTCTCTTGCATCATTTTTGTTGCAATCTGGTTTAGTATTTGACCTTTATAAGGAATGCCTTTAGGTAATATGACATCAAAAGCACTCAACCTATCGGTCGCAATCATGACTAACAAATCATTTTCTAAAAAATATACCTCGCGTACTTTCCCTTTATAATGTCTTTTTTGATTAGGGAAATTGAACTGAGTTTGAGTTAGGGTATTTGTCATTTTTTATTCTGGAGTTTCTATTTTTTTATAGGCTGCGATTACTTCTTTTACCAATTTATGTCTTATTACATCTTTATCGTCAAGAAATACCATACCAATTCCTTTAATACCTTTAAGTACCAAAAGGGCTTCTTTTAAGCCAGAGGTAACGCGCGGCGGAAGGTCTATTTGACCTGGATCGCCTGTAATCATGAATTTAGCGTTTTTCCCCATTCGTGTTAAAAACATCTTCATTTGGGCGTGGGTGGTGTTTTGTGCTTCATCAAGAATTACAAAAGCATCGTCAAGAGTCCTACCACGCATAAACGCCATGGGGGCTATTTGTATAGTTCCTTTTTCAATAAATGATTCAAGCTTTTCATGCGGAATCATATCGCGTAAACCATCATAAAGTGGCTGCATATATGGGTCTAATTTTTCTTTCAAATCACCTGGCAAAAAGCCTAAGTTTTCTCCTGCTTCAACTGCGGGTCGAGTTAAAATTATTCTTCTAACTTGTCTTTCTTTTAGTGCTTTTACAGCTAGTGCAACGCCGGTGTATGTTTTACCTGTACCGGCAGGACCAACTGCGAATACCAGATCATTCTTTTGGCAGAGCTCAACCAGTTTACGCTGGTTGGCCGTTTGAGCCTTAATTAACCTGCCCCCTACGCCGTGAACTAAAATATCTGAACTGGAAAGACTTGTCTCGTAATCTTCTTTTTTATCACTTGTGAGTATACGCTCAATCCCGTTTTCATCAAGTTTATTATACTTGGCAAAGTACTCTAACAGCATATGAAGACGCTTATCAAATTCTATTAATCGTTCTTCATCTCCAAATGCTTTAATTTTATTTCCTCGAGCAACAATTTTAAGTTTCGGAAAATAGCGTTTTAACAATTGTATGTTACTATTTTGAGACCCAAAAAATTCTTTTGGACTTATCTCTTGTAATTCTATTTCAACTTCGTTCAAATGGGCGTGTATTTATTGGTCTTTTATAATTAAATTCGCATCACAAATTTACGCAAAAACTAAGTAAAGTTTAGCATTTAAAGATTAACTTTTATGCCCATTATTACGCTTACGACAGACTTTGGATTTAAAGACCCCTCTATTGGGGCTATAAAGGGTTCTATTTTTAGTGAGCTTGGCGATGTTAATATTGTTGATATAAGCCATGAGGTATCTCCTTTTCATACTTTAGAAGCGGCTTATATTATCAAAAATGCTTATCACACTTTTCCAAAAGGCAGCATTCATATTATTGGTGTTGATTCAGAAATCACACCAGAAAACAAACATTTAGCCATTGCTTTAGATGATCATTATTTTATTTGTGCAGACAATGGAATCCTTTCGTTAATCGCATCAGAAATCAATCCACAAAAAATTGTAGAAATCAATATCCACGATGCGGTCGAAACCACTTTTCCGGTTTTAGATATATTTGTAAAAGTAGCATCTCATATTGCACGAGGTGGTACGCTAGAGGTTATTGGAAAACCCATTACAGCAATTAAACAATTAAAAGCGATAAAGCCTCAAATAAATGATGCTCAAAATCAAATACAAGGTCACGTTATATATATAGACAATTATGGCAATGTGGTAACCAATGTAACGCGTAATACCATTCAGCAAATAGGAAAAGGGCGTGATTTTGTAATAAGTGCGCGAACCACGCGTTTTACAAAAATATACGATACCTATAGCCACGCTATAGACTTTAATGAAGCTAAAGAAATTCGAGAAGAAGAGGGTAAAAAAATGGCTATTTTTAACACGGCCAATTACTTAGAAATTGCTATCTATAAAAGTAACCCACATACTGTAGGAAGTGCCTCGACCTTACTGGGGCTAAAATTGCTAGACACCATAACCATAAATTTTAATTAATGATAGTACGAATAGTTAAATTGTCTTTTAAACCAGAGGCGGTAATTGATTTTAAATCTCTTTTTGAAGAATACAAAACAAAAATAAGAGGTTTTGAAGGCTGCCAATTCTTAGAACTCTATCAAGACAAAAATCATGATAATATATTTTTTACCTATAGTTATTGGGAAAACCAAGAGGCTTTAGAGCGCTATCGTCATTCCCAATTATTTAAATTAATTTGGCCAGCAACTAAAGCAGGTTTTAATGCCAAACCAGAGGCTTGGACACTAGATAAACTTTATACTTTAGATTAATGAAAGCTATTTATTTAAAAGAACTCCAATCTTTTTTTTCTAATCTCACCGGCTATTTGGTGATTGGTGTATTCCTAACACTTAACGGTTTGTTTTTGTGGGTGTTTAACACCGGGTACAATATACTTGATTTCGGATTTGCCAATCTCACTCCGTTTTTTACTATTGCTCCCTGGATTTTTATATTTTTAATTCCTGCGATAAGTATGCGTAGTTTTTCTGAAGAAAAAAAGCAGGGCACACTAGAGCTATTACTTACCAAGCCAATTTCTCACAATCAATTAGTATGGGGTAAATATCTAGGCGTTTTAACCATAAGCTTAATGGCCATTTTACCAACCATCCTTTACGTATTTAGCATTTACCAGTTGGGTAAAACACCAGGAAATGCCGATTTTGGAGCACTCTTCACCAGTTATATCGGATTAGTCTTATTAAGTGCTACCTATGCTGCCATAAGTTTATTTTGTTCAAGTATTTCAAAAAATCAAATAATGGCTTTTATGGCCTCGGTGCTACTATTATTTATTTTCTTTGTTGGTTTAGATAATCTAGAAGGCATCCACCTCCTAGGAAACCAACAATATGATCTTTCTTATCTGGGGATTAATTATCACTATAAAAGCATAAGTCGTGGCGTGATAGACACTCGCGATCTCATTTATTTTTTTAGTATTATCGCCCTATTTATATTTTTAACCAGAAACCAAATCCGTAAAGAAATCGCTTAGTATGCTTAAAAATCTAAAACCATTACTCCTTTTTGTGTTAGGAATTGTTTTGATCAACATCTTGGGTAACTTTTTCTTTTACCGATTTGATTTGACCTCAGCCCAGCAGTACACCTTATCGAACAACACCAAAAATATTATTTCTGATGTAACAGAACCTGTTGCTATAAGGGTTTTTTTAAGAGGAGATTTTCCCGGTGAATTTAAAAGACTTCAGCTAGAAACCCAGTATTTACTAGAAGAATTTGCAGCACTAAATAAAAATGTAAAGTTTGAGTTTATCAATCCGCTTAATCAAGAGGAAGATGCACAACAAGTGGCTCAAAGGTTTTACCAAGCAGGAATGACGCCAGAATCGCTTAATATAAGAGAAAATGGCAAGTTAACAGAGCGACTTATGTTTCCTTGGGCTGTTGCCGAATTAAATGACAAACAAGTGAAAATTCCGCTTTTAAAAAAGAATATTACCAGTAGTAATGAGGAGATAGTAAATCTTTCAATTGCAAATCTTGAATATAATTTTGCCAGTGCGCTTAACCAGTTGGTATACGAAAAGACAAAAAAAATTGCGGTAATGCGCGGTAATGGAGAATTGGCAGATCCCCATATAGCCGATTTTGTAAATTCTCTTAAAGAGTTTTATTATATAGCACCATTTACTTTAGATTCTACGGTCGTAAATCCTATAAAGACATTAAAGCAACTTGAAGGTTTTGATTTGGTAATTGAAGCTAAACCTAGTATGGCTTTCACAGAAAAAGAAAAGTTTGTTTTAGACCAATATTTAATGCAAGGCGGTAAAATGCTTTGGCTGACAGAAGGCGTTATTATAGAAAAGGATAGCTTGTTTAGCAATCCGGAAAAAACTGCTCTTGCGATGCCGAAAAACTTGAATTTACAAGATTATTTTTTTAGCTACGGTATACGAATTAATCCAAGCTTGGTACAAGACCTTGTATCGGCACCACTGATTTTGGCTCAGGGTGAAGGAAACAATACGCAGTTTAAACCTATCCCTTGGTTTTATTCGCCCTTAGCAATAAGCACAAATAACCATCCCATAATCAAAAATATAGAAGCGGTAAAACTCGAGTTTTCTAGCCCCATAGACACACTTGAAAGAAAGGGATTAAAAAAGACCATTTTATTACACAGCTCACCAAAAACCAAATTAGAACAAGTACCAAGTTTACTCAATTTACAGGAACTCGTAAGCCAAACTGAAGCTAAAGGTTTTAATCAAGGCACCAAGAATATAGGTGTTTTAATAGAAGGAAAATTTAAATCGGTTTATGATAAAAGAATTAAACCGGTAGATTATAAAGACTATAGAGAAAGTAGTGATTCCACTCAAATGGTAGTTATAGCCGATGGGGATATTGTTAAAAATGAATTTGGTAGAAATGGCCCTATTGAATTGGGTTTTGACCGATTTACTGGAACCACTTATGGAAACAAGTCGCTTTTGATAAATGCGGTAAACTATATGTTAGATGACAAAGGTCTTTTGGCACTTCGCAGTAAAGATGTAAAATTGGCTTTCTTAAATACAGAAAAAGTTGCACAAGAACGGTTAACTTGGCAACTTTTAAATTTAGGCTTACCGCTATTAATATTAACGATAGCTGCAGCTATTTACTATAATCTTAGAAAGAGAAAGTATGCTCGCTAAAATATTTACAAAGCGTTGATTCTTGAAATTAAGTCGTGTGCTTTAGTTTCAATTTCTTTGCTCACTTCTTTAAGGTGCTTACCCTTATGCTCTACATCTCTTTGGTTAATTTTTGTAATCATAGCATTGAAATCGCTAACGGCATCTGCAATAATAGCATCTGTTTCTTTTGCGTCTTCCTCTGGATGAGCTATTTGATATATGATAGCGGTTTCTATAATATCGCTCATCACATAATTTAAATCTTTTTTCAGGTTTTTCTTACTTGCCATAGCATTATAATTTTATTCGCCAAAATTAGTCTATTTATACGTGTAAAAAAAGAATTCAAGTTAATATTAAATGCTCACATGAAGAACTGTAGCCTGTTTGGCAGAAATATTCACTGCTTGTTTTAATTGGTAAGGTATAAGAACGCTCTGCCCCGCTTCAACGCTCATTGTATTATGCTTATCTTTAATTATTATTTTTCCTTCAATAACAATTAGAATAACAAACGAATCTATAATTTCAATAGAAAAATTGGTTACATCTACCAAATTGAGTTTTTGAGTAGTAAAAAAAATATTTTCAACTAGGCTTACAGGTTGATTAACTTTCTCTTCATAGGATATTTTATAATGAATAGGAAAAGAAAAATCAATGGCATCTATTGCCAAATCTGTATGCAGTTCACGTTTATTCCCATCAATATCAACACGGTCCCAATCATACACACGGTAAGTAACATCACTAGTCTGCTGTATTTCGGCCAATAAGGTACCCTTACCAATGGCGTGAATTAAACCAGGGCTTATAAAAAAAACGTCACCAGCCTCAACAAACTCTTTTTTTAATATTGAAGCTATATCTCCCTGATTTAATGCTTGCAAATAGTTTTCTTTTGTACAAGGCTCCTTAAAACCAGTTATTAAATGAGCATCTTCATCGGCTTTTACTACATACCACATTTCTGTTTTCCCAAAACTATTGTGGCGCTTTTGGGCCAAATTATCGTCGGGGTGTAGTTGCACCGATAAATTCTCGCTAGCGTCTATAAATTTAATTAAAAGGGGAAAAGTATCACCAAATTTTTTATAAACCTTAGGCCCCACTAATTCACCTTTAAATTTTTGTAAAAGAGCACTTAAGGTTTGGTCTTTAAAAGGACCTTGAACAACGACTGATGAATTGTTTTTGACATCACTTATTTCCCAACTTTCTCCAATTTTGTCAAAATTCGAGGGCTTATTAAACTCTTTAACTAAACGAGTACCTCCCCATACTTTTTGTTTTAAGATAGGTTTAAATAAAAGTGGGCTTAGCTTAGCTTCCTTATTTCTTTCCTTCATATTTAACAAAATTTCTAGGTGTTTCGTATAAGGTAATTGCGAGCTTTAAATCTTCATCTAAATATGGTCTCAAATAATTAAAAATAACAATGGCTATGTTTTCTGCTGTAGGATTTAGGTCCTTAAATTCTGGAACTTCCAAATTGAGGTTTTTATGATCTAAAACGTCTTCAACCTTTTCTTTAATTAATTGCTTTAATAGCCCTAAATCAATAACAAAACCCGTGACTGGATCTACCGGTCCAGTTACTTGAACTTCCAACTCATAATTATGACCATGATAAAGCGGATTGCTACACTTACCAAATACAGCTTTATTTTTTTCATCGCTCCATTCTTTATTAAAAAGCCTATGAGCCGCATTAAAATGTGCTTTCCTACAAACGCTAACCATGTTATTTTGAAATATATTGATAATACTTTTCGAAAATAATTTTAAACCAAGCGGTATAAATATCGGGATTGGCTTCGATGTCTTTTTTCAAAAAATCTAAAGTAACCCATTTCCAAGATGCTACCTCTTCTTCGTTAATTTGAGGTACATCATTATAATGCCCAATTAAGATATAGTCAAATTCATGTTCTGTTAAACCATTGTCAAATGGGGCCTTGTATATAAAAGAAGTAACTTCTTTTAAAGGCGTGGTAAAACCCATTTCTTCTTGCAGTCGTCTTTCACCGGCCTGAGTATTGGTTTCGCCTGGCTTTTGATGACTACAGCAAGTATTGGTCCATAACCCTGGGGAATGGTATTTACCTAAGGCACGTTGTTGAATCATCACTTCATCTTTGTCGTTAAAGACAAAAACCGAGAACGCTCTATGCAATAAAGCCTTTTGGTGAGCTTCAATTTTTTCCATCAAACCGATTTGCTCATCCTTCTCGTTTACCAAAATCACTTGTTCTTCCATAGTTATCAAAAATACAAAAGTATTTGAGATAACCTAAACTATAATGGTGGTTTAGCCTTTTTTTAGAATCTGTTCTGCCCTTGAATTCCTACCACAAAGGCACCTTGGATACCAGCCTCACGAACGACCATCTTATACTGCTCTGCTTCCTCTCTCGTTTTAAATAACTTAGAGAAATATCTTCGTAGCCCATCGGGATAAACATGGTTAAATACACTAGAAACCTCATTGAAACGAACCAAAGGATTGTTTTTATTTACCGCTGCAATTTGAACGGTATAATAAATCTCATTTCCAGTAAAATCGTAAGTTGTAGTAAGCTTATTATTTTCTGTTTTGTCTTTTATTTGCTGGCTTTCTAGCTGACGTTTACTGATGTTTTTTCTTAGCTCCTCTGGTGTTTCATTATCATTTAATATGATAAATTCTGACCTACGATTTAATTGATGTTCTTGTTCTGAGCAAGGTACATTGTTTTCACAATGGTTGATTAATTGCGTCTCGCCATACCCTTTTCCTGATATTCGTTTTGAAGAAATACCTTGGTTTCTAAGGTATGACAAGGTTGCTTGTGCCCTTTTTTCTGATAAAAGCATATTATAGGCGTCTCCAGCTCTACTGTCGGTATGCGATCGTATATCAATTTTCATCTCAGGATACTTTTTAAGTACTGCAACGATTTTTTGTAATTCCACCTCAGCATCTGCTCTTATTTGACTATCATCTAAATCAAAATAAATAGGGTCGAGTTGTAGCAGACTTCGTAAATCATCTCCTTTTCCCGCTTTAGTTACGCCCAAGGTTGAATTACCTCCTTTTTCTACGTTCAAAGGAAGATCAAAATTTTTCTCAAATTCAGACCCCGATTTTAACAGCTTCTCGTCGGTTTTGAATTGATCTTTTGAAACTCGTATAATATAACGTGTATCGCAATCAAGAGTAAATTCATAGCCCCCTTCATCATCTGTAACCGTTTCATCTAGGAAAGTTAAATTTTCATCATACAACTCTACTTTCACTCCTGCAATGGGTTGTTGGTTCTCGGTTTGCGTAATTACTCCACTCACATATTGTTGACAGGCGGTTATTAAATCTTCTTTTTGAGTGAAATGATAGATATCATCTTCGCCTAATCCGCCTGGACGGTTACTAGCAAAAAAACCTTTTTTGCTTCCTTGTGTAAATACGAAGCTAAAGTCATCTTTTGAACTGTTTATAGGTGCGCCAACATTAAAAACTTCGCCAAATGTACCATCCTCTTTCAAAACGGTGACAAATACATCTAGACCTCCTAGACCAATATGCCCATCACTGGCAAAATAAAGCTCATTTTTATCTGAAAAGTATGGGAAAGTTTCCCTGGCTTCTGTATTAATGTGCTCGCCTAAATTTACAGGATCCCCAAAACCGTCAGCTAAAATTTCGACAAAATAAATATCAGACATTCCTCTAGTACCTGGCATATCTGAGGCGAAAAATAACTTAGTCTCGTCTTTATTTAAGGTAGGATGTGCTACGGAATAGTTATCATTATTAAAGGGTAACTCCTCTGGTGTTCCCCAAGGGGCATCTATACTTTCACGTTCTGATTTATATATTTTTAAAAAATTGATTCCCTCCTCACTTTTTCCGTATTTTTTCTTATTGTAATTATTTCGGGTAAAATAGAGGGTTAAGCCATCTTTTGTCATACAAGCCGAAGATTCGTGGAATTTTGAATTAATGGTTTCTTCAAATGGGGTTGGCTCGCTCACAATTTGATTATCTTCATTAAGCTTTACAAAATACAAGTCTAAATAAGGTTGTTTATTCCATTCATGAACCCTTTTTACTGTAGAAGCAACTTCCTTATTGGATGCAAAAATCAACAAACTATCAACCACTTGGGGCGAAAAGTCTGATAACTTTGAATTGATATTAGCCAATTCAATTTCAAACTTACCAGATTGCAGTTCAATTAATTCGAGGTAATTTCGTTCTCCTTTTAAAAGTTCAACCCGCGAATCATTTTCTTTTAATTTTTCAAACTCTAGAAGCACCGAATCCGATTTTTTGTACTGTTCATTACTTTTTAAAGCCATGGCATACCTAAACAAATAACTCTCGTCTAGATTTTCTGTTTTCAATGCATAGAGCTTTTCATACCAATTGAGTGCTTGAGTAAGTTCTCCGTTAAAATAATAAGAGTCCCCAAGTTTTTTAAAAAGGTTTTCAGACTCATAGCCCGCTTTTGCCACTTCTAAGTATATTTCTCGGGCATCTATAAAGGCATACCTATCGAACATTTTATCTGCTTCTTTTAGTTTATCTTCCTGTGCCAATAATGCGCTTTGAAAGAAAAAGACGATAAGAAAAAGTAAGTAAGTAATATTTCGCATTTTCATAACCAATTTTTTAGAAGAATCGTGGCGTTAGCATTTTATTGTATTTCTTGAATAACTCAAATCTTAAGAAGGCTTCTAGGCTACCATTGTTGTAGGCCGAATAAGAGGTCGTTTCCATATCGTAGGCAACACCTATCAACCAGGAGTCTGAAATTTGAAATGCAGCCAATGCACTTATAGCCGAATCCCAACGGTAAGCAGCTCCTAGCGTAAATTTATCATACAACAAGAAGTTTGTTGAAATATCTATTTGCAAGGGAGAGCCCGTTGTAATTTTTGATAGTAAAGTAGGCTTAAATTTTAAATTGGGAGAAACTTGCCAAACGTACCCCCCAGTTAGATAGAAAGAGGCTTTTTCTTTTACTAAAGTTTTCGAATTTGAATTATTGGATTGATCAAAATGTTCGGTTTCAACCAGATTTGGAACGCTAATTCCAACATAATAATTTTCATCATATAGCATGGCACCTAAACCGAATTGTGGCGAAAACTTCTTATCGATATTTTCAGCAAAGTTGGGATCATTAGGGTCTCTAATCGATAATTTATTAAAATCTACATCGAGTAAATTTGCTCCCAATTGCAAACCGAAGTTAAGTCTCAAGCTTCGATTAAGAAAAATACCGTAGCTATAACTTGCTTGAATAGTATTTTCTTGCATTGGCCCTACCTCATCACGCATAATATTTAAGCCTACACTCATAGTCTCATTTATTGGGCTATGACCACTCAAATGCTGTGTGGTTGGAGCTCCTTGTACGCCCAACCATTGTGAACGATGAATTAGAACGGCACTAAGCACATCACGACTACCCGCATAGGCTGGGTTAAAGCTAAGCGGATTGTACATATATTGTGTAAATTGTGCGTCTTGTTGTGCATTACTAAATGGTACAACAAGCACCATACTTATGATTAAAAGAAAAATATTCTTGTTCATACTATTTTATTAATTGATGTACAAATAACCGTCTAAATCTCGTTCTTGATTATTACTATCTCTATACTTTAAGGTATAAAAGTAAGTTCCTGAAGGTAATTTTTCATCCTTATTAAGGGTGGCTCTTCCTTGACTAAAGCCAGTAAAAAACTTATTGTCTTGTCCATAACCTTTCGCTTCATAAACCAACACTCCCCAACGATTGAACACCTTGAATTCATTATCAGGATAACGCTCGATACCTTGAATAATAAGTACGTCATTTTTACCATCACCATTAGGAGAAATCGCATTGTATACGTGTAAAGGTTCTAAGTGATAACCATTTTTCTCGAAAATTGGTGAATCCTTCAGCAAAGTAAAACTACTAGGATTACTCCCTTCTGTCTGATACGAGTAGGAGGGAAAATTAGGACTATCTACATCTATATAAGACAATACTTGCCCTGTAAATATCTCTTCTTCCCATTCCCCTTGACTATCTGTTTGTACTTGAATCATATTTCCTTGACCATCGGTGATTTGTACTGGAATATTTGGAATACCTGGCTCGTTGTCATCTTGGGTTCCGTTACCGTTTACATCCAAGTAAACAATCCCTCTAAAAACTTCAACTTCATTACCCGTAGTGTAAAATCCGTCAGGCACTTCACTGGTTGTAGTGTTTGCCACCACCACGGTAAGCGTAGGATTTGTTCCTTGGGTTTGTACCGCACCGGCAGGAAAATCTGGATCTGTGGTTTGAATTTCGCTACGGGTTATACCTTCTGGCACGCTAACACTCCAATTTCCGGCAGTATCGGTAACCAAGGTTTGTTGTATACCCAGTGCATCGGTTATTACTACATCAACATTAGGCAAGTCGGGTTCGCCAGCGTCCTGTATGCCATTATTGTTAGCATCCTCATACAAATGACCTTGGAGCATTCCAAATTGGGTATTAGGCACAAAGAAAC
The DNA here is from genome assembly GCF_042684705.1 of Mesonia sediminis. Taxonomy (NCBI): domain Bacteria; kingdom Pseudomonadati; phylum Bacteroidota; class Flavobacteriia; order Flavobacteriales; family Flavobacteriaceae; genus Mesonia; species Mesonia sediminis. Next base: position 20,690 of record NZ_JBHULZ010000008.1, read on the forward strand.
CATCTGGAACTTCGCTTGTAAAAGTATTCTTTACGACTACAGTTATTGTTGGATTAGAACCCTCGGTCTGAACCACATTCGCAGGCATATCTGGATCGGTTAAGACTATATCTGAAGTGGTTAAACCTTCGGGTACCGTTACCTTCCAATCTCCATTAGCATCTGTAGAAATTACTTGTATTATACCATTTACATCTATGATTTGCACATCTACATTAGGTAAATTGGGTTCTCCAGTATCCTGAGTGGCATTATTATTACTATCAAAATAGATATGCCCCGTTAACTCGCCGAGAGGTAAGTTTGAATCTGTAAAGCCATCGGGAGTCTCAGCTGTTACGGTATTGGCTATTACATTAGTTGTTGTAGGATCAGTACCTTGGGTTTGCACAAAACCAGGTGGTAAGTCGGCATTGTTAATGTTTGAGGTCGCAGCCCCTGCATTAACCACTACAGACCAATCACCATTAGCATCGGTAACAGTATTATAAATTAAGTTTGCAGCATCCTGAACAATAATTTGAACATTTGAAAAATCGGGTTCACCACTATCTTGGGTTCCGTTACCATTTACATCGTGGTATACATGACCTTGTAAAGTTCCTGTTGCCTGATTTGTAAATGAGAAGCCATCTGGTGTTTCGCTTATCGTATTATTGGCAGTAACAGCGGTAATACTAGGGTCTGTACCTTCGGTTTGAATGGCACCCGCAGGAAAATCTGGATCATTTCTATCAATAGCCGATTGCGTATTACCGGCTGCCACGTTTGCACTCCAATCGCCCGAAGTATTGGTGGTTACCACTTGAATTATTCCTTGCGAATCGGTTATTACCACATCAACATAACTTAAATCGGGCTCACCGGCATCTTGGGTTCCGTTTCCATTGCTATCAAAATATAGATGGCCTTGTAGCGTACCTAAGTTTTGAGCTGGCAGATAAAATCCGTCTGGAACTTCATTTAAAACGTTATTTGCCGTAACGGCAGTAGTGGTGGGATTCGTACCTTGGGTTTGTACGGCTCCTACTAAAAAATCTGGATCGTTAACATCGATTAAAGAAGTTGTATTTCCCACTGGAGTAGTAATGGACCAATCTCCAGTTGCGTTAGTAGTGACTACCGTAGTAATACCCAAACTATTGGTTATTTGAACATCTACATTGGGTAAATTAGGTTCTCCCGCATCTTGAACACCATTATTGTTTTGGTCGTGGTACAAGTGGCCTAGCAGTGTACCTTCCGCAAAAAAACCATCATTGGTATTGGGCCCGTCGTCGCTTGTAATTTGACCTGTCACAATGGTGCTGGTTGTAGGATCTGTTCCTTCGGTTTGCAACACCCCGTTAGGCAAATCACTATTCTCAATATCTGACACTGCAGTACCTGCTGGCAGATTAACAGACCAGTCTCCGTTTCCATCAGTGGTAACTACTTGGGTAGTGTTAAACACATCGGTAACATTTACTCTAACGTTGGCAATACCTGTTTCTTGATTATCTTGGGTGCCGTTACCGTTGGCATCAAAGTAAACTCGACCTTCTAAGGTACCTACTTCATAAAATCCATCATTTACTGTAGTCCCATCATCGCTTACCACTGTATTCAAAGTAACAAAACTTGTGGTAGGATTGGTTCCTTCTGTCTGTATAGCACCAGTGGGAAAATCAGGATCATTTACATCTATAAAAGCGGTGGTATTCCCAATAGGAACCATAGCACTCCAATTTCCAGCGGCATCTGTAACCACAACCAAGTTAGTACCTAAAGAGGTGGTAATGTTTACATCTACATTTGCCAAATCTGGCTCTGTAGGGTCTTGACTTCCATTTCCATTTTTATCAAGATAAGCATGCCCCTCTAGTGTACCTGATTCAAAAAAACCATCATTTAACACTCCATCATCGCTAACCGTTTGATTGTTCACCACCATGGTTGTAGTAGGATTAGTTCCTTCGGTTTGTACCGCTCCTGTGGGGAAATCGGGATCATTAACATCTATAGTAGAGGTAGCATTTCCTGCTGGCAAAATTACCGACCAGTTTCCGTTTGCATCAGTAATTAAGGCATGAGTAGTTCCCAAAGCATCAACAACGTTCACATCGATATTGGCTAAATCTGGTTCACTTGTGTCTTGTGTTCCGTTACCGTTTACATCTAAATAAAGATGCCCTTCTAATATACCTTGTTCATAAAAACCGTCATTTTCGGTAAAAGTATTGGTATTATTGATTACCGTAAAAGGGGTAGGATCTGTTCCTTCAGTTTGTATAGCCCCTGTAGGGAAGTCGGGGTCGTTATCATCTATATCAATACTTACGTCTACAGCTGCAACCGTAGCTAGCCAGTCTCCATTGGCATCTGTACTCACACTGGTAACTTGCCCAAAAGTATCGGTAATGTTTATGGTGACATTAGGCATATCGGGTTCGCCTGAATCTTGCGATCCATTACCATTGACATCAAAATATAAATGACCGTTTATTTGACCTTCAAAATAAAAACCATCATTATCGGTAAAATTATCGACATTGGCAACAGCATTAATGGTTTGTGGATTTGTACCTTCTGTTTGAATGTACCCTGGAGGTAAATCAGTATTATCAATAGCAATAGTGGTTGGCCCTGGATCTATAACCGCTATCCAATCGCCATTGGCATCGGTAGAAACAGCTTGGGAAATAGTTGCCCCAAAAATTAAAACATCTACATTGGGAATACCATTCTCAAACGGATCTTGGGTACCATTATTATTAGCATCTCGATAAATTCTACCCGATACAGTGGTAGTGGCAAATATGCTGTTGTTTCCTAAAATAATAGCGTCTATGCTAAAAATTGATGGCGGTTGTTTTTGCTGAGAGTAAGTAAAATCAAAAACAAACAAGAAAAAGAGTAAAAACAGAACTCGTAAAAACACCTTCATACAGAAAGAAAATTTATTGGTTAGGTTTAATAAAAGCTTATCCACTCAAGTACAGAAGAATAAAATTTTAATTTGGGGTAAAGGTACGCATTATTTAATAAAAATGAATTAGTTAAAAGTTACATACTTTTTTATTATTAACAATAATCAATCAGAATTAAAAACAGGAGGTTTTGTTTCAACAAATTTTAAGTATTTTTGCCGCATGAAGTTAAAACAAGAAATAAACAAGCGTAGAACCTTTGGTATCGTTTCGCATCCTGATGCTGGTAAAACAACGCTTACAGAAAAATTATTGCTTTTTGGAGGGGCCATTCAAGAGGCTGGAGCGGTAAAATCTAATAAAATAAAAAAAGGCGCCACTAGTGATTTTATGGAAATTGAGCGCCAGCGTGGAATTTCTGTGGCCACCTCGGTACTAGCTTTTGAATATAAAGATATTAAAATTAATATTCTCGATACGCCGGGTCACAAAGATTTTGCCGAAGACACCTTTAGAACTTTAACTGCCGTAGATAGTGTTATAGTGGTGGTAGATGTAGCTAAAGGAGTCGAAGAACAAACCGAAAAATTGGTTAAGGTTTGCCGTATGCGCAAAATTCCCATTATTGTTTTCATCAATAAGCTAGACCGAGAAGGAAAAGATGCTTTTGATTTGCTTGATGAAATTGAGCAAAAATTAGGCTTAAGCGTCACTCCACTAAGTTTTCCTATTGGTATGGGATATGATTTTAAAGGAATCTATAATATCTGGGAGAAAAATGTAAATCTATTTACTGGAGACCCTCGAAAAGATATTGAGGAAACGGTAGAAATAGATGAAATTGAAAACCCAGAACTCGATGAACTAATTGGCGAAAAACACGCCGAAGAGCTAAGAGATAATTTAGACTTAGCTTTAAGCGTTTATCCTGAATTTGATATTGAGGAATACAGAAAAGCCGATTTACAACCCGTATTTTTTGGTAGTGCTTTAAATAATTTTGGAGTGAGAGAATTGCTTGATTGTTTTATAAAAATTGCTCCTAGCCCCAGACCTAAAGAAAGCGATACGCGTTTGGTAGAACCTACAGAAGATAAGTTTAGCGGTTTCGTGTTTAAAATACATGCCAATATGGACCCCAAACACAGAGATAGGCTAGCCTTTGTGAAAATTGTCTCGGGAACTTTTGAGCGTAACAAGCCCTATTTACACGTAAGAAATCAAAAAAAGGTGAAGTTTAGTAGTCCAAATGCCTTTTTTGCAGAGAAAAAAGAAATCGTAGATATTTCATATCCGGGTGACATCGTAGGCTTGCACGACACTGGCAACTTTAAAATAGGTGACACGCTTACCGAAGGCGAAAAAATGCAATACAAAGGAATACCTAGTTTTAGCCCAGAGCATTTTAGATACATCAACAATGCAGACCCCATGAAGTCAAAGCAGCTAGAAAAAGGTATTGACCAATTGATGGATGAAGGAGTGGCACAACTGTTTAAACTCGAGTTGAATAACCGAAAGGTAATTGGTACTGTAGGCGCTTTACAATTTGAGGTTATACAGTACAGATTGGAACATGAGTATGGAGCAAAATGCAATTATGAAAATCTAAATGTGTATAAAGCGCTATGGGTAGAACCCTCTGATGAAAAAAATGAGGAGTTTAAAGAGTTTAAAAGGGTAAAAGCTAAATATTTAGCCAAAGATAAAAAGAACCAATTGGTATTTTTAGCCGATTCTGCATTTTCATTGCAAATGACCCAACAAAAATACCCAACAATTAAATTTCATCTCACTTCTGAGTTCTAAACTTTATTTTAAAAATAAAACTAAAAAAACCTAACTACTGCAGTTAGGTTTTTTAATTATGGCTTAGGTAGCTTATTCTATAATAATTTTCTTCATTATCTGCCCTATTTCACTTTCAATTTTTACAAAATAAATACCCGGTGAAAGTTGAGATACATTATAACTGCCTTGTGGTTTTTTAAAATGTAATACTTCTTTTCCGTTAACGGAAAAAATACGAACTGTTTTAATATTGCTACCAGCATCTATATCTAATTGAAAACTGCTTGTTGCGGGATTAGGATAAAGATCAACTTCTGATTTGTCATTGCTAGAAATCCCGAGTTGTTGGTTACGGTATATGGCTTGATCGCCATTGGCGTTAGTTACTGTTAACACTATATAATTAGGTTGATAAGTGAAGGCGTAGGAAAAATTATTATTGATATTACTTATATTTATATATGTATGAGATATTAATAAGTCATACTCATCTACTCCATTTAAAGATGGACAAGTGGATAAAGTTACATAAGCATAATTCATTTTAAACTTTTGATTATTCAAATGTGTTATTCCACCTTCAAGATAAACAGCAGAGCAAGGTGTATTAAAATAATATAACGAGCCATTTAAAAATTCAGTAAAATAACTATTTTGATAAGCCGTTGGCGGCAGAAAATCATTTCCACCTATTACCAATTTTTCTAAATATCAAGTATGGTTTTCTAGTGGGGCTACTTGCGCAAAGCTAGTTAGGCTTAACAAGCAAATAACTAATTTTATAATTGTTTTCATGATTTAAATTTTTATAAGCTTGATATTATTCTTAACGTATTCACCCTCAATTTTTACAAAATAAATACCTGGTGAAAGTTGAGATACGTTATAACTGCCTTGTGGTTGCTTAAAATACATTACTTCTTTTCCGTTAACGGAAAAAATACGAACTGTTTTAATATTGCTCCCAGCATTTATATCTAATTGAAAACTGCTTGTTGCGGGGTTAGGATAAAGATCAACTTCTGGTTTGTCATTGTTAGAGATCCCAAGTTGTTGGTTACGGTATATAGCTTGATCGCCATTGGCGTTAGTAATTGTTAGTTCAATATAATTGGACTTGTAACTAAAGACGTAAGAAAATGGGTTGTTTGAAAGATTAATGCTAAACATTATTTTTTCATCATATTCTGTTACTTGCTGAGGCAAGCCGTCACAGTCTAAAGGTGAACTTGCATCATTGATATTAAAAGTTTGGTTTTGACTATAGCTTAATGTTCCTTGAATGGGATAACAGGGTGCATTTAGGGAATAATCTGCACCGTTAGTAAAATTTGCGAAATAAGAATTACTAAACCCATTCGGCACAGAAAAGTCTGTATTGTTAATTACCAATTTTTCTAAATACCAAGTATGATTTTCTAGTGGGGCTACTTGCGCAAAGCTAGTTAGGCTTAACAAACAAATAACTAATTTTATAATTGCTTTCATGATTTAAATTTTTAAAAGCTTGATATTATTCTTAACGTATTCACCCTCAATTTTTACAAAATAAATACCTGGTGAAAGTTGAGATACATTATAACTGCCTTGTGGTTGCTTAAAATACATTACTTCTTTTCCGTTAACGGAAAAAATACGAACTGTTTTAATATGGCTCCCAGCATTTATATCTAATTGAAAACTGCTTGTTGCGGGATTAGGATAAAGGTCAACTTCTAATTTGTCATTGCTAGAAACCCCAAGTTGTTGGTTACGGTATATGGCTTGATCCCCATTGGCGCTAGTAATTGTTAAGACAACATAATTGGATACATTAGTAAAAGCATAAGTAAATGGGTTTGGATGACCAGTATAGAAATCATAAAACTCGAAGATATACGTGGTATCAAACATATCAGCATCTGGAACACTCGGACATTCGCCTGGTCCTACCGAAGAATTGGTTATAGTGAATTGACTATTCCCGTCATCATAAATCATTATTCCAAGTAAATCCGAACAAGATTGCACTACAAAATAATCTTGTTGATTGTTCCAGTTAAAATCATTATAAGGATTTAAATTTTGTGGCGGAAACACATCATTCCCGTTGATCACCAATTTTTCTAAATACCAAGTATGATTTTCTAGTGGGGCTACTTGCGCAAAGCTAGTTAGGCTCAATAAACAAATAACTAATTTTATAATTGCTTTCATGATTTAAATTTTAAAAAGCTTCATATTATTCTTAACGTATTCACCCTCAATTTTTACAAAATAAATACCCGGTGAAAGTTGAGATACATTATAACTGCCTTGTGGTTGTTTAAAATGCATTACTTCTTTTCCGTTAACGGAAAAAATACGAACTGTTTTAATATTGCTCCCAGCATTTATATCTAATTGAAAACTGTTTGTTGCGGGATTAGGATAAAGATTAACTTCTGATTTGTCATTGCTAGAAATCCCAAGTTGTTGGTTACGGTATATAGCTTGATCGCCATTGGCGTTAGTTACTGTTAACACTATATAATTAGGTTGATAAGTGAAGGAATAAGAAAAAGGATTATTTGGTGCATTAGTATTAACATAATCGTTAATTATTTTTAAATCATAATCTATAACTTGCTGAGATAAGCCATCACAATCTAAAGGATAGCCCGCAAAATTAATATTAAAATTTTGGTTTTGATTGTACGTCAATGTACCATCAACTGGATAACAAGCGGCTAAAAAAATAAAATCTGCATTGTTGGCAAAATTTGCAGTATAACTATTTTGATAGGCACTTGGTGGCAGAAAATCATTCCCGTTAATCACCAATTTCTCTAAATACCAAGTATGATTTTCTAGCGGGGCCACTTGTGCGAAGCTAGTTAGGCTTAACAAGAAAATAACTAATTTTATAAATCTTTTCATGATTTAAATTTTTATTGTACTATAAGATATTTTGATTCAACGCTTTCACCGTCGCAATAAAGAGTAACCACATAAATCCCAGAGGTATAGTTAGCAACATCAATATTAAAATTGGGATCATCTACATTCAATATATAATTATTGCTTACTGCATTTTTTACAGAAGTAATACTGATGTAGCTTGAAGTTGCTCCTTCAAATTGATAATGTATTTGCACTTGGCTATTTGCGGGATTAGGACTTAAGCTTTGTATAGCATAAGAACTTTCACTAATAATGATAGTGTAATCCTTGTGCCTCTCGCTAAAAAAAGAAATTCCAGCTTCTTTTTCTTCTATGTAATAATAATAAACTGCTGGATAGGTTTCTTTCCCCCACATCGCTGAACTAGCTAATGCAAGTAAGTAATTTTTTTCATAAAATATTATTTTAGTTAATTTTATAAATATAACTTAATAAATAATCAAAATAAAATAATTTTTTTGATTATTTTTTATACTCATTTTAAGATGTGTGATTAAAATTTACTAAATACTAAAAAAAACTCCGAAGTTCTTACTTCGGAGTTTCTTTTATTAAGCTTGACCCGTAGGCCCAAAATTTAATGGGATGGGTGGCTTATCATCGTTTTCTATAGTACCATGTGCTTGCTCAAAACGCTGTATATTTTCACCAAGTGCCTTATGCAGTCGTTTGGCGTGCTGCGGAGTAAGAATAATCCTAGATTGCACCTTACTTTTTGGGGCTCCTGGCATAATACTCACAAAATCAACCACAAATTCTGCCGGAGAATGATTTATGATGGCCAAGTTACTGTATTTACCTTGTGCCGTTTCATTATCGAGCTCAATATTTAATTGATTCTTTTTATTTTTTTGATCTTCGCTCATTGTACGTTCAGTATTAATTATAATTCACTTCTTGTTTGGCTTCCAGCATTTGATCCAATTCTTCTTTAGAACCAACAATAATATCATCGTATTCTCTTAATCCGGTTCCTGCTGGAATCTTGTGTCCTACGATTACATTTTCTTTAAGTCCTTCTAAGGTATCAACTTTACCGCTTACAGCAGCTTCGTTCAATACTTTTGTGGTTTCCTGGAAAGAAGCCGCAGAGATGAAAGACTTGGTCTGTAAAGAAGCTCTTGTAATACCTTGCAGTATTGGTGTGGCAGTCGCTGGTTGTGCATCTCTAGCCGTAACCAATTGCTTGTCTTCACGTCTTAATAAAGAATTCTCATCTCTTAATTGACGTGCAGTCACAATTTGACCCGCTTTTAGATTTGTACTATCTCCCGCGTCTTCAACAACTTTTTTACCAAAAATCTCATCGTTCTCATCAATAAAATCATCTTTATGAATTAATTGATTCTCAAGGAAAATAGTATCTCCTGGATCTTGAATTTTAACTTTACGCATCATTTGACGTACTACTACTTCAAAATGCTTATCGTTAATTTTCACCCCTTGCAAGCGATATACTTCCTGTACTTCATTTACCAAGTACTGTTGTACCGCGCTAGGCCCCTTGATATTTAAAATATCTTCTGGGGTAATAGATCCATCAGATAAAGGCATACCCGCTCTTACGTAATCATTTTCTTGAACAAGAATTTGATTAGACAATTTCACTAAGTATTTCTTAACCTCTCCCAGTTTTGATTCAACGATGATTTCACGGTTACCTCGTTTAATTTTACCAAACGAAACTACCCCATCAATCTCTGATACTACAGCTGGATTAGATGGATTACGTGCTTCAAATAGCTCAGTAACTCTAGGAAGACCTCCAGTAATATCACCTGCTTTAGATGATTTACGTGGTATCTTCACTAAAACTTTACCTATTTTAATTTTCTCCCCGTCATCTACCATTAAGTGGGCGCCGACTGGCAAGTTATACGAACGAATTACCTCGTCGCCTTTACCCATAATTAATAAAGTAGGGATTTTCTTTTTATTTTTCGATTCAGAAATAACTTTTTCTTGGAAACCAGTTTGCTCATCGGTTTCAACTTGATAAGTAACTCCCTGCTCAATATTTTCGAATTTAATTTTACCAGCAAATTCAGAAATAATCACCCCATTATAAGGATCCCATTGACAAATCACAGTACCTTTTTCAACTTTTGTTCCTGGCTTCACAAATAATTGTGCACCATAAGGAATTAGGTTGTTACTTAATACAATATTTGTTTTGGCATCTCTTATTTTCAATTCAGAAGTTCGCGAGATAATCACATCTACAGGGTTTCCTTCATTATCTTCTCCCTTAACAGTTTTAAGGTCTTCGATATCTACGATACCTGCAAATTTAGTTTCAAGTTTACTATCTTCAGAGATGTTACCTGCAATACCTCCTACGTGGAACGTTCTCAAGGTTAACTGTGTACCCGGCTCTCCAATTGATTGAGCGGCTACTACACCAACGGCTTCACCTTTTTGTACCGTTTTACCGGTAGCTAAGTTTCGACCATAACATTTAACACAAACCCCTTGTTTCGCTTCACAAGTAAGAGCAGATCTAACTTCGACACTTTCTAATACAGAAGCATCTATTTTCTTAGCTATTTCTTCAGATATTTCTTGACCAGCTTCAGCCAATACTTCTTCAGATATAGGGTCAATCACATCATTAAGAGCAGTTCTACCGATAATTCTTTCGGCTAAGCTTTCAACAATCTCTTCATTTTTCTTCAGTGGGCTAACTTCGATTCCTCTAAGGGTACCGCAATCTACCTCATTAATGATTACATCTTGCGATACATCTACCAATCTACGGGTTAAGTAACCCGCATCTGCAGTTTTAAGTGCGGTATCTGCAAGACCCTTACGTGCACCGTGAGTAGAGATAAAGTATTCTAAAATTGAAAGACCTTCTTTAAAGTTAGATAAAATTGGATTCTCAATAATTTCTCCACCTCCAGAATTCGACTTTTTAGGTTTTGCCATAAGTCCACGCATACCAGTAAGCTGCCTAATCTGTTCTTTAGAACCACGCGCTCCTGAGTCAAGCATCATATAAACCGAGTTAAAACCTTGGTTATCTTCGCGGATTCTCTTCATTGCCAATTCAGTAAGATTAGCATTGGTCGCTGTCCAAATATCAATTACCTGGTTATAACGCTCATTGTTGGTAATAAGACCCATATTATAATTAGCCATAATACCTTCAACTTGCTCATTAGCATCTTGAATCATACCTTCTTTTTCGGCCGGAATAATAATATCCCCTAACGAGAATGATAATCCACCTCTAAAAGCAAATCCGTAACCTAGACTTTTAATTTTGTCAAGGAATTCGGCTGTTTCAGGTACACTAGTCACTTTTAAGATATTACCAATAATATCTCGAAGCGATTTTTTTGTCAATACTTCATTAATAAAACCAGCTGCTCTTGGAACTTCTTCATTAAATAAAACACGACCAACGGTTGTTTCAATAATTTGTGGAACCAACTCTCCTTCTTCATTAAAGTCTTCTGTTTTTACTTTAATACTAGAATTGATTTCCACCTTCTTCTCATTATAAGCAATAATTACCTCTTCTGCAGAGTAGAAAGTAAGTCCTTCACCTAATACTTTGCGCTCGGGTGTAGATTTTCTTTCTTTGGTCATATAATACAAACCAAGTACCATATCTTGAGAAGGTACAGTAACGGGCGAACCGTTAGCTGGGTTTAATATATTATGAGAGGCAAGCATAAGCAATTGAGCTTCTAATATTGCTTCTGGACCTAATGGTAAATGCACCGCCATTTGATCTCCGTCAAAATCGGCGTTAAATGCCGTACAAACAAGCGGGTGTAATCGAATTGCTTTACCTTCAATTAATTTAGGCTGGAATGCTTGAATTCCTAATCTGTGCAAAGTTGGAGCACGGTTTAATAAAACCGGATGTCCTTTAAGCACATTCTCTAATATATCCCAAACAACTGGTTCTTTTTTATCTATAATTTTTTTAGCCGATTTAACCGTTTTAACGATACCGCGCTCTATAAGTTTTCTAATAATAAAAGGCTTATAAAGTTCTGCAGCCATGTTTTTAGGCAAACCACACTCAAACAATTTCATTTCTGGACCAACAACAATTACCGAACGAGCCGAATAATCTACACGTTTTCCTAATAAATTCTGACGGAAACGTCCTTGCTTTCCTTTTAACGAATCAGATAAAGATTTAAGCGGTCTGTTAGAATCTGTTTTAACAGCAGAAGATTTTCTGGTATTATCAAACAAACTATCTACAGATTCCTGAAGCATACGTTTTTCGTTACGTAAAATGACTTCAGGTGCCTTAATTTCCATAAGACGCTTTAATCGATTATTTCTAATAATTACTCGTCTATATAGATCGTTTAAATCTGAAGTTGCAAAACGCCCACCATCTAACGGCACCAATGGTCTTAACTCTGGTGGAATTACCGGAATGGCTTTCATTATCATCCATTCTGGTTTATTTTCTTTTCTTTCGTTAGCCTCTCTAAAAGCTTCCACTACCTGAAGACGTTTAAGCGCCTCGGTTTTACGTTGCTTAGAAGTTTCATTATTTGCCTTATGTCTTAACTCGTAAGATAATTCGTCTAAGTCTAGACGTTTTAAAATCTCAATAAGACACTCTGCTCCCATCTTAGCGATAAACTTATTAGGATCTTCATCTTCTAGATAAAGATTTTCTTGTGGTAAGCTGTCTAAGATGTTTAGGTATTCTTCTTCTGTAAGGAAATCCATTTTTTGTAAAGGTTCTCCTTCTTCATTTTTAGCGATTCCCGGTTGAATTACTACGTATCTCTCGTAGTAAATTATCATATCTAATTTCTTAGAAGGTATACCTAATAAGTATCCTATCTTATTGGGTAACGATCTAAAATACCAAATATGCGCTACAGGAACTACCAAATTGATGTGACCCACACGGTCACGACGAACTTTCTTTTCAGTAACCTCTACCCCACATCGGTCACAAACAATCCCGCGGTAACGAATGCGTTTGTATTTTCCACAAGCACATTCATAATCTTTTACAGGACCGAAGATTCGCTCACAAAAAAGCCCATCTCTTTCTGGTTTGTGCGTACGGTAGTTAATGGTTTCAGGTTTAAGCACTTCTCCTCGAGATTCTGCTAAAATAGCCTCTGGAGATGCTAAACCTATAGAGATTTTGTTAAATCTCTTTTGTGTATTCTTGTCATTATTTCTTGCCATAATGTATGGTACTAAAGAATTTTGCTAATTTGAATAATCGCTGTTACTACTTGATTATTCTTCTAATTTAATATCTAAACCTAAACCTTTTAATTCGTGCATTAATACATTAAAAGATTCTGGTAGTCCTGGTTCTGGCATTGGCTCACCCTTCACGATTGCTTCGTAAGTTTTAGCCCTTCCTATTACGTCATCAGATTTTACCGTTAAGATTTCACGTAGTGTACTTGATGCTCCATAAGCTTCAAGTGCCCAAACTTCCATCTCTCCAAAACGCTGACCTCCAAATTGAGCTTTACCTCCAAGTGGTTGTTGCGTAATTAACGAATATGGCCCAATACTTCTGGCGTGCATCTTATCTTCAATCATATGACCTAACTTTAACATGTAGATGATTCCCACAGTTGCCGCTTGATCAAAACGATCACCAGTTCCTCCATCATAAAGATAGGTATGTCCAAATCGTGGTATCCCAGCTTTATCGGTTAACTCATTAATTTGGTCTATAGTTGCACCATCAAAAATTGGTGTAGCATATTTCTGACCTAATTTCTCGCCTGCCCATCCTAATACAGTTTCATAAATCTGACCGATATTCATACGAGAAGGTACACCTAGTGGGTTAAGTACAATATCAACTGGTGTTCCATCTTCAAGGAATGGCATATCTTCTTGTCGAACAATACGAGCAACAATACCTTTGTTACCGTGACGACCTGCCATTTTATCTCCTACCTTAAGTTTACGCTTTTTAGCAATATATACTTTGGCCAATTTAATGATACCTGATGGCAACTCATCTCCTACAGAAATAGTAAACTTTTCTCTTCTAAGATTACCTTGCAGGTCATTTTCTTTAATTTTATAATTGTGTATTAAGTCGGCTACCAAAGCATTGGTATGCTCGTCGGTAGTCCAAGTACCTTGCGTTAAATGGGTATAATCATCAACAGAATTTAACATCTTCAAGGTATACTTCTTACCTTTTGGTAAGATATCTTCTCCAAGATCATTTTTAACACCTTGAGCTGTTTTACCGCCTACAATAGCAAAAAGCTTATCGATCAACTCATTTTTAAGCGTTTCAAATTTAACTTTGTACTTATCTTCGAGTTTGGCAATTTCCTCTTTATCTTTTGCACGCTTTCTTTTATCTTTTACCGCACGAGCAAAAAGTTTCTTGTTAATTACTACTCCATTTAAAGAAGGTGAAGCTTTTAAAGATGCATCTTTAACATCTCCTGCTTTATCTCCAAAAATAGCGCGTAATAACTTTTCTTCGGGAGTAGGATCAGATTCTCCTTTTGGAGTAATCTTACCGATTAAGATATCGCCTGGCTTAACTTCCGCTCCGATACGAATCATTCCGTGCTCATCCAAATCTTTGGTGGCTTCTTCAGATACGTTAGGTATATCATTGGTCAACTCTTCATTACCTAATTTGGTGTCTCTCACCTCCAATGAATATTCATCGATATGAATAGAAGTAAATAAATCTTCACGAACAACACGCTCTGAGATAACGATTGCATCCTCAAAGTTATATCCTTTCCAAGGCATAAAAGCAACTTTCATGTTTCTACCCAGCGCCAATTCTCCGGCTTCGGTAGCATAACCTTGACAAAGTACCTGTCCTTTAGAAACACGGTCACCCACCTTAACAATTGGTTTTAAGTTTACCGAAGTACCTTGGTTGGTTTTTCTAAACTTAATTAAATCGTAGGTCTTATCATCAGAGTCAAAACTTACCATGCGTTCTTCTTCTGTACGATCGTATTCAATAGTAATTTTACGTGCGTCTACATATTTAACAGTTCCTTCTCCTTCTGCGTTAATCAACACGCGCGAATCTGAGGCAACTTGTCTCTCTAAGCCTGTTCCTACGATTGGTGAATCTACACGCAATAACGGAACTGCTTGACGCATCATGTTTGATCCCATCAAAGCACGGTTTGCATCATCATGCTCCAAGAAAGGAATCAATGATGCAGATATTGAAGAAATTTGGTTAGGTGCTACATCCGTAAAGTGAACTTCTTTAGGATCTACAACAGGGAAATCACCTTCCATTCGGGCAATAACCTTTTCGGCATCGATTGTCCCGTCTTCTTTGGTAGGAATGTTGGCCTGCGCAATTAACTTTTCCTCTTCTTCTTCGGCAGAAAAATAAACTGGGTCATTAGCCAAATCTATCTTCCCTTCTTCTACTTTTCTATATGGAGTTTCGATGAATCCCATAGAGTTTACCTTAGCATAAACCGATAGCGAAGAAATCAGTCCAATATTCGGTCCTTCTGGGGTTTCAATAGGACATAATCTTCCGTAATGTGTGTAGTGAACATCTCGCACCTCAAAACCTGCACGCTCTCTAGATAAACCTCCTGGTCCTAAAGCAGACAATCTACGCTTATGCGTAATTTCGGCTAAAGGGTTGGTTTGGTCCATAAACTGCGAAAGTTGATTGGTACCAAAGAAAGAATTAATAACAGAAGACAATGTCTTCGCGTTAATCAAATCTATTGGAGTAAACACTTCGTTATCACGCACATTCATACGCTCACGAATGGTTCTAGCCATACGGGCTAGCCCCACACCAAACTGTTGTGATAATTGCTCACCTACAGTTCTCACACGACGGTTAGACAAGTGGTCAATATCATCAATTTCAGCTTTTGAATTGATTAACTCAATTAAATATTTTATAATGGTTATGATATCTTCTTTGGTAAGCACTTGCTTATCCATAGCGATATCTAAACCTAATTTCTTATTCATTCGGTAACGACCAACCTCTCCTAAATTATAGCGCTGATCAGAGAAGAACAGCTTGTCTATAATTCCGCGAGCAGTTTCTTCATCTGGCGGCTCGGCGTTACGCAATTGTCTATATATATGTTCTACCGCCTCTTTTTCTGAATTGGTAGGGTCTTTTTGTAGTGTATTATGAATAATAGCGTAATCTCCTGTGCTATTATCTTCTTTGTGTAATAAAATGGTTTTAGTACCCGTTTCAAGAATTTCTTCGATATGCTCTTTCTCTAATTCGGTATCTCGATCAAGAACAATTTCGTTTCTTTCAATAGAAACCACTTCTCCAGTATCTTCATCTACGAAATCTTCATACCAAGTGTTAAGTACACGGGCAGCAAGTTTTCTACCCAACACCTTTTTAAGTCCAGATTTAGACACTTTTACTTCTTCGGCAAGATCAAATATTTCTAAAATATCTTTATCTCGCTCAAAGCCGATAGCTCTAAATAAGGTGGTAACTGGTAATTTTTTCTTTCTATCGATATAAGCATACATAACGCTATTAATATCGGTAGCAAATTCTATCCAAGATCCTTTAAAAGGAATTACTCTTGCAGAATATAATTTTGTTCCGTTTGCGTGAAAAGATTGCCCAAAGAAAACCCCTGGCGAACGATGTAGTTGAGACACTACAACACGTTCTGCTCCGTTAATACAGAAGGTGCCACTAGGTGTCATATAAGGGATAGTACCCAAATATACATCTTGCACTATAGTTTCAAAGTCTTCGTGCTCAGGGTCTGTACAATATAATTTTAAACGGGCTTTAAGAGGCACGCTATAAGTTAGGCCTCTTTCTATACATTCTTGAATAGAATATCTTGGAGTATCAATAAAGTAATCTAGAAATTCTAATACAAATTGGTTGCGGGTATCGGTAATGGGAAAATTTTCTAGGAATGTATTGTATAATCCTTCATTCCCTCTTTCTTCTGATTTGGTTTCTAACTGAAAAAAATCTTGAAACGATTTTATCTGAATATCCAAAAAGTCAGGATAATCTGGTCTGTTTTTAACAGAAGAAAAATTCAATCTTTCAACTTGCGTTTCTAACATCTATTTGACGGAATTTGAAAGTATTTAATTTTAATTTGAAGCTCTAAAAATTAAACACTTAATTAAAGTTATAATGTTTGCGACTAAACGCTGCGTATACATACGCAAAATGGTTTAGACCTTCAAGACGCAATGCTTGAGGTCTAAACCTAAATAATATTGCTTGTTAAGCTTATTTAAGCTCAACCTCAGCTCCTGCCTCTTCTAATTGAGATTTTAATGCCTCAGCTTCGTCTTTAGCAACACCTTCTTTTACTGGAGCAGGTGCACCATCTACTAATCCTTTAGCATCTTTTAATCCTAAACCAGTTAATTCTTTAACCAATTTAACTACTGCTAGTTTTGAAGCTCCAGCTGACTTAAGAATCACGTCGAATTCTGTTTGCTCTTCAGCCTCTTCACCACCAGCGGCAGCACCACCAGCAACAGCTACTGCAGCAGCAGCAGGCTCAATACCATATTCTTCTTTTAAAATATCAGCTAACTCATTAACTTCTTTTACTGTTAAGTTAACTAACTGTTCTGCGAAATCTTTTAAATCTGCCATTTTCTATCGTTTTAAAATGTGTAATTTAGTTTATATAATTGTTAAAAAGTGCGTACGTTTTTTATCCTTCCTTTTCAGAAAGAGTCTTTAAAATACCAGCGATTTTTCCGCCTCCTGATTTAAGTGCAGAAACAACGTTTTTAGCAGGCGATTGTAATAGACCGATGATATCTCCAATAACTTCGTCTTTAGACTTGATATTGGCTAAGGCTTCAAGGTTTTCGTCACCTACATAGATAGCTTCATCTATAAAAGCTCCTTTTAATAACGGTTTTTCAGACTTCTTTCTAAATTCTTTGATTACTTTTGCTGGAGCATTTCCAGTTTCAGAAATCATAATAGAAGTATTTCCTTTAAGTACTTGTGGTAAGTCTCCGAAATCTTTATCAGAGCTTTCCATAGCTTTTGCTAATAAGGTATTTTTAACTACAGATAGCGAAACGTTTGCTTTAAAACAAGCTCTTCTTAAATTTGAAGTAGTTCCAGCATCTAAACCAGAGATATCTGCTAAATAGATGGTAGATGTATCTGCTAACTGGGCCGTTAAATCCTTTATTACTTGTGATTTTTCTTCTCTTGTCATAATGATTTATTTATTGCTCAGTATACCTTTTAGTATCAATTGCAACACTTGGGCTCATTGTACTAGACATGTGAATACTTTTAATATACACACCTTTAGCCGCTTGCGGCTTCAATTTCACCAAAGTAGTTAATAATTCTCTTGCGTTTCCAGCAATTTTCTCTGCATCAAAAGAGGCTTTTCCTATACCTGCGTGCACGATACCAGTTTTATCAACTTTAAAGTCAATTTTACCAGCTTTTACATCAGCTACAGCTTTAGCGATATCCATAGTTACCGTTCCGGTTTTAGGGTTAGGCATCAAACCTCTAGGCCCTAAAACTCTACCTAATGGTCCTAATTTACCCATTACGCTCGGCATTGTGATGATCACATCAACGTCTGTCCAACCTCCTTTTATTTTATCTAAGTACTCATCTAAACCTACAAAGTCTGCACCAGCATCTTTAGCTTCTTGCTCCTTATCTGGAGTTACTAAAGCCAATACTTTTACATCTTTACCAGTACCGTGAGGAAGCGTTACCACCCCTCTTACCATTTGATTCGCTTTACGCGGATCAACGTTTAGACGCACTGCTAAATCTACAGAAGGATCAAAATTTACGTTTGACACCTCTTTAATTAAAGCAGAAGCCTCGGCTACCGTGTATGATTTAGAAGAATCTATTTTAGATTGAGCTTCTTTTTGCTTTTTTGTTAATTTTGCCATTTTTTAGTTCTTTATAGATTAAAATGGTGCTTCACCTTTAACATTCACTCCCATAGATCGAGCAGTACCTGCTACCATCTTCATGGCTGAATCTACTGTGAATGCATTTAAATCTTGCATTTTGTCTTCTGCTATAGCTTTTACCTGATCCCAAGTAATACTAGCGACTTTTTTACGGTTTGGCTCTCCAGAACCTTTCTTAACTTTGGCTGCTTCCATAATTTGCACTGCAGCAGGTGGTGTTTTAATTACAAAATCAAAAGATTTATCTTTATATACTGTAATCACAACAGGCAACACCTTTCCAGCTTTATCTTGTGTTCTACCATTGAATTGCTTACAGAATTCCATGATATTCACACCGGCCGCACCCAAAGCAGGTCCTACTGGTGGAGACGGGTTCGCCGCTCCTCCTTTAACTTGTAGCTTTACAACCTTACTTACTTCTTTTGCCATTTTTAAAAATTTAAAATTGAATTATTTTTAAAGTGGAAGCATTAACAATAATTCTATATATGTAACAATTTATATTTTCTCAACTTGCATATAGCTCAACTCTACTGGTGTCTTTCTTCCAAAAATTTTCACCATCACCTCAAGCTTGCGTTTTTCTTCATTTACCTTTTCTACAGTACCGTTAAAGCCATTAAAAGGTCCGTCTATCACTTTAACTGTTTCTCCAACTGTATATGGAATAGCCACGGTATCCTTTTTAACAGAAAGCTCATCAACTTTACCTAACATTCTATTTACTTCAGAACGTCTTAAAGGCACAGGATCACCACCTTTAGTTTCACCCAAGAAACCTATCACACCATTGATACTCTTAATGATATGCGGCACCTCACCACTTAAATTTGCCTGAACCATTACATAACCAGGAAAATAAACTCTTTCTTTGTTTATTTTCTTACCATTTCTAATTTGTATAACTTTCTCTGTAGGCACTAGAACTTGATCTACAAAATCTTCTAAACCTTGATAAGAAATCTCTTTCTCGATATAATCTTTAACCTTATTCTCTTGACCACTTACCGCACGAACAACGTACCACTTCTTCAAATTATCTTCAGACATATTACTTGTAATTCTTAAGATTTAACCCAATCAAAATACTGCTCAATCACAGAACTAAAAACAGTATCCACCCCCCAAATTGCTAAAGAGAATATTACCGAAAAAACAAGC
This sequence comes from Mesonia sediminis, assembly GCF_042684705.1. Lineage (NCBI taxonomy): Bacteria > Pseudomonadati > Bacteroidota > Flavobacteriia > Flavobacteriales > Flavobacteriaceae > Mesonia > Mesonia sediminis. The sequence goes on from NZ_JBHULZ010000008.1 coordinate 40,387, forward strand.
ACTATAACCGTAAGTCTTTGCCCTTCCGCATATGAAGGCCAAGTAACATGATTTTTCAATTCACTATAAGACTCAGATATATATTTTACGATTCCTGCCATTTTATTAAGGTTTACAAAAGATGAGCATCTTTATCTCTTCTCTGAAGAAAAAAAGGCGCATCGCCTTTGAATTTGTTTTAATTCAGCAAATCGGTCTTAATATAAAACCGATTTGACCAGCACTTTTCCAGTGCTTTGCACGGGTTGAGAGACTCGAACTCCCGACACCTGGTTTTGGAGACCAGTGCTCTACCAACTGAGCTAAACCCGTAGGATTTAGGTTAAGGTTTGCTACCAAACCTTAACCTAAACTATATTTAAATTAGTCTAAAATTTCAGTAACCTGACCGGCACCTACTGTTCTACCCCCTTCACGGATAGCAAAACGAAGACCAACATTCATTGCGATTGGCTGAATCAACTCAACGTGAATAGTTAAGTTATCACCTGGCATTACCATCTCAACTCCATCAGGAAGACTAATAGTTCCTGTAACATCAGTTGTTCTTACGTAGAACTGAGGACGGTAGTTGTTATGGAATGGCGTGTGACGACCACCTTCTTCTTTTTTCAAGATATAAACCTCTGCCTTAAACTTAGCGTGAGGAGTTACAGAACCTGGCTTAGTAATTACCATACCTCTTGAAATCTGAGTCTTCTCAATACCTCTCAATAAGATACCAGCATTATCACCAGCTTCACCTCTATCTAATATCTGACGAAACATCTCAATACCAGTAATAGTTGAAGTTAATTTCTCTGCACCCATACCAATAATCTCTACAGGATCTCCAGTGTTTGCAATACCAGTCTCAATACGACCAGTTGCAACAGTACCACGACCTGTAATAGAGAATACATCTTCAATAGGCATCAAGAATGGCTTATCAACATCACGCTCTGGTAACTCGATCCAGTTATCAACAGCTTCCATAAGCTCTAATACTGTATCAACCCACTTTTGCTCTCCTTCTAAAGCTCCTAATGCAGAACCTGCAACGATAGGACCATTGTCACCATCATACTCATAGAAAGATAACAAGTCTCTAACTTCCATTTCTACTAGTTCTAAAAGCTCTTCATCATCTACTAAATCAACTTTGTTTAAGAAAACAACAATTCTAGGAATTCCTACCTGACGACCTAATAAGATGTGCTCACGAGTTTGTGGCATAGGACCATCTGTAGCAGCAACCACAAGAATAGCACCGTCCATTTGAGCAGCACCAGTTACCATGTTCTTTACGTAATCGGCGTGACCTGGACAGTCAACGTGTGCATAGTGACGATTTGCAGTAGCATACTCTACGTGAGAAGAGTTAATTGTAATACCTCTTTCTTTTTCTTCTGGAGCATTATCAATTTGATCAAAAGCAGAAGCCTCTGAATACCCAGCATCAGCTAACACCTTAGTAATAGCTGCAGTTAAAGTTGTTTTTCCGTGATCTACGTGTCCAATTGTACCTATATTCAAGTGCGGTTTGGAACGATCATAAGTTTCCTTTGCCATAATTAATACTTGTTTTAATCTTAGTTATATATTAGTGTTCAAATTATATACAATACAAAAAACAACTTTAAAAAGCTGCCAGTATAAGTAAGCGACTTACGCTTTTTGAGCCAACGACGAGAATTGAACTCGTGACCTCTTCCTTACCAAGGAAGCGCTCTACCCCTGAGCTACGTCGGCCTAGTGATTCAGAGTTACTTTTATACAAGTAAAGCCCTACCCTCTTCAGCTTTCACTTAAAGAAAATAGAGCGGGAGACCAGGTTCGAACTGGCGACATTCAGCTTGGAAGGCTGACGCTCTACCAACTGAGCTACTCCCGCATTCCAAATTATTTCTAAATTTTGTGGGGAGAGCAGGATTCGAACCTGCGAAGTTAAAAAACAACAGATTTACAGTCTGTCCTCGTTGGCCGCTTGAGTATCTCCCCAATTTAATTAATTTTGAATCATTATTTCATAGAATAGAGCCGATGGAGGGACTCGAACCCACGACCTGCTGATTACAAATCAGCTGCTCTAGCCAGCTGAGCTACATCGGCACTTTGTTTCGTCTATTCTTAAAGAACTACCGCTTTTCTAACGGACTGCAAATATAGAGCTGTTTATCAATTACGCAAAACTTTTTTTTACTTTTTTTTATATTTTTTTTCAATACCTTAATTTTCAATTATTTAGAACGTGGGTGAGCTGAAAGATAAACTTTGCGCAATCCTTGAATGTCATTTTTTGCATAAACCTCTGTAGAGGCTAAACTAGAATGACCCAACAACTCTTTGATTTCTTGTATGTTAGCACCTTCTGTTAATAAGTGAGTAGCAAAACTATGTCGCAAAATATGCGGACTACAGACTTTTTTTTGCGAAAAAGTTTTAAAAATTTGGTTGACTCTCTTATAAACCCAATCGGCATAAACCGGATTGCCGCTGTCTGTTATAAAAAGATAAGTACTCTCTTGTTTTATATGTGCTAAATGATCTTTACGGAATTTTAAATACGCTTCAATAGGTACTACCAAACTATTTAATAAAGGTATACGTCGCTCTTTATTTCGCTTACCCAATACATTAACCGTCATTTGACTCAGGTCTAGATCTACTAAATGTAAATTAATTAACTCGGCGCGTCGCATTCCTGTAGCATAAAACAACTCGATGAGCAAACGGTCTCTCGCATCCGAAAAGCTATCGATGGCCAACGAATCAAACACCCTTTTCATTTCTTCTTTTGAAAAGGGTACACGTAAATTTTTCTTGACCTTAATAGGTTTATGTTGGCTTAAAGGGCTTTTCTCTATCTCACGTATCTTTAACAAAAAAAAATAAAAACTACGTAAAGTAGAAACCTTACGGTTGATGCTACGGTTATCTAAACCTCGCTGAGAAAGCGCTACCAACCACCCTCTACAAGAAGAGTAAGTAGCTTTTACAATGCTGGCGTCGGGTTTAATCTTTTGCAAGTATTGCTCAAAACCAACCAAATCATTTTTATAAGCCATAAGTGTATGAGAAGAATAGTTTTTCTCAACCTTTAAGTAATCCAGGAATTTTTGAATAGCATCCATAAATAGAAAAATCAGGTTAAATATAGTAGTTTAACCTGATTTTTTTGGTAATGTGTAGTTATTTCTTGGTTTTACAAACCTAAATAATACTAGGTTGCCGGCTTATAACTTTTGCCATCTATAATCATTTTTGCGATAATCTCTTTAAGAATCTCACTAGTCCCTCCTCCAATAGGTCCTAATCGTGAATCGCGAAGCAATCGTGCTAAAGGATAATCCTCAATATAACCATAACCGCCTAACATTTGCAAGCAGTCGTAAATAGCGCTATCTGCCATTTTAGTTGAAAGTAATTTTGACATACTTGCCTCTTTTACAACATAAGCTCCTTCATCCAATTGTTTAGTGATAGCATAATTAAACGTTTTACACATTTCTACTTCACTTGCAATTTCGGCCATTTTATGCCTTAAGGCCTGAAACTTGTTTATGGTTTTACCGAAGGCTTCTCGCTCGCTCATATACTGAAGCGTATAATCTAATGCAAACTCGGCTCTAGCGTGTGCATTTACTCCCATTATTAATCTTTCTAAAGCAAAATGCTGCATGATATAGGGGAAACCTTTACCTTCTTCTCCCATTAAATTTTCTGCAGGAATTTCAACGTCAGTGAAGCTAATTTCACCGGTATCTGAAGCCCGCCATCCCAATTTATCTAATTTTGTAGCTGCAATTCCCGGAGTATCGCGATCGACAACAAAGATACTCATTCCTTTATTCCCTTTTTCTGGAGTCGTTTTGGAAGCTACCACAAGATAATCAGAATAAACACCGTTGGTTATAAAGGTCTTTGATCCATTTAAAATGTACTTATCTCCTTTTTTAACTGCGGTTGATTTCATTCCAGCTACGTCAGATCCGCCGAAAGGCTCTGTGATGCAAAGACAACCTATTTTATCTCCAGCAATACTAGGCGCCAAATATTCCTCTTTAATACGCTCATCTCCTTCTTTTGCTAAGTGAGTCATCGCTAAATAGGCGTGCGCCCACATCGCAGCTGCAAATCCGCCAGAATTAATTTTTTGCAGTTCCTCGAGAAAAATAACGGTGTAAAAAAGATCTAAATCTAGTCCGCCGTATTGCTCCGGATAATTAATCCCAAAGTATCCCATCTCACCAAATTTCTTCCAGATAAAACGCTCTATAGTACCTGTTTTTTCCCATTTATCGATATGCGGAACGACTTCTTTCTGTAAAAACTCCTTTAAACTCTGCCTAAAGAGTTCGTGCTCTTCTGTAAAATACATATTTCTTCTTTTTCTTTTAACAATTGCTATTTATTTGATTTTTCAATCAATCTTCAAATATAATTGTATTCTATCTAATTTATGAGCTGGAAAGGACTCAATTTTTGCCAACTCGTTAAAATTTTTAATTTTTTGATTTAACTTACGGTATTGTACTACATCTCGTGCACTTTCATAATTAAAGTAAGGAATTTCTGAAAGCTCAATCACCTCTATGGTATTAAGATCTTTTATTGTGTGTGCGGGAGGGGTTTTTACCGTGCTTAGTGCTAGCAAATTTTTCTGGGCTTCATAATTTAACCCATAAATATCTTTTAATTGAATATCGTGAAGGAATCCGCCAAGTTTAGTTCTGTATTTGATTATACGATTGGCTAAAACCTCACCAATCCCTTTTACTTGAACCAGCTCTTCAAAGGTCATAGTATTCAAATCACTTTTTTTAGCATAACTAAGATGCTTTGGTTCTGCAGCTTTACGGATTTGATTCTGCTTCACCCAATCTGGAAACTTAAACAGTGGAGCGATGGCAGTAAGTAAAGAATCTGAAACCTTTGTTACCGCTTGAAATTCTTGTGCAGAATTAATCCATTGCTCTTTGGCTCTAAAAGCAAGAAGTCTGTCTATTTCATCTACGTTCATACCTAAGAGGTATCCTTTATAATCGCTGATAAAATTTGGGTTAAATGGTTTTTGTTGATACGCCACTCTTTCCGCGGCAGCTTTTTGTTTTAAACTATCTATTTGAGCTTCGTACGCTTGATCTGGCTTAAGAATCACTGTGCTAGTTCCAGCAAATAAATGCTCTTTAAAAGCAATGATAAAAAAACCAAGAACTAAGAGGATTATAAAAACAAAAATCCCATTTTGTTCTCTTTTATTGAACCTGAAATGGGATAATTTGCTTTTCATTTACTTTTATTTTACACTTTAATTTTTTGCTTTTTAAATAACTCACCGGCTTTTAATTTTCTCAAATACTCCCGTAAATCATCACGTACTTCTCCAGATAATATATACAACCCAATGATATTAGGGAATGACATCGCTAAGATCATCATGTCTGAAAAATCTAACACAGCCCCTAAACTTACCGATGCTCCTACCACCACAAACAATAAAAATAGTAATTTATAAATTAATTCCGATTGATTTGACTTCCCAAATAAATAGGTCCAAGCTCTCATACCATAATAAGACCAAGAAATCATTGTTGAAAAAGCGAACAAAAATACCGCGGCCGCCAATACATAGGGAAACCAAGATATTACACTAGCAAAGGCTTCTGAGGTAAGCTGAGCTCCGCCTATTCCTTCAACTTCGTGCATTCCTGTAAAAATTAAAACCAATGCGGTAAGCGTACAAACTACTACAGTATCTATAAAAGGTTCTAGCAAGGCTACAAAACCTTCTGATGGAGGATGATTTGTTTTTGCGGCACTATGGGCAATAGCTGCAGAACCTACACCAGCTTCGTTAGAAAAAGCAGCTCTTTGAAAGCCTACAATAAGTACCCCGATAATTCCCCCTTTTAGGGCCGTAGGATTAAAAGCACCTTCAAAAATAGCATTAAAGGCGGGGCCAATATTTTCAATGTTTATACCAATAACAATTAAGGCTCCCAAAACATAAATGGCTGCCATGAAAGGAACTACCTTACCGGTAACTTTAGCAATGCTTGAAATACCTCCAATGATTACTACTGCTACCAAAGCCGCAACCACAAGTCCGAAGATAAAGCCGTGTCCCTCTAAAAATTGAAATTGACCCGATAAGATCTCAAAAGATTGATTGGCTTGAAACATATTACCTCCTCCAAAAGATGCTCCTACTCCTAAGACGGCAAAGAAACCTGCTAAAAATTTACCTAAACCAGACATATTTCGTTTTTCTAATCCGTAGCGGAGGTAGTTCATTGGTCCCCCAAAAATCTTTCCTTCTTTACTGATAAACCTATATTTTACACCCAAAGTACATTCTACAAACTTAGAAGACATTCCTAACAGTCCGGCTAAAATCATCCAAAAGGTTGCGCCAGCACCACCCAATGAAATTGCCACTGCTACACCAGCAATATTCCCTAAACCAACAGTTGCCGAAACCGCTGTAGCTAATGCTTGAAAATGAGTAATTCTACCTGGAGCATTGGGGTCGTCATATTTTCCTTTAGCCAAATCTAAAGCGTGGCGAAACCCTCTTAGGTTTATAAAGCCCATTCTTAAAGTAAAAAAGGCAGCTCCTAAAATTAACCAAACTACAATAAAAGGAATAGGAAAAGTAATAGGGTCTCCGTTGGGGTGTGTCAATATTACTGGCTCATCGTATTTCACCTTGGCAAAAAAATGTGCTCCCGCTTCAATTACATCTTCTGTATTTTGGTAATCGTAAATGGTATTTCCTTCAGACGTCAAATGGGTTAGCGTTCCACTTGCAGATGCTTTAACTTCTATATTTCCTTCTTTTTCCGATTTAATTATAGCAATAGATTGGTTTCTATCTACGTGTTCTCCTTCTTTTACCAACCACTCCTCTAATTTATAAGCGTCTTGAATTCCTGAATACCAATTAGGAATAGGGACATTTTTTTCATCGGCGTACACAATAGGATCATACAAACCTATAGCCGAAAAAGGGTCCCAAAATAAAATTGAAGCCAGATTATCTACAATGGGTTTAAACGCGCCATTAAAGTTTTCTGTAATTGACTCGGCAGGTATGCGGTAAGATTTGGTTAAAGTATTTTGTTCAGCATCTGTAATTACTACTGTATAATCAATACCCTCAACAACACCAGTTGCTTTGTTAGATTTTAGCGAAGTGTCTTGGTCACTCCACTTAAAAGTGTAAGGAGGAACGCCCCCTGTGACATTCAGTTCAATAATTCCGTCATTGATTAAATTTGACGGATTAATTAGCTCTGGTACGACTTTAATATCTTTCTCATTAAAATCTTCTTGAGCTTGCAGCGATGAAAAAATCAGTAAAAAAAATAAAAACGAAAGTAAATACTTTCTCATAAGATATCTTGTTTTTTGATAGAATAGATAGCAATATTAAAAAAAAATTAAATTTTTAGCTTACTATTTAAAGAAAAAGTACTTGCTATCGCGTTTATACTTTAAAATTAAGTCTAGGATATTTACTTTTAAGTTTACGCATTTGATGCATATTTCCCACTATTATCAATTGTGAAAACTCATCTAAATTCATGTCAGCCTCTGGATTTATTGTGTATTCACCGGTTTTGGCTTGAACCCCAATAATGCTACATCCTGTATCTTTTCTAAGGTTTAGCTCGGCAATGCTCATAGGGATTGAGCGTCCTAATAAAGAAAAGTTGATTTTCTTAACCAAAATTTGATCTTCAACCTCTTCGTTCTCATTAATATTTGCCAACTCGCTCATAAACTCAATCAAATCTGGGTTTACAACCAATGAAGCCATATGACTACCACCAATACGATCGGGCATAATGACTTGATCTGCTCCTGCTAGTTTTAGCTTTTTATTTGAGCTTTCATCTGTAGACCGGCTGATTATAGTAAGGTTTTGATTGAGCTGTCTCGCCGAGAGTACAATAAATAGATTATCGGCATCGCTGGGCAAGGAGCACAAAAGCACTTTCGCTTTTTCTATACCTGCCATTTCTAGCACCTCATCTTGGGTGGCATCACCAGCAATATAATAAAAACCCTCTTGGCGGATTTGATCAAGTTGTTCTTCAGAATTTTCAATTATAACAAAATTCATTTTATTTGAACTCAATTTTTGTACGGCCTCTTTACCATTTCGGCCATAGCCACAAACTACAATATGATTGGAAAGGGCTGAAATTTCTTTTTGCATACGTCTTTGTTTTAAAGTACCAATATTGTTAGCACTCAGAATAAATTCAATAACCGTTGATATCGCATACCCAAAAATAGATATACTCAATATGATGTAAATGCCGGTAAATAATTTTTGGTCTGGCGTTAAGGGTACTACCTCACCAAACCCCACTGTGGTAACAGTTATAACCGTCATATAGAAAGCATCTATCCAAGAGTAATCGGCAAGCAGTTTAAAGCCTATCACTCCACCTATTACAATAGTAACGAGTAAAAGTAAAGCTAAAAGTACCTTGGTAGAGATTTTTTGCATACGCTACAGGTCAAATACCGAGCTTCTTTTAGTATAGATTAAGTCTTTTAATTTTAACCAAAAGGCAAGCGTTAAATAAACAGCGAAGCCCACCCCTAAGGTGGCAAATGAAAGGTAAATAAAAAACAAACGAACACTTTTAACCTTTATCCCCAACCTATCGGCTAGGCGAGTGCTTACATAAAAGCCATTGCGTTCAAAATAATAGCGAATTTTATAAATAAGGTTAAGCATAGGGTTATTTGTTAAGCAAAGATACACCAATTTGACAATTTAAACATTTTTGTTTTTTACAGTAATCTTGGTATAAGCTTAGTAAAGATTGCGAATGCCAAGCATTTTGTACCATTTCAGGTTTTAATTGTTTAAATTTTTTAACACTAGAATTTTCTTCCGCTTTAAGCGAACTCATTATGCTAAACAAATCATCTACCACTTCTTTTCCGCGGGCTTTGTGATAACTAAAACTAAAGGGAACCAATACATTGATGATCATTAAATCTACGAAAGAAGTAGAGAGTTTTTTTACCCTAGTTTTGGAGTTGACCTCAAAATTATAATGCGTTTCCCAATACGGGCTGGTTTTAACTTTAAATAAGAGATCTCTCCATAATCGAATATCGGGTTTTTCAATCAGTAAATTAAAAAAATTGGCCGAATCCTGATATAAATAAGCTAACTGAGCTAGCCGAATGCTAGGAAAATTTGGTGGTCTTAACCTAAAAAATGCCAAAGGGTTTGTAATACTTGCTAATTGGTATTTATGGCGAAGAAAACTAAATTCTTTTTGGAGCTCTTGGTAATAGACATCTTCTTTCTCACCTTCTAATAATTTACACATCCCCATAAACAAGGCTTCTAAGACTTGAACTTTTTGCGTTTTACGGACTAGGTTAAATGGAATATTAGCAGCCATCTGTTGAAAAGATAAGCCGTTCACGTTAAGGCCAAAGCCTTTAGCAAAGAGAATAAACAAAACTTTTTCCCAATCGTTTTTGGTGTTTTTTAATAAAAGTTGAATGTATTCTGTTTTTTGCTCTAAACGGCGTACATATAATTTCTCTTGCCAGCTATGGATTATAAAAGTTGAAAAATATGGCAAGAGGTTTTCACAGTTGATAAACTTTTTTTGCCTAGATAATTCTTGGTAGTGTTCTAAGCTTTCTAGATTTACGTAATGCTTCAAGCAAAGACTAGGTATACTGCTACCATCGCTTCTATAAACGGGCATATCTTCTTCCCACACTACATGCAAGATAACATTATCATAAGCTTTATCGGTATGATGGTGGTGTGCAAACCAATCGCTTGCCTTAAGATGAATTTCAACATTACCCGCCCACAATTGGTGATCAATTTGAATTCTCGCATCAAAGAAATCGGGACCGCTTTTATCTTCATTATGCCAGCCTACATGTTTTACAACAATGGGTAGACCTTGACTGGTTTTTAGATTTAGGAAATTAAATTTTTTAAATTTCCATACATAATGTAAATAATCTTCTTTCATATTACAAGACAAACAAAACCTATCCGAGAGCTTTTAATCGCTCATTTATAACAACATAGGCTTAAAGATACCTAATAAATTATAAACTTGTAGATTTTACTATTTTTTTTAGCCTAAAAATAAGTGTATTTTTAGGCTAAAATATAAGCAGTACAAAAGCAGCATGGACACGTCACCTAAAAAAGAAAATTCAAAACAAAAAAAAAGCCTACGAGATAGTTCAAATGCCTTCCTAAGGTTTTTAGGTGATGTTGGTTTTTACTTATGGAGTGGTGTATTGGCTATTGGGGCTTTTTTGGCTTGGCTTATTTCTTTTTTACTAATATGAGTTATACCCGCAGGTTATGGATCGTAAGTACCGCTATAGCACTTATCTATTTAGGACTCAAGGCCAGCCATTACAGTTTACCTACTTTCCTTACTAACCATTTGATGGATATTGTTTGTATGCCTGTTGTATTAGGTATTATTCAAGGTGTAATGCAGTTTGTTTTTCCTTCGTTTCGTTTTACGGTTTTGATGCTCGTGGTGTTGGTGGTTGGTTATTCTTTATATTTTGAATGCTATCTACCGCAGGTAAACAGCCGGTATACGGCAGACCTTTTAGATGTAGGCTGCTATTTAATAGGAAGCGGTCTTTATGCTTTTTTTCAACACAAAGACCGCTTGGTTACTTAAAATAAAAAAAGTTACTCCCTAAACTTAGGGTTTATGTAAAGTTCTCCCTTCTTGAGTTTTGCTAAATACAATTTTAAATCTGCTCTAACCTCCGATGATAATAAATATAACCCGATAATATTAGGAAAAGACATGGCCAAAATCATCATATCGGCAAAAGTCAACACGGCCCCTAAACTTACTGAAGCTCCGAGCACTACAAAAACTAAAAATAATACTTTAAAAACAAGTTCAGATTGTTTGCTTCTACCAAAAAGGTAGGTCCAAGAACGCATTCCGTAATACGACCAAGAGACCATTGTCGAAAAGGCGAATAAGAAAACAGCAAAAGCCAGCACTGCAGGAAACCAGGATATCACACTACCAAAAGCGTCTGAGGTTAGCTCTACCCCACCTAAGCCTGTTCTCTCGTGCATTCCCGAAAAGATAAGCACTAGCGCGGTCATAGTACACACCACCATAGTATCTATAAATGGCTCTACTAATGAGGTAAAACCATCGGCGATGGGAGTATTTGTTTTTGAGGCACTGTGGGCAATAGCTGCCGATCCTACTCCTGCTTCACTAGAGAATGCAGCTCGTTGTAGGCCAATAATCAATACGCCAATAAATCCGCCTTTAAGCGCATCGGCAGAAAGGGCACCGTTAAAAATAGCTGCGAATGCTCCGCCTATATTTTCAATATGCACACCAATAACAATTAAACAACCAATAATATAAACCGCCGCCATAAATGGAACAACCCTACCGGTTACTCGGGCTATACTGTTTATACCACCTATAATTACAGCACCTATTAGCAGGGCAAAAATAACACCAAACCAAAAGCCGTGACCTTGTAAAAACGGTAATTGTTCTGATACTATTTTAAAGGCCTGGTTAGATTGCAACATATTTCCTCCGCCAAAAGAGGCTCCCACCCCAAGTACTGCAAATAGAATTGCCAAAAATTTTCCAAGACCTTTTAGGTTTTTCTTTTCTAAACCATAACGCAGGTAATTCATAGGCCCACCAAATATACGCCCCTCTTTATTGATAAATCGGTATTTTACCCCTAGCGTACATTCAACAAATTTTAGTGACATCGCAAAAAAACCAGCTAGAAACATCCAAAAAGTTGCTCCGGCTCCTCCCAAAGATATGGCCACTGCCACACCTGCGATATTTCCTAATCCAACGGTAGCCGATACGGCTGTTGCCATGGCTTGAAAGTGGGTTATAGTTCCTGGCGCATCGGGGTTGTCATATTTACCTCTTGCCAAATCAATGGAATGTTTAAAACCACTGATGTTGATGAACCCCAGACGAAAGGTGAAAAATATACTTCCTAAAATAAGCCAAATCACGATAAACGGAATGGTATTGGTTCTTACCTCTCCATTATTATGCAATAAAGGTCGAGGCTCTTCAAATGCGATGCGTGCTAAAATGTGAGCATTGGCTTGTATCACATCTTTTTGATCATCTGGATTGTAGATTACTTCTCCTTCACCTACTTTATGTTCTAAACTACCGTTTACACTAGCAAAAACCGGCATCTCTTTACCGCTATCGCTTTGTATTATTGCTATCTTATCTCCGGTTTTAACGGATTCACCATCGGCTACCAACCAAGTTTTCAAGGTATAAGCAGCCTGTGTTGTGGCATCCCATTTAGGAATACCAATACGCTCATGTTGGGTGTAAACCACGGGGTCATATACGCCCAAACTAGCAAAAGGATCCCAAAAAAGAATACTCGCCAATACATCAACGGCAGGTTGTACCTTGCTGTTAAAAATTTCGGTAATCGATTGGGCCGGGATTTTAAAGGATTTGGTAACTTCATTACCTTGACTATCTACTACACGAACTTGATGAGCCATACCCTCAATTAGACCGGTAGATTTAGTGGCTTGCATAGAAGTTTCTTTATTGCTCCAATAATACGTATAAGGTGCTACCCCTCCACTCACTTGTAGCATGGCCTCGGCATCATTTATCTCCCGACTAGGATTTTTAAGCTCTAATTCAACGAACAGACTCTTATCTGTATTTAATTGATCTTGAGCTAAAAGCGGATTTAAACTAATTAATAATACGAATAGGCAATACAAATATTTATTCATGGGTTGTAATTTATTTAATAAAAAAATCCTGCTTTTGGCAGGATTTAATGTTGTAATTTATTTTTTTAGTCCAGGAAACCTTGGGCTTTCATCCAATCATCATTGAACATTTTACCTACATAGCGACTTCCATGGTCGTGAAACAATACCACCACCACATCATCTTTGGTAAAATGTTCTTTTAACTGTAACAAGCCTTTCATAGCGGCACCTGCAGAATTTCCTAAAAACATGCCTTCTTCTTTAGCTAGTTTTTGGGTGTAAACTGCAGCATCTTTGTCGGTTACTTTGGTAAAACCATCGATAATTGAAAAGTCTACATTTTTAGGTAAAATATCCTCTCCGATTCCTTCGGTAACATACGGGTAGATCTCCTTTTCATCAAATATACCGGTTTCATGGTATTTCTTAAAAACACTACCATAGGTATCTATACCCCAAACCTTAACATTCGGGTTTTGTTCTTTCAGGTATTTACCAACTCCCGAAATAGTACCTCCCGTTCCCACTCCTACTACAAAATGCGTAACCTTACCCTCGGTTTGTTTCCAAATTTCTGGTCCGGTGCTTTCATAATGCGCTTTGGCATTACTGGGGTTATCATATTGGTTCACGTACCAAGAGTTGGGAGTTTCTTCGGCTAAACGCTTAGAAGTAGAATAATAAGAACGCGGATCGTCTGGTTCTACATCGGTGGGGCAAACAACCACCTCACTCCCCACGGCGCGTAAAATATCTATTTTTTCTTTGCTTTGTTTATCTGCAATTACACAAACCATTTTATAACCTTTTACAATTGCAGCAAGGGCCAGCCCCATACCAGTATTTCCCGAAGTTCCTTCGATTATAGTACCTCCTGGTTTTATTTTTCCTTCTTTTTCGGCATCTTCAATCATTTTCACCGCCATACGGTCTTTTACCGAGTTACCCGGATTAAAAGTTTCATACTTTGCCAAAACCAAAGCAGGAATTTCGGCAGCTAATTTATTTATTTTAACCAATGGGGTATTTCCTATGGTTTCTAATATATTGTTTTTATAATCCATCGTGCAATTTTTTCGGCTGCAAAGATAAGAAACATATTACGAGTAATAAAATTCTAATAAATGCTTAACAAAACAGGTTTAAAATCTTATAAAAATAAGAATTTGATAATTAAAATCCGCTTTAAGCGAGAGGCTCCAAATCAGTCAAACTTAATCGCCTTTACCGGATTTATTCTCGCAATTAAAATACTAGGTATTAAAAGCATAAATAAGCAAAGTAAAAGCGTACCTAAATTTATTAGTACAACGTAATTCCAATTTAAGAATACAGGTGCTTCGGTAACATAATAGGTTTCTGGGTTGAGGGCAATCAGCTTAAAATGTTTTTGAATAAGCAACAAACCAATACCAATTACATTACCCCAAAATAAACCCTTTAGTATTAAATAGGCGGCGTTATAAAGGAATATTTTACGGATACTCCAATCTGTTGCGCCCAAGGCTTTAAGCATCCCAATCATGGGGGTTCTTTCTAGTATGAGTACCAGTAAAGCTGTTATCATATTAATTCCTGAGACCAAAATCATAATTCCAATAATAAGTCCGATATTAAAATCAAATAAGGCCAACCATTCAAAAATTGAAGCATATTCTTGCTGAATGCTCACGGCATCTAAGAAAGAACTAATGTGTTCATAAATTGCTCTTCCCTTTTGAGGAAGCTCTTTAAAGTTATCTACAAACACCTCGAAATAACCTATTTGATTAGCATCCCATTTGTTTAAACGTTGTATTTGGGTAATATCGGCTAATAAAAAGGTTTCGTCAAATTCCTGAAAGCCAGAATTGTATATTCCTACCACTTCAAATGCCACTAAGCGAGGGCGTTTTTGATTTTCATCATTCATAAAATAGACCACCACTTGATCATCTAACTCAAACTTCAATCGCTTTGCGAGATAAGAAGAGATTAGAATTTCTTTACTATTGGGTGAGTTTGCTTTATATTGAGGCAACCTTCCAGATACCAAATACTCTTCAAAATACGTCCAGTTATAATCTTGGCCTACCCCTTTTACTACAATTCCTTCAAAAGTTTCGGCGGTACGTATGACCCCATATTTGGTAGCCACCGCCTGAATGTGTTTTATACCTTCAATTTGATTAAAATCGGGGTAAAATTCTTGATGCTTATCGATAGGAATAACCGAAATCTGTGCATCTGTATTATTAATACTGCTTATTTTAACATGCCCATTAAATGCCGCTATTTTATCGCGGATCTTTTGCTGTAGCCCCACACCTGTAGCTACGGCAACCAACATCATAACCACTCCTACTGCAATTGCAGTAACCGCTATTTTAATAATTGGTGCAGATATACTACTTTTATAATCTTTAGCACCGATAAGGCGCTTACTTATAAAAAATTCGAAATTCAATTTTAGCTTATGTTTTTTCAATTGGTCAAAAATACACTTTTTCTTGCGGTTTTAGGTCTGGTTTCTTGTCAGGCTCAAACAAATTCAGAAAAACAAACCCACAATACCGAGCGCCAGGTTTCACCCTCAAGTACATTAATGGTAGGAGCAAACCAAACACAAGCTTATTTTAATAAACTCAAAGGTAAACGTATCGGAATAGTAGGGAATCAGACCTCGGTTATATTTAAAGAAAACGGAGCATATACCCATTTGGTCGATAGCTTATTGGTACATAATTTTAATATTGTTCGTGTTTTCTCACCCGAGCATGGTTTTAGAGGTAAGGCAGATGCAGGCGAGCAAGTAAAAAACGGTATGGATACACAAACGGGTCTACCCATCATTTCGCTGTATGGAAAAAACAAAAAACCCACTCCAGCGCAACTAGAAGGTATAGATTTACTCATTTTTGATATACAAGATGTAGGCACACGGTTTTACACTTATATTTCAACTTTGCATTATGTACTAGAGGCTGCAGCCGAAAATAATATTGCTGTTTTGGTTCTCGATAGGCCTAACCCCAATGGCGCTTATGTAGACGGTCCCGTTTTAGAATTACAACATAAAAGTTTTGTTGGGATGCATCCTATACCTGTTGTTCATGGTATGAGTATAGGCGAATATGCCCAAATGATTATAGGCCAAAATTGGCTCGAAAAAGGCGTAAAACCCGAATTAGAAGTTATTCCTGTAAAAAATTACACGCGCCAAGACCCGTATATTTTACCCATAAAACCCTCGCCAAATCTTCCCAACGCTCAGGCTATAAAACTATACCCTAGTCTTTGTTTTTTTGAGGGCACCCAGGTAAATGCAGGGCGTGGTACAGCCTTGCAATTCCAAGTTTTTGGCTCACCTTTTTTAGCCAAAAATTATTTTGATTTTTCCTATACCCCAAAAGCTAATGAGGGGGCCAAAAACCCAAAACATATGGGTCAATTATGTTATGGCAGGAACCTCTCAAATAGTAAAATCGAAAATAAAATACAATTAGATTGGCTGATTGAAGCCTATCAAAATACTGCCGATAAAAGTAAATTTTTTAACTCTTTTTTCACCAAGTTAGCGGGCACTGCAAAATTACAATCTCAAATCGAAGCAGGTTTAAGCCCAGAAGCCATTCGCAAAACTTGGAAACCTGCACTTAAAGCATTTAAAAAAATGAGAGCTAATTATTTGATTTACGAATAGCTTGGGTGTAATTATGGGTAACTGTAAAACTATTAAATTCTGGGAACATTTAATAGTCATCTCGCTTTGATACTTTTTGATGAAAATACTTGTTCTATTGTAAATAAGTTCGGTACAGGCCAGAATAAAGCTCTATGCTATCTTGGCGAACAAATTATTCTATTTAAACTTTAATTTTCTCTTTCATCGCCTCAACAATTGCATAAGCTGCCGGACAGATAGCCACATTTTTAAGTGTTAAATTAGAAATTTGATGAAATTTTTTCCGATCGGTGTGCGGAAATTCGGCGCAAGCCTTTGGGCGCACTTCATAAATCAAACACCTGTTATCTTCGGCCAGAAAAGCACAAGGCACCTGCTGCAAAACATAATCTTGATCTTCATCAATACGCAAATAGGTAGCAATAAAGTTAGCTGGTTTCATTCTCAAGAATTTCGAAATCCGGTTTATATCTTTATCGGTGAAAAGCGGTCCAGTAGTTTTACAGCAGTTAGCACAATCTAAACAATAATCTTTAGCAAATTCTTCCTCGTGTAAATCTTGCATCAAGACATCAAGTTGTTTGGGGGGCTTTTTTTTAAGCTTAGCAAAAAACTTTTTGTTCTGCTTATGCTTATCTTTGGCGTTTTTGGGTAGGTTTTTCAGCAAATCTTCCATACCACAAAAGTAAATGAAATGAAACAAGATAAAACCTATAATCCCGATATTTTTGGAGAAGCCGTTCACGATTATTTTATTAAGGGTCAAGCCGAATCAATACGTGTTTGGCAAGAAGATTTCGATGAAGATGAAATTCCCACCGCCTACCTTTTTAGAGCTTTCAAAGATATGCCAGCTATAGAGCAAATAGCGCTTAAAAACAGTTTTGGTCATTGCCTTGATGTTGGTTGCTGCGCGGGCAGTCACTCCTTGCATTTGCAGCAAAAGGGATTAGAAGTTACCGCCATAGACATTTCTGCTAAAGCTATAGAAGTATGTCGCTTACGCGGAATTAAAGATGCCCAAGTAAAAAGCTTTTTTGAGGTTGAAGAACGATATGATACTATCCTGATGCTTATGAACGGTAGTGGTATCATAGGGAAACTCAATCAATTGAATTCTTTTTTTCAGCAGCTTAAAAAGATTTTAAAACCCGGCGGACAATTGTTAATCGACTCTTCAGATTTGCGTTACTTATATGAAGAGGAAGACGAATCCTTATCAAAAATAACCTCACAAAACTATTATGGAGAGGTTCAATATCAAATACAATACAAAGAACAAAAAAGCCAGTGGTTTGACTGGCTTTATATCGATTTTGAAAAATTAAAATTAGCTGCTTCGGCTCAAGGATTTTCGTGTAAACAATTGGTTGCGGGCGAGCACTATGATTACTTAGCACAAATTACTTATAATAATTAATACTGGGATTTAATATACTTTTTCGCCATTTACATAAGTTGCCAAAACACGGGTAAGCGGCAACTGCTGCTCATTCACTTTCATCAAATCTTGGTTTAACACAACAAAATCGGCAAATTTTCCCACGGCAATACTGCCTTTTTCTTGTTCTTCAAAATTAGCATAGGCTGCCCAAATGGTCATTCCTTTTAATGCTTCTTCTCGTGACAAAGCTTGAGCTTTTTGAAATCCGTTGGCCGGATAGTTATCCAAGTCTTTTCGAGCTACAGCTGCATAAAAAGTAAGTATAGGGTTTACTTTCTCTATAGGAAAATCTGTTCCTAAAGCTACCAATCCCGCAGCCTCTAAAAGTTTCTTATAGGCATAAGCATTTTGCAATCGCTTTTCACCCAGGCGATCTTTTGCCCAATACATATCGCTTGTTGCATGAGTAGGTTGCACAGACGGAATGATATTCTTATTAAAATACTTAAAATCTTGAGGGGCTACCACCTGCGCATGCTCAACCCTCCACCTTCTGTTGGGTTTATCTTTTAAAAGGTTTTTATAAGTGCTCAGCACCACGGCATTTGCAGAATCTCCTATGGCATGGGTATTCATTTGCCAAGAAGATTGAGAAAGTTTTTGGGCTAATGCTTTAAAATCGGCTATACCAATAAGCATACTCCCATAATGTCCTTTTTTATCGGAGTAAGGCTGTTTTAGCGCCGCACCTCGAGAACCCAAAGCACCGTCAGCAAATACCTTAACGGATCTAAGGTTTAAAAAATCGGTTTTTAGTGGTCCTCGTTCTAAAAAATAATCAATCTCCTCCGCATTATTGGCTAGCATAGCATAAAGTCTAACCTTTAGCACCTCTGCCTGTTGCAAACTATCAATCAATTCAATTTTATTTTTGTTTAAACCTGCATCGGCTATACTCGTTAAACCGTTTTCAAAAGCTATCTTTTGTGCTGCTAGCAAAGCATCAATTTGTGTAGCACGCGTAGGCTCTGGAATAATAGCTTGCACCGGCTGCATGGCATTATCTATCAACACTCCTGTTAATTCTCCTTGGTGCTTTAATAATTGCCCACCTGATATTTCGGTATCGGCATTAAGATTGGCCAATTGCAAAGCTTTGGTATTAGCCAAAAGCGCGTGCCCATCTATGCGTGTTAGAACCACTGGCGTATCAGGAAACAAGTCATCTAAAGCTTTGTTAGTAGGAAATTCCTTATTGGGCCAATCGTTCTGATCCCAACCCCTTCCTATAATAAACTGGCGTTGTTCTTGCTCTTGAAAAGCTTTTAACTTTTCTAAAACCTCATCAAAACTCTTGGTACCGGTTAACTCTACCCTTTGCTGCTGCATTCCTAAGTTATAAAAATGAGCATGTGCATCAATAAAGCCAGGATAGATGGCTTTGCCTTTGGCATCATAAGATTGCTTGGGTTTATAACGCAAATGCAAATCTTCGTAATTTCCCAAGGCCACGATCTTTCCGTCTTTAACAGCAAAACCCTTCACCACATCAAAGGCATCATTCACCGTATAAACTTTAGCATTGCTTACTATTAAATCAACCTCTTCCCGCTGTTCACAGGCGCTAAAAAGTATAAGCATGCAGCAACTAAACAGTATATTCTTCATACGTTCTTCTTTTTACCAATCAAATTGATAGGTGGCTCCTGCCATAATTTGCAGACCTTGTGTTGGGTAAGCATACCAACGCTCATAATTATCGCCCAGCAGGTTGTTCCCTCTTAAAAAGAAGCCCCATTGCTCGGTGAATTGATAATCTACGCGTAAATTGGCATCTATAAAAGCGTCTAGCGTTTGGGTTTGTGCACTAGACTCTGGGGTGCTATTTATGATAAATAAACTATCTTTTCTCTCGCCCATCGCCAACATACTCGCGCTTATTAACCATTTTTGATCAATCGCATAATTTAACATAAGTTGACTTTCAAATTGTGGTAAATTCCAAGCTTCAGGCTCTCTGTCTTCACCGTAGCTATAAAAACTTCCGTTTAATTTTAGGTTAAATTGGTCGTTAATATCCAATTGCAATTCTGCAAATAATTGTAATGTATTTACCTCATCGTAAACCACGCCAAAGCTATTGAAATATTCGTAACCCTCACGAGAGGTTACGTTTTGGTTATCTGTGCTATGTTTAAATAAAGCCTTATTCACCTCGTTTTGGTAACTGGCTTTTACATTATAGCTTAAAGCTTCGGTAAATTTACCTTTACCACCTACAAAAACATCATATTGTTTGTCGGTTGGGGCAACCACCAATGCCGGCGCTACAAACGGATTGTTTTGGGTAAAACCATAATAAGAGTTTTGTTTTAATCCGCCTTGAGCGCCCCCATAAACCGTAAAATAATCGCCTGCTAAACGGTAACTACCACTGACTTTTGGATAGATATAAAAATTATTTTTCTCGTTTTCAACATCCATACTGTAAACCAGTTCGGCACCTAATTGCACCGAGTAATCTTGATCTGACAAGACGATACGCGGACTAATACTCGAATTCAGGTAAGCGTATTTAGGCATAAAACTTACATTATTGGGTTGTTCGTCAAAATTACCATTTACATAATCAAATTTGAGCTCTAGGTCTACAGGCATTTGCGTTAAAGGCAGTTCAAATTTAGGAGTTAAAACCAATCTATTCTCACCTGCACCCCAATTATCTGCGAAGCGCATATAGCTTAAATCAATACCTTGAAATACCCCTTCTCCCGTATTTAAATATGCATCTAATCCGCCACCTAAATAAGCGTGACCGGTTTCTATACCGTCTAATAAAGGTTCTGGAATAGAAAATTCTTGCGGTAAACCGTACCAATTAAAAGACTGGTGTAAAGCATTAATTTGTGTACCCCAGGTAAAACTACGTGTTTCTTGCTCATAACCTAACTTGAGTTGGGTATCATAAAACTCATCATCTAAGTCTACTCCGTCTATTCCTCCTTGGGTAGATTGGTGTGTAAAACTTAAATTGAGATCTTGGTAACGACTTAGCGGGATGCGTCCGAAAAAAGCAGCGTCTACATTAAAGTAGTTGCCCACACCCAAAGAAGCATAATTATCAAAACTTGTGGGTAAAGCCTGTTGTTGCACTCGGGCCGCTCTACCCTTTGCTGGGGTAAAAGTTGAGGCTACTGGAAAAGAATTAATGGTATAGTTTACTTTTTTCTTTTGTCGCTCGGTAGAATCATTGATCACTGGGTTCTGCTTAATTTTAAAAGCATCGCTTACCGTAGGCGAATATGGTTTTACAATTATCAAGCGTTCGGTATCTATATCACCTTGCTCTTCTTTGTCTTCTTGGGCAAAACTTAAGGCTGTGCTAACAAGGAATAAGCCAATGGATATACCTAATTTAAAACGCATAGAAGTATTGAATTTATGATTATATAACATAGCTATTTTTTCTAATTTTGAGGGGTTTCTACAGAAGAATTGGTTTTGGCTTCATTGGTTTTTATACGAATCAATTCAGCTTTAGCTTCTTCAACCAAATCGGGGTAGGCTTTAAAATTTTTAATGATATTTTCTAATACATAGGTGCTCTGATAGGCATCATTCAAATCATAGAAGTTTTTTGCCATCACGAGAAGTCCTTTGCCTCCAAATTTCTTATAACCCGAATAATCTCTGGCTAAAGTTTGCACCGCCTCGTTTGACTTTTGATAATCGCCATCTTCGCGTAAAAAGTAAGCATCATAATAATGTGCTTCTGCTGCCAATGCTCCTTGTGCTATTTTCTTTACCGCTTCATACGCGTTTCTAGCCTTTGCATCATCGCCTAATTTTATCGCCGCCCGAGCAATAAAAACTTGCGCATCACTCTTTATACTATTTTCTATTTTCTGATTTTCAAGTACGCGATCGGCGTAGGTGATGGTTTGTGCATACTGCTCTTGCGCATAATAGGCTTTCATTAAATTTGACTGCGCAAAGGTGATATTTTGTGGAAAATCTGCTTCTTGTTCCAATCTAGTTAAAATTGGAATAGCCGATTTATAATCTTCTTGTTCTAAGTAAACCTGACCCAGTCGGGCTAAGGATTGCTCTGTAAACTCACTGCGCGATTGATTGATTACATATTGGTAATGCGGAATGGCCGCTGCATAATTTTCATCGGCGTAATTGATTTGAGCCAAATAAAAGTGAGCCGATAAAGCGTGTAAACCTTTTGGAAATTGATTCAAGTATTTTTCAAATCCTTTTTTGGCTTGGGTCATTTTATTTTCAATAAATGGTAATTCTGCCGCCTCATAGGTAGCGTTATCGATATCAGAATCGGCTACCTCAACAAAATCAAGACCGCTTACCCATTGGGCATACTCCTCTGTTCTTCCTAAATCTACATAAATGCTACGCGCGGTTTTTACCGCTTGGTTGGCTTCGGTGGTATTGGGGTAATCGGCTACGACCTTTTTAAATGTTCCCAATGCCTGTTCGCCTTGATTGTTGTTATAATACAGCAATCCTACTTTTAGCATAGATTTTGAAACATACGAGCTAGTAGGTAGTTCTTTTTGCAAACGTTTATATGCTGCAAGAGCTTGGTTGGTTTTACCTTCGGCCACATAGGTATTTCCCAATTCATACAAGGCATCATCTTTATAAATACTTGTAGGATACTTGGCAATGAAATTGTTTAAATCTTCTATTTTACGCTCATTCTTATCTACAAAACCATAGCTTATGGCTTTTTGAAAGTAAGCGTAATCAGAGTCAATACCTTTTAAGCCAATGGCCTTATTATACGCCTCCATTGCGGGCCAATAATCACTGCTCACAAAATAACTATCGCCTAGTCTTAAATAGGTGTCGTTTTTTTGTGGTAAAGGCACCGATTCTTGTTCGCTATATTTTTTAAAATGCTTTATGGCTTGGGTATAGTCTTTGGTTTTAAAATAGGCATAAGCAATATTATAATCTATGGCTTTTATGGCCTCGGTTGCATTGGCTTTTGGCATACCTAAAAACTCCTTGTACCCAATTAAAGCTTCTTTAAAATTACCTAAATTATATTGCGTCTCTGCCTTCCAATAGGTAGCTTTAGCCGTAAATAAGGCATCGCTACGATTAGCCAAAGATTGATTAAAGTAATGTAATGCTTCGCTGTATCGGTTCTCATTATACAGCTCTACCCCTCTATAAAAACTAACTTTTTGATACACTTGCTTATCGCTAAAGCGTTTGCTACCCTCTAAAAGATCTAGTGCCTTTTTATAGTTTTTACTAGTGATATAAGAATCGATTAAAAGGTTCTGTATCTCGGTCGTGGCCGGATTATTTGGGTAACGCTCAACAAAATCGGTTAATACTTCGGGAATACTTTTGTAGGAGTTTCCTATTTCATAGCTCAACTTGGCGTAATTAAGCGCAGCGTCTTCTTGAATCTTAGGCTCAAAATCCATTTCAGAGGCATTTTTAAAAGCGTTGAGTGCCTGTTGTTTCTGGTTTAATTCTACATAAGATTCTGCCAGATGGTAGTAGGCATTCTGTGCCACGTGATTTTGACCGTCTATAATTTTATTGAATTCATTTATGGCATTTTGATACTCGCCTTGTTTATAATAAGCATAACCTAACTGGTAATAATCGGTGTTATTCCATTTACCGCGTTTCCCTTGGTATTCTTTTAAATAGGGAATAGCCTCTTCATATTGCCCTAAGTTAAAATAGCTCTCTCCTATTATTTTATTCAGTTCAGATTTTTCAAGTCGGTTAGAGCGATCTAGCTGTTCTTTACCCAAAGCAATGGCCTCTTCAAACTTTCCCAATTTAAAATTCATATCGGCTTGAAAGTAAGACAAGGTTTTGTCTAACCGTTTATCACCTTTAACGGCATCAAACATCTGGTTGGCTTCTTCATATTCATCGCCTTCATAAGCCATAAAACCCAAATAGTATTTCGCCTGGGCCCCAAATTCTTGATCGTCTCGCACGCGGTTCAAGTACTTCTTTGCCTCGTTTGTTCTACCCGCCTTAAAATAGGTGTAGCCATTATTAAAATAATAAGTAGTTTTTTCTTCTTTGCTTAGACCATCTACATCTACCTTATTATACCAGTTCCTAGCTTCAACGTAATTGCCAGCCGAAAAGTAATAATTGGCTACGTTATAGTAGGCCGAATTTCGTTTGGTACTGGTGGGGTGATTTTGAACAAAATTATCTAAGAGTTGTTCGGCGTTGCTAGCCTGTGTTCGCACCGCACAAAGCGCGATATAATAATCACAATCGGCTTTAAGCTCTTCGCTTTGCGTTAACTGCTTGGCCTCTTTAAACAAATTTTGTGCGGCTTGGTACTGCTGTTTATTGAATAAACGAGTCGCCTGCTGGTAGGTCATAAAATTCTCGGTATACACTGCGGTTTGCTGACTGTAACTCGAGAAACCCGAACCGATTCCTAATACTAAACAAAATCCTATTGTTTTAAACATAAAGTCGCTTTTTTATCAAAACTCAAATATAAAAGAATTGCTTACTACATAACGCCAAACCCGCGTAATAATTATATCAAATTTAGCATTTTAGTCAGTCTTTACATCCGCTTGACGCAAAAGCAAACTCATGAAATTTATTACTACACCTATAAATTGAGTACGCTAGTAAAATAGAACTTAAAAACTTTTGTTACCTTTAGCCTCAAATCTTAAAAAGCTATGGCGCAATCTATCCTTTCGCTTCGCAACGCGGCGATTTACCAAAGAGAAAGTCTTATTTTATCTGAAGTAAATGTAGAAATCAATAAAGGTGATTTTGTTTATTTAATTGGTAAAACAGGAACCGGTAAAAGTAGTTTTATGAAAACGCTATACGGTGATATTCCCTTGAAAGAGGGTGAAGGAACTATTGTAGGTACCGATTTACGTAAACTCAAAGAAAAAGATATTCCTTTCTTACGCCGCAAACTCGGCGTGGTTTTTCAAGATTTTAAATTGCTGAACGACCGCAATATCAAGGAAAATCTAATGTTTGTCTTAAAAGCTACAGGCTGGAAAGACAAGGCCAAAATGGAAGAAAAAATTGATACGGTATTGAACAAAGTGGGTATGAAAACCAAAAATTTTAAATACCCCTACCAACTTTCTGGTGGTGAACAACAACGTATTGCCATCGCGCGTGCTTTACTCAACGACCCCGAATTAATACTAGCCGATGAACCTACGGGTAATTTAGATCCACAAACCTCTGTAGAGGTAATGGAGGTTTTGCAAGAAATTAACCGTAACGGTAATACCATTTTAATGGCTACACACGATTATGCTTTGCTATTAAAATACCCGTCTAAAACCTTAAAATGCGACGGCCAAAAAGTGTTTGAAGTAGTACAGAAAACGGCTTAAAAAGAAGAATTACTTATGATTTCTGTTCTGATTCCCACTTATAACTATACTATTTTTCCATTGGTACAGAAAGTACACCAACTCCTCACTGCCGAGAAAATCGATTTTGAAATTATTTGTTTAGATGATGCTTCTACCAACCCATCTAGTATAGATGAAAATGACGAGATCAATGCTTTAGAACACGCATCTTATCAAGTACTTAAAGTAAATATTGGGAGAAGCAGAATTAGGAATCTTCTGGCAGACACTGCAAAATTTGATTGGCTACTTTTTTTAGATGCCGATGTGATGCCCATTAAAGATGATTTTATAAAAAACTACCTTAAATTTATCTCTAATGAGCACGACATTATTTACGGAGGTATTAAGTATGTTCCCAACAAACCCGATGCTGCTCAACGCTTACGCTGGCATTACGGGAATTTAAGAGAAGCTTTAGCCACCGAAAAACGCAGTAGAAAACCCTATGTTTCTTTTCTTACACTTAATTTTCTAATCCGTAAGTCAGTTTTTAAGAAGGTTAAGTTTAATGAAGATATCCCAAATTTAAGACACGAAGACACGCTATTTTCTTACCAACTTCAGCAAGCAGAGGTACCTATCTTACATATTAATAATCCGGTGTATCATTTGGGGATAGAAAGCAGTAAAGAATTTTTGAGAAAATCTTTAGATTCTTTAAAAGCTGCCCTGTATTTTAAACAACATAAACTTATTGACCCCGAATATATTAAAATTTTAGCCTTTCATAAAAAATTAAAAAAAGCAAAGTTAGATCGTGCTGCCGCTTCCTTGCCAAAAAGCACTTTACGCCACATCGAAAGAAATTTATTGGGACCCAAACCTTCTTTGCGTCTTTTTGATTTGTACCGTCTTTACCACTTAATTCAACTCGATAGAAATGCCTAGGTTTTCTGTGGTTATACCTATGTATAATAAAGCTGATTATATTCAGCGAAGTGTACACTCTGTATTGCAACAAACACTTGTAGATTTTGAATTGCTCATTGTGAATGATTGCTCTACAGATAAAAGTTTATCTCGTGCAGAAAAAATAGAAGATTCTAGAATAACCATTCTTCAACACGAGGTAAATAAAGGTTTATCAGCTTCAAGAAATACTGGGATTTCTAATGCTAAAGGAGATATTATCACTTTTTTAGATGCCGATGACGAATGGAAGCCCAACTTTCTTGCTGCAATTGACACCCTTGCCAGAAAATTTCCCGATTGCGATATTTATGGAACCGATTACGAGGAAAAGATTAACAACCATACCGTTATTCCCGTAAAAAACCTTCCCAAAGCGGTGAGGCCTAATCAATATGTGAAAATTGAAGATTTCTTTACCGCCAGTTTATTCAACCCTATTTATTGCTATAGTTGTGTTGCATTTTCTAGAAAGGCATTAAATAAAATTGGAAATTTTAATACCGCAGTAGATATAGGAGAGGATTTAGATTTTAACATAAGAGCCAATTCTCAATTTAAATTGGCTTACTATTATAAGGCTTGTGCAATTTACTATGTAGACATTCCTAACCAAATGACAAATAGTACTATTCGCAATAAAAAGCTAATAGATTTCAAGAAGTTTGACCGTCAAGCGGAAAGTCATCCCGGGTTAAAAAAATACCTTAATGCTAGCCGGTATTATTACGCCTCCCAGTATAAAAATCAGCGGAATAAAGCCTTGTTTAAAAAATTTAAACAAGATATAGATTTTTCGGCACTCAGCTTTAAACAGAAAGTTTTACTTGAATGCCCATTTTGGATGTATCAGGGTTTAAAAAAATTAAAAGCTTTTTTGATAAAAAGAGGAATTAAAGTCACTCCATTTTGAGTCCAGCTAGGTATTGCTTCCAAAGATGCTTCACCTTCTCTATAGAGAAACAAGCTACACTTTCAAGTGCAAAACCCTTGCATTGCTCATATAATGCTCTATCGTCAATCATTCTATTCATCGCCTGGGTTAAGGCTATAAAATTTTGATTTTCAACCAATAGACCATTTTTTTCATGTTGAATAATTTCACTCGGCCCCGAAGAGCAATTAAAAGCCACCACGGGAGTTCCGCAGGCTAATGCTTCTACCAACACATTGGGAAATCCTTCATATTTACTGCTTAAAACCAAAAATTTAGCATGCTTTAAAAAAGGAAAAGGATTAGTTTGAAAAGCTAGCAGTTGTACTTGCTTTTGCAAATTGAGTTGCCTAACTCTATTTTTGAGCACTTCACTCTCGTTGCCATCTCCCATAATAACCAATTTTATCCCTTTCTTTGGCAAATTGCTTTTTGAAAACGCTAGGATTAAAGCCTCAAACTGTTTTACAGGATGATTTCTACCTACAGCAATAATATACTCCTCTGGTGTATTTAGGCTTTCGTTAGCTTTACGCTGAATTGCTTTTATATCTATAGCATTAGGAATGGCTGTAACATTACTAAAACCGTAATGCTGTTGTACCACCTGCTTTATTTCTTTGGCTACGGTTATTATGCCGGCATAATCCGCGTATAAATGTTGAGCTAGTTTTTTGGGTTTTGGAAAATACCACTCCAACCTATAACTGCGCACCATATTTATCATGGGGTATTTAAAAACCAATCTATTCAGTAACTTTTCCCTTAACGGAAAATCCTTCATTCTAAAATCTAAAATCAAATCGGGATTTTCGGCTTTTAAAGTTGTATGAAGTTTTTTATACCTTAAATATTTTGCAAGTGAAGAGCGTGAACCGGTTTTATACTTCCCTAAATTAATCAACTTTCCTTGGTAGGGATAGGCTACATCATCAAACAAGGTTACTATAAAAATTTTATGCCCCAATTCAGATAAAAGTTTCGATATAATTCCCGCAGCACGCTCGGCTCCTCCCCCGTTTAATCGATCGATTAAAATCCCTATTTTGTAACTCATTTTTTCTCTTTCGCTTTAAATTCATCAAAATCAACTCCATCTTGAATCAGACGTTTTCTAGGCCGAAAAGAATCGCTAAAAATACTCCTAGTTCTTTTTAAACCTTCAGCAGAAATGCCCATTAAATGGGTTAGCGAATGCGGAAAGTCATCTAGCATATAGGCTCTACTAGTATCAATCACAAAGTCAGTTGGCGTTTCAAAGCTAGGAGATTTCCAAAATATAAAAGGAATTTCATACATCGTTGAAGTGGGTTTATCTTCAAAATGCCCAAAAAATTCAGCAACATCATACATCTCTTCTCCGTGATCAGAAAAATATAAGAAAGCGCTCTTTTTGTTTTGTTGCTGTATTAACTTTAAAACTTCCGAAAGCACATAATCATTGTAGCGAATGGCATTGTCATAGGTGTTAATATTGCTCGTTTTTTCGTTTTTCTCTTCGGTTTTAAAATAATTAAAACGAGTAGGATAACGCTTATTATAAGCATAATGATTTCCGGCAAGGTGAAGAAAAATAACTTTTTTACCTTCTTCACTTAAGGTTTCATTCAGTAAAGGTAACAGCACCTCGTCATAATTTCCATTTTCATTAAAAGCGGAGTAATTTAGAAATACTGTCTCATGAGAAACTGAGGCTAGTTTAGAAATTAAGTTATCATGAAAGCCAACGGGACGTTGATTGGAAAGCCAATAGGTCTTGTAGTTGGCACTTTTTAAAAACTGTATAAGCGATTGTGAGGCTTTAGGGTTTTCATAATTAGCCAGCGTAAGGGCATCATATAAAGAGCCCATAGTATAAACGTGAGAACTTATCACGTCATTAAATAATTTTAAAGAGTCTTGCGCTATCAATAACGGATTGGTGGGCCTATCATAGCCATACACTTGCATGTGTTTTCTACTGGCAGATTCTCCTATGGCTACCACAATCAACTCATTTTGAGTAGTGGTTGCTACTTCAATCTGTAAATTTTCTGCTCTAAATTGCTCTATTTCATTTACCTGCTCCTTGTATTGCGTGTAAGATTTTACCGTGATATACGGTAAATTATAGATTATAAGTTTAGAAAATTTAAGCACCCCTGCTAGCATTAAAATAAATACGACACCGGTTACTATCTTGGGTTTTGATATTGCTTTCGCGGAAGCTATAGATTTAGGAAAAAATGAAAAAAGAGGAAGTAAAAATAAAAGTAACCACAGCAGATAATAGGTAGAGAACGTCTGGCTAAATTCGGTTATCTCGGCAGTATTGGTATTTAGAATCACATAAATATAACTCGCGTTAAATCTGGTTTCAAATAGAATATACAATCCGGTTTCAATAATTAAAATCAAGTAAAAGCCAAGCAACATGGCTTTACTAATCCATTTACTGCCTTTAAAAGAATTTAAAATTAAAACAGACACATAAATAATTATCCCAAAAAGCGTATTCTCTAAAACATTTAAAAACGTTGATGGTCCTATTTGATGAATACCTATCTCCAGCAACAGCGCCAAAATTATTGGGTAAACCAATAATAAAATTAAACTCATTTTAGGGGCTTGTAAGTTGAAGATTCTATTCATTTTTTTTTGAATTAAAATGCATATAAACGAAAAACAAAACAAGAATTAAATAGATAAAATAAGCCAAGGCATAGGCCTTCACTATTCCTTGCAACCCATAAACCTCAATAAACAGATGACTAAAAATAAGATAGGAAAGGTTTAAAAAGCTATTGCTAATTAAATAAGCCTTAATCATTCGTTTGGCGTGGAACTGCTTTACCAGAGCGATGGCTAAGATGCTAATAAAATCACCAACCAACTGCCAAAAAAATAAACGCTCTGTAGGTAAAAATTCATCGCCCAACAACAATTGAAGCAACCAAGTACGCAAAAAATAGATTATAAAAAATGCAACTACCAGCAAAGGGATTGTAAGGGTATAAAAATGCTTCAACTCTTTTTTAAAGCTACCATACGCATCGGTTTTTGCTAGTTTGGGTAACAAATAAAATGAAGTAAGGCTTATAAAAAACATCAAGTAAAAAGAGGACAATCTATTCATAGCCTCCCAATAACCAGCGTCTTCTGTAGATAAGGTTTTAATTACTAAATTTCTAATCATTAAATAAGTAACCGAAACTATTGCGGTAGCATAAATGGTCATCAATAAATAACCACTTAATTTTTTTACCGCAGTAAGAGAAAATAATTTGAATTGAAATAAATTTAATAATACCTCTCTTTCTTTTCCTAGCCCCAAAAGCATAAGGAAAAAAACCAATATTGGTCCTAAGATAACGCCTATAAGCGCGCCCCTCAAACCCATTTGAAGCGCCAAGACAATAGTCATTACCATATTGCCTAGGCTTAAAACTCCATTAAGTACCACTAATTTTTTGTAGCGCTCTAAACCATTAAAAATATAAATTAATAATAGATTGAGCGATAAAAAGGGTAAGCCCACAGCAACCAACCGAATGATGTCTGCGTATGCATCTGTCTTGAAAACCACCTCACTCCAAAAAGAAGAAAATAAAAAAAGCACCACCCCAAAGACTAGCGCTACCCCCATACTCAATTGAAAAATACTAGCGATAATTTGTTGCTGTTGCTTAGCGTCTTGTTGGTATTCCGATACGTATCTTATGGCCCCGTTTTGATAACCTTCGGCAGTAAAACTAGAAATAGTTTGAGTAAAATTTCGCAAGTTTCCTAGTAAAGCTAGGCCAGACGGACCTATTACCCGACTAACTACCATTGTAGTGGCCACTCCAGATAAGGCTTTGAGCGCAACAATAATTCCGTTAAAATAAGAAGCTTTTAATAAAAGCCGATGTGTATTAAAAAACCTAAACCTCATTCGAAACTACTAAAGATACGAAGATACACTATTGAAGATTAATCTTTAGGTAAGCTACTAAAAAAGAATAACCCCAAACCTACTGGTTTGGGGTTATTATGATATAAAAACTAAAACAGTTTTTTATTTTAAATTATTTTATTGCGTTTACGTTCGTTCTCGGTTAAGAAAATTTTACGTATTCTAAGATGGTTAGGAGTCACCTCAACATACTCATCTTTTTGAATGTATTCTAAAGCTTCTTCTAAGCTAAATTTAATAGCCGGAACAATTTTAGCTTTATCGTCGGCTCCAGCCGAACGCACATTCGAAAGCTTCTTGGTCTTGGTTACGTTCACCGTCATATCATCTTGACGTGAATTCTCCCCAATCACCTGGCCTTCATAAATATCTTCACCCGGATCTATAAAAAAGCGACCGCGATCTTGTAGTTTATCAATCGAATAAGGAATTGCGGTACCTTTTTCCATAGAAACTAAAGAGCCGTTTAAACGCTGAGGGATGTCTCCTTTAATCGGTTGGTATTCTTTAAAACGGTGTGCCATAATCGCTTCTCCCGCTGTGGCAGTAAGCAATTGGTTACGCAAACCAATAATACCACGAGAAGGAATGATGAACTCACAAACCATACGGTCTCCGCGAGCTTCCATACTAAGCATTTCACCCTTACGCATACTCACCATTTCAACCGCTTTACCAGAAACTTCTTCGGGTAAATCTATGGTCAATTCTTCTACTGGCTCACACTTTACACCGTCTATTTCTTTAATGATTACTTGCGGCTGCCCTATTTGCAACTCGTAACCTTCTCTACGCATAGTTTCTATAAGCACAGACAAGTGCAAAACACCCCGACCAAAAACCATAAATTTATCGGCACTATCGGTTTCTTCAACACGCAATGCCAAGTTTTTCTCCAGCTCTTTGGTCAAACGCTCTTTAATGTGCCTTGAGGTTACAAATTTACCGTCTTTACCAAAAAATGGAGAATCATTAATGGTAAACAACATACTCATAGTAGGCTCATCTATGCTAATGGTCTTTAAAGCTTCAGGATTTTCTACATCGGCAACGGTATCACCAATATCAAAGCCTTCTAAACCTACTAGCGCACAAATATCTCCTGCTACAACTTCCTGCACTTTTCTACGGCCCAAGCCCTCAAAAACGTGCAATTCTTTAATTTTAGATTTTTTAATGCTGCCATCTCTTTTTACTAGAGAAACCTGCATACCTTCTTTTAAAACACCTCGTTGCAGGCGACCAATGGCGATTCTTCCTGTAAAAGATGAGAAGTCTAAAGAGGTAATCAACATTTGTGGCGTACCTTCTTTATCTACTTTAGGTTCAGGAATATGCTCAATAACCATATCTAAAAGCGGCTCCAAATTTTCGGTTTCATTTTTCCAATCGGTGCTCATCCAGTTGTTTTTAGCCGAACCATAAACCGATGGGAAATCAAGCTGCCACTCTTCTGCCCCCAACTCAAACATCAAATCAAATACTTTCTCATGTACCTCGTCTGGAGTACAGTTTTCTTTATCTACCTTATTGATAACCACACAAGGTTTTAAGCCTAAATCAATTGCTTTTTGCAATACAAAACGCGTTTGCGGCATAGGCCCCTCAAAAGCATCTACCAATAGTAAAACCCCATCGGCCATATTTAAAACTCGCTCTACCTCACCTCCAAAATCGGCGTGACCAGGGGTGTCAATAATATTAATTTTGGTTCCCTTATAAGTAACCGACACGTTTTTTGACGTAATGGTAATACCACGCTCACGCTCAATATCGTTATTATCAAGAATAAGGTCACCTGTGTTTTCGTTTTCACGGAACAAACGGCAGTGGTACATAATCTTATCTACCAAAGTGGTTTTACCGTGGTCAACGTGTGCAATAATTGCAATGTTTCTAATTGAAGTCATATAGTAATTTAAAGGCTGCAAATTTACGCTTAATTTTCTGATATTAAAGCTTTAACCTAAAAATATAACATGAAGTTAAAAGAAACTGACATTTCCTTACATAAACCCTTTATTTTAAACGATTTCTATCCGCTTTAAGCGGAATAATTCACTCATAAATAAAGAAAATGCAATGCCCGAAATTAAAAAACAACCGCAGATGAACCCTTAATTACTTAGCTAGCGCCCTGTTTATGAAAGCAGACCCTAATCGCTATAATTTTTCTTCAGCGGCAAATCAATTTTAATTTATTCTCTACCTTTGTCTTAAAGTAAATGTTATGAATTTAGAGCAAATACCCCATATTAAACACATAGATAAAGATAATTTTTTCTTACTCGCCGGTCCTTGTGCTATTGAGAGCGAAGAAATGGCACTGCGTATTGCCGAAAAAGTGGTGAATATTACCGATAAATTAGGAATTCCCTACATTTTTAAAGGCAGTTTTAAAAAAGCCAATCGAAGCCGAATAGATAGTTTTACTGGAATTGGCGACGAAAAGGCCTTAAAGATTTTGCGTAAAGTTGCCGAAACTTTTAAGGTGCCCACCGTAACCGATATTCATGAAGTTAGCGATGCAAAACTAGCCGCCGAATATGTAGATGTACTGCAAATACCTGCCTTTTTAGTGCGCCAAACCGACTTGGTGGTGGCTGCCGCCGAAACCGGTAAGGTAGTTAACTTAAAAAAAGGACAATTTATGAGTCCAGAAAGCATGCAACACGCGGTCAAAAAAGTTACCGACAGCCACAACGAGCAAGTTATGATCACCGATCGCGGTACTATGTTTGGTTACCAAGATATGATAGTTGATTTTAGAGGTATACCTACTATGCGCCAGTATGCGCCTACAGTGCTAGACGTTACGCACTCGTTACAACAACCTAACCAGAGCAGTGGCGTTACCGGTGGCCGACCAGAAATGATTGAAACCATTGCCCGTGCAGGAGTGGTGAATCATGTAGACGGACTTTTTATTGAAACGCATTTTGATCCGGCAAACGCAAAAAGTGATGGCGCGAATATGCTAGATCTTAAGCATCTAGAAAAACTTTTACACAACCTGGTGCAAATTAGAAAATGCGTTAAGGCTTTATAAAAGCTTGACTCTGGCTTTAGTGTAGCATAGATTTTAAGCACTAACTGCTCAACTTTTAAACCTAACCCCAAGAACTTTTTAAATGAAGGTCTTGGGGTTTTGTTTTCAACCTAAAGAGCTTTTCTATAAAAGTTGTACAACTTTCTGAAAAATATTGTACAATTTTTATAAAAATATTGTACAATTTTTGGTGGAATATTGTACAATATTATATTACACTCTCAAAGGCTTGTGTTTACAAGCCCTACAACTTGTCATTAAAAGTTGCTGTAGTTTTCATTAATTAGCTGGCAATTACCCCATAAAATAAATAAAACATAGCCTTTAAGGCTATGTTTTATTCAGTAAAATCTTATGGTTGATAATAAAAGTTTGTCTAGTGCTAAGGAAGCATCAAGGCTACGTAAACCGGATAATGATCTGAAGGATACCTTCCTTCATACTGATTATCTAAAACTTGATAACTTTTTACTTCTATCGCTTTAGACACATAAATATAATCGATACGGTATTTATGCGGTATTCGTGAATTAAAATAATTAAAAGTACCCTTTGGCCCGATGGGCGCTGTTTGAGCAACTTTTTTTGCGTCTTTAAAATACTTATCAAAATAAGCAATAGGCGCTGTGGTCTCTTTCGAGTTAAAATCACCTCCTATTATAACAGGGTAGTGTTTTTTATTTATTTCTTCAATCTTTCTTTTGATCAGTTTTAAACTTTCTAATTTGGCTACCTCTCCCACTCTATCGAGATGAGTATTTAGTACATAGAACCTTTTACGGGTTGCCTTATCTTTTAATAATGCATAAGTAGCAATGGTAACTTGTTTGGCATCCCAGCCTTTAGATTCTTGTTCGGGCGTTTCAGACAACCAAAACGTATTGCTTTCTAACAAAGCAAATTTATCTTCATTATAAAAGATAGCGTTATAGCCTCCCCATTTAACATTTTCAACACGTCGATCTCCTACAAAACTAAAATTAGTTAGCGCCTTTTTTATATCTATTATCTGCTGATCTAATGGTTCCTGCAACAAATAGATATCTACGGGCACTTCGTTTAACTGCGTTGTGAGCAATTCTTTTCTGTTCGACCAGCTAATTTCTCCCACACCTTCTTGAGCATACCTAATGTTGTAACTCATGATCTTAAGATTCCTATCTTTTTCGGCTTTGGGCAAACGCTTTAAACCAACGCAAGAAAAAAGAATGCCGGCGCTTAACAGCAAGCATAAAAATGCTCTACTCCCCATTTACATAATCTTTTAAGTAGGCATATCTTGGCGTTAGCTCTCCGTTAGACGTCATTCTAGCCCGTTCTAAGACACCTTCTGGGTCATCATTAAAAAAGTTGGGAATTACATGCTCTAAAAACATATCTCCAAAGCCTTCGCTAGCATCTTTAGGTAGTTCACAAGGCAAATTATCTACAGCCATTACGCAAATGGCATTTTTTGCATCGTAGGCAACTTCTTCGCCACTGGTTTTATCGTAGCCATAAAACGGATCGGCGATGGTTGAAGCCCTTATGGTGCTGGCAATGGGTCCGTTGATATCGCAACTTACATCGGCAATGAGATTTATATTAAAATCTGGCTGTTGAATTTGTTCTTGGGTAATCAATTTTGGAGCGCCTTCGCCATAAAAATGACCGGCTATAAAATAGTCGGTTACCCGCGAAAAACGCATAAAATTTGATTCGTATTGTTCAGGATGATTGTAAAAGTCGTATTTATCTAGCACCTTAGCATCTTTGCGTTTGTTATAATCAAGCACATCTAGCAGGGTATACACCGGCTCATCATAGCTTTTAGTTAAGAAATCGTGCACGCTAATCATTTTGATATTTAGGTGTTCTAAAATTTCTTGTGCTCCGTGGGCTACTTTTCCCGATCCTGTTAGCGCTATTTTAATAGGCGGCAATTTTACCTGCTGCAAGTTGGCTACCACAGCATTATAATCGGGTAGGTCTTCTACCTTGGGTAAATTGAACAAATTATCGCGTAATCCTAAAGCTCTAAAGCCATTGTACGCCCCAACAATACCAGCGTAGCGACCAAAACCAATAAGTCTGCTGTTCTGGGTATCGGTAATTACTTCGTGATCATAGAGTTCTATATTTTTCGACAAAACAGCCTGCAATAAGGCCCTATTGTAGGGTTGCTTTTTGATGGTATGCGAGAAGAAAAAATATTTTTTATTGGGTATTAAAGCTTCAACCGGCACTTCCTTTACTCCTAATAACACATCGCAATCGCTCATATCTTGGGTTACCTCGAACCCCAAATTCTTATAGTCTTCGTCTGGAAAAACACGAATAGCCGAAGATTCTACCGCAATTTGGCAGCTGGGAAATTGCTTTTTAAGTTGAGAAAGTTTTTCTGGAGAAAATACCACTCGCCTGTCGGGCGGATTTTTACGTTCTTTTATAATTCCTATTTTCATATTTTCACAAAAATTTTATCGGCAAAAGTTAAAACCACTTCGTCTTTAACAAGCTAGCGGAAGACTTTCGGATTTATTGGGTAAATATATGATTTTATTGTATCTTTGCCAGCCTTATCTATTACAGATATTGTTCTTTTAAACTATTTTGCGTTAGGGATAGCAGCGGCATACTTTTAAAGCTGGTTTGCTTTAAAAGATATAGCGGATAGCCCGCCGCTTTTGCATCAAAAGCGGAACGCCCAGAAGTTTGTATTAAGCTTGTTGCCTAAGTTTTTTCTGCCAAAGGTAAAAAGGGAATAGTTGTTGTAGATAATGGTACTACTATTGGGGTCGATTTGGTTTTGACAGCGAGTCGAATTGAATAGTAAGCACGTCGAGCGCCGGAATATAGCTCGTAAATCTCATGTTTCAGACTTTTTTAAACGGCGAAAATAATTACGCCTTGGCTGCATAATCTGAATCATAGTAAGATTAGCTTAGTCCCTGTAAGACAGGGAGCCGAGATGTCTCGCGAGGGCCTTAATTTACGGCACTTGCATTTGAGGCACCGATAAAGTAAATTTAGGTATTCTGACGCCTTTAAGGAATACCGAAATTGAAAAGGCTAAGGAAAGATTAGGCGGTTTTCTGCCAGATTTTTCTCGAAAATTCAAGTGAAAACTAAGCGTGTAGAAAGCCATTGAATTGCTTGTTTGGACGGGAGTTCGAGTCTCCCCGACTCCACAATAAACCCTCGTAAGCCAGTACTTACGAGGGTTTATAATTTAAGGTGACAATTGAGGTGACAAATTTTAATTAAATTTTATCATAATCATACTTATAATTCAATAATTGAGGCGTAGGCATTTTACCTTCAGGAGCATGATAACTATGAACTGCTCTTCTTATATTTCATATTTCAAAGGTATTAATTGAAATTTAAAATATCACTCCGAACTATTAAGGGGCTAAAGTAATTAAGGGACTAAAGTAACGAAGATTATTAAGTTAATTTGAATGTTCTGATATAAAAATTATAATCACCTTTTATATCAATAGTATCACAAGAACTATTTATCATAGTAGCTTGGTAACTGCCTTTAACCGCATAGACAACCTCATTATCGTATTCAGAAATTTTTGATACACTTTGTATATAGTGAACATTATTTGCGCCTTTATCAGGATAGAAAATTCTGTCATTTTCAGAATATAACAAATCTAAATGGTAAGCATAATTGCAATCATTTTCTTGGTTATTGCCATCATGTGCAATAAATATTTGTGCGTCTAAATAACTTACATGCTCCATATCTTCATCCCAAGCGGGTGCTAATAATTGTATTGAGAAGCTAAATTCGTTTGTTTCTATATATTCCTCTGTTCTATTAATCGTTAAATCTGGTCGACCACTACACAACTGACTAAAATCTATTCCTAAGTAAGCGTAATTTATTTCCTCCTTAAAGTATTCTTCACCATTTCTAGTGATAGAAAAGTAATCACCTGAAATATTAGCATCATCATCCCTAGAACAAGAGGTGAACGCTATCATAATCGCTAAAAAAATAATTGCTAAAAAATTAAATCTTTTCATGGAAATAAAAATTGGTTATTTACTTAAAATTGATAAAATACATAAAGGGTTGCGAAAATAAAAGAATTTCTAAAAAGGTTAAATGTTTCGTATATTTTTAAAGCAATATCATATTGCTTAACATTTTTTTTGTAGAATAAAATCATCAAAAAGTATCTTCTAAAAAGAAGATGTTTTCATATTGTGAATTATGAAAATATTAATGCTATGACAGTTTATTTGTATTCAAAAGGCTCTTCAAAACCTTTTAGCTTATTACAGGATTGCCAAAGGGTTTCTTCGATTGATTTTGTCTTTTCAATTTTTTTCTTCTTGGCCATAAATGTTATAGAAATTTGCTAAGTACATTATACAAGAAGTCCTATTAAAGCGTTTTAAAGAACTTTGATATGACTTAAGTAGGTGCTTGTTGCAAGTTTTTAGATTATTTTTCTAAAGATAGTAATTGTCTAGAAAGTGTTGACAAAATTCGGGTAATTTATATTAATTCGTTATTTAGAATTCGCTTAAAGTAGCTGATTTCGGTCGGTATTTTTTATATCGGCATTGTATAAAGCTTCTACATTAGCGCCTTATTAATTCAGGGTTTTATTCTATATATCAATTATACCTTTAAAATAGGAGATATAATATAGGCTTTCCCCTTTTTTAGGACACTTCTAAAGTAGATAAATAGTTTATTCTAGCGCTTCTTTGTAAAAATATGATGTTGCGTTGCGGTGAAGTAATCTTTAAATACCTGGTTCAACTCGCTGCCTTCTTTGCTTGCCGAAATACCTAAAAACGGATACAAACCTATAATGGCTTGAGAGATAGCTTGCACAGAATTTACGGCTGCTTGGTGTACCTGCACCACCCATTCTTCCCAACCAAATGTTGAGTTGTCTAGACGACTTTCGGTTTGTAGTGCTAAGTCATATATGCGTTTTTCGCTGTCTTCTAGCGTAGCATTTAAAATTTGCCAAGAAGATTCAACCTCCTTATACCTGGCTAAATCTAAAAAATGTTGCGCCATACCGATGTAATTGACCCATAAAGTAAAATCAGCAAAGACCGAAAAAGGAATTTGGTACAAGTCTGCCGCATGTTTTACCTCGTGATAAACAAAACTAAATCTTGGTGCCACACGATAATCTGAAACCAGAAAAGAATGTGTAGCCGTAGCCTTTAAACCCATACTCGACCAGTTAGGAATAATCTTCACCGCTTCTTTAGGCAAAATAAAACTTTTTATTAAGTCGTTTCCGTTGTCATCTTTTACTGGCTTGCCGGCATTCATAATTCGAGCATTTAAAGTAAAATGCGTAAGGTAGGGTGCACCTGTGGCATAATGCCAAGTTCCATTAATACGGTATTGCCCTTCTTCTTGATGCGCTTCGCCAAAGACTCCGCCGCTACCGCCTAGAATTGTGTTTTGTTTTGCCTTAAAAACTTCGGCTGCAGCCTCGTTTTCTAAATTGCCAACAAAGAAATTAGCCCCACTGCACAAGGTGAGCGTCCAACCCAGGCTACCATCTATTTTTGCTACTGCCTGTAACTTCTTTAAACCTTGGGTTAAAGATAAAGCCTGACCCCCATATTCTTGAGGTACCCAGATATTCCATAAATTTTCTTGCGCCAAGTAGTGCAGCACTTCATTAGAGAAGCTTGCTGCACCCAAACAGGCGGCTTTAAGTTGTTGCTGGCTGATGCCTTGTAGGTTGGTTTTCATCTTGTATTAATTTTCTCCACTTCAAATATCCTGAAACCCCTACCACAAATAAAAAACCGGTGAGGGCGGCATAGATATAAAGTTCTTTATAAATAAGTAAAGGGATGGTAATGATGTTACTGATGTTTAGAAAAATCCAATTCTCCATTTTACGTTTAGCCATCAACCACATGCC
Organism: Mesonia sediminis; assembly: GCF_042684705.1. Lineage (NCBI taxonomy): Bacteria > Pseudomonadati > Bacteroidota > Flavobacteriia > Flavobacteriales > Flavobacteriaceae > Mesonia > Mesonia sediminis. The sequence continues at coordinate 80,372 of NZ_JBHULZ010000008.1, forward strand.
TGCCCAAGCAAAGGCACTGGTGGTTGCATCCCAAATAGGTACATCAGAATCGGTGTAGTTGATTAACCAGAAGCTCATCGCCCCAAAACAAAACAACACAATGCCAAAGCTTATTATATAATCTAAACGATTGGCATATTGTATGGGTGGCGGATTGTTTTTTTTGCCAAACTGCCAATACAGCCACCCGTAAATACTCATTACTAAATAGTATAGACTCAAAACAATATCGGCATACAACTGGGAGTGGTAATGAATCCAGATACTTAGTAGTATTGAAACAATGCCAAACAGGTAGTTATGTATATAGTTTTGGCGAGCCAGTAAAACTTGAGTAACGCCAAAGCAGGTGCCTAAGATTTGAATAAGGGTAAAATTGTAAAACAGCGAATCCATTTCTTTATAGTTTAACGAAATGGCAAGTGCAGACCAAGCCTTTTGTTTGCAAAAGTAGTCCGTAAAAATCCCTACGCTGGCATTATCCAGATCAGGTTTCGAGGATGACCTCTGGGTATCTTCTCAGCCTATGAAATAAGCACCCCATTTCTTAAAGCAAAAGTAAGCAAAATAATCAAGCGAATACCCCTAAAATTTGATTGTGTACTCCCTCTGCGTGAAATCAGAAAATTTTGTCTACCCTTTTAAGCTATAATTAAGTTAGATTGCATTCAAAAAAAATACATAGAGTCAATCTCAAAAGTTGCCTGCGAATTTAAAAAGTAATTGGATTTTTGAATAAGCCTTTTATTGCTAATGGATAAAATATAGCATATAACGAGTATTCATAACCTTTATCTTTTTTTAAAGAACGGAGTAATTAGAGCATTACCATTGCCAGAACTCTTACCCATTCCACTTTCAAGCTTAAATAAAGTCTGTTTACTTCAATTCAAATGCCTATCAAAAGCATATTGAGTCCACACTGAGTCCACACTGAGTCCACAGTGAATCCACAGTGAGTCCACTAAATAGTGCACTAAAGTAAACTCATAATAGGTTCAATATAGATTTATGATAAAGACAATTTGATTTAAATCTTGCTTTGCTATAAAGTTAGTATACTAAAAGACTAAGTCAGTTTAAAGCAAGTAGGACCTAAAGAGTAATAAAATTTAAATACCCTCCTGAGTTTTAAATGCAGTACTTTAAGAACGAGCCACCTACTCGAGATCTAATAGCTTTTAGAGCTCAATTTAGAGGAGTAAAGATGGTAGAATTCTGTCTGTATAGATAAAAGAGAATATTTACCCATACACAACAATTGTTCTTAATTCGAAATAATCTCGTACTTTCGACCACCAAATAAGGGTAATGAATCATCATGAATTAAGTGTCCTCTTTTTAGTGATATATGTCGTGCTAATCGCGGGTATAGGCATTTATTATAGCAAGAGCAAAAACAATGAAGATTACTTTCTGGCTTCGCGCAAATTACCCGCGTGGTTACTGGCAGTGACCTTCATTGCCAGTTGGTGGGGAGGCGGATCGGCAATAGACTTGGTAGACCACGCCCACACCAACGGACTCAATTCTTTTTGGATTTACGGAGTACCCGTTTTACTTGCAACAGGCTTGATGTATGTTTTTTCTAAAGGTATTAGAAACTTAGGGCATTTGTCGCAACCACAATTGATGCAAGCCCGTTATGACCGAAGGACCGGATTACTACTCAGTATTTTTATTTTGCTTTTTATGCTTATTGCCGCAGCTATTCAAGTAATTGTCATAGGTAAATTTTTTGAGGCTTTCTTTAATATTAGTTATGAAACCGGGGCCGTTTTGGGTACAGCTATTGTCCTTTTATATTCGCTCTTCGGCGGATTTAAAGGAGTAGTGGTAACCGATTTACTCCAATTTGTCTTTTTCTTATTGGCGGGAATTTTTCTATTTTATTTTACGTACACCGCTTCTGGTGGAATGCAGGCGGTACAACAACAAGCGCTGCTTCAACAAAAAACCGGATTTACCTCCTTTTTTCATAAGGTTCCCGACCAATTGGCGTACGTGATTACCTTTGGTACCTCGTGGATGATACAAGCCAACGTTTGGCAAAGAATTTCGGCCGCCAAAACCGGTAGCGACGCCAAAAGAATGATGCTGTACAGTTTTATTGCCTTTATTCCTTTATACCTCATGGTAACCTATACCGGAATGTTCGCCAGTGTACTATATGAAGATTTACCGTCAAGCGGAATTGTACCCACTATGGTTGCGCAAATAGAGCAACCTATACTAAGCGCGATGATTTTTGTAGGCTTGAGTGCCGCCATTATGTCGACTATGGATTCACTGCTCAATACCGGTGCTATGGCACTAAGTGTAGATATTTATCAAAACCACCTGAAGCCCCAATCGAGCAATAAAGAGAAAATATTGGTCGCGCGCGTAGCTACCTTACTTATGGCTGCCATTGCCTTATTTATCGCACTAAAAATAAAATCGGTTTTAAAAGTATCTTGGATAGGGTCTGATTTCTTAACCAGCGGCGCATTTGTACCATTGGTTATGGGATTTTTATGGTATAAGGGAAGTAGCCAAGCCGCCTTTTATACCATGCTGTACGGTCTAGCATTCTCAAGTTATCATTTTGCTATTGCCCTAGGGGCCGATTTACCTCTGGCTTGGGAGGTGGCTTCTACACAGCAAGCGCTAGTAGGCATTGGCGGGGCTTTTATTTTGTATGTAAGTTTAAGTTATTGTACTTCTTCAGATTATAATCAAAACAAGGCTTTCATCCGTAAAGCAAATATTTTAAAAAGATAAAAGCAATAAATTATGCTTTATTGATTTATTTTAATAAATTTAAACCTACTTAACAAAATTTTAATTTTTAATTAAAATTTTTCTGCAAAAATAAGCCTAATTTTAAAGAAAAAAGAAATGGGACGAATTGAAGAGAAACATAGAAAAAGAAAAGAACAAGATCAGCCGTTAGATTCATTTGGTAATCGAAAGCGAGAGAACAATGAGGTAGATTTTGATGAGGAAACTATAAAAGACCAAAAAAACAAAAAGTAGTTTAATTTTAAGTTTAGTTGTTGGAAAAGGGCAGTTGTTTTAGCTGTCTTTTTTTTGCCAAAAGCTTACTTTTGTTTAACGTAATAATAAAATTATTAAACATATGTATTTTTCACGAACACAAATCAAAGCTATGGACCAGCGCTACCGTGCTAATTTTATCAATAGCTTAAGCGGTTATAAATCGGCTAATCTGATTGGAACCCGATCGCAAGATGGAATTGAAAATCTCGCTATTTTCAGCTCTGTAATTCATTTAGGCAGTCATCCGCCCTTGTTGGGATTTATCCTACGGCCTACTTCTGCAATTCGCAACACTTGGGATAATCTTAACCGCACTGGGGTTTTTAGTGTTAATCACGTGAACGAATCGATATACCAACAAGCTCATCATACCTCGGCGCGCTATAATGGTGAGGTATCAGAATTTGAGAAAAGTGGCCTTACTCCAGTCTATAAAAACGATTTTGAAGCTCCATTTGTAGCAGAAGCACCGGTACAAATAGCTTGTAAAATGAAAAATCATTACTTTATAGAAGAGAATAAATGCCGATTAATTGTTGGGGAGATTTTAGGCGTTTATAGCGAAACCTCGCCAGAAGAAGATGGTTTTTTAGGATTAGCACAACAAAAAACGGTATGCATAAATGGTCTAGATGCTTATGCCCTACCTCATCTTCTAACACGCTTGGCCTACGCCAAACCCGATGTACCCACCAAAAGTATTTATGAATAAGAAACATCTTCCTGTAAAGATTTGCGTGACTTGCCAGCGTCCATTCACTTGGCGTAAAAAATGGCAACGCGATTGGGAACATGTAAAATATTGTAGCCAAAGATGCAGACAAAACAAAAAGACAGCGCACTAGTTTGGTTTAGAAACGACCTGCGCATTGCAGATCAAAATAGCTTATACACCGCTTGCAAAAAACACCCACAAGTATATGCGGTTTATTGCTTTGATCCTCGCCATTATGCTACCACCGCCTATGGTTTTAAAAAAACAGAGAAGTTTAGAGCGCAATTTCTTATAGAGAGTGTAAAGCAATTAAAACAGAATTTAAAGACTAAACTAGGTATAGACTTATTGGTTTTTAAGGCGCAACCCGAAGATAAAATACCCGAGTTGGTTGAAAAATTTAATATTACCGATCTCTATTCCCAAAAAGAATGGACAGAAGAAGAGTTTTTGGTTTATAGTAAAATTAAAAGTCGATGCGGCTTATTAAAAGCGCATTCCTTTTTTGACCAAATACTATATCACCCAAATGACATCCCCTTTAGTTTTAATCAAATACCCGAAGTCTTTACCGCATTTAGAAAAAAAGTAGAAAAAGAAGCCAATGTAAGGGCTTGCCTACCGCTACCGCAAAAAAACTACCATCAAGCACTTAGTGAACATTCAGAAGCGATCCCTAGCCTAGAAGAACTAGGGCTACATTCTTTTGAACCCGATTCTCGCACCGCTTTCCCCTTTAAGGGAGGAGAACAAGAGGCTTCTAAAAGAATACAGGATTATTTTTGGAAAACCCAAAAGTTGAGCGTTTATAAAAAAACGAGAAACGGACTATTGGGTGCAGATTACAGTTCTAAGCTATCGGCTTGGCTGGCTAACGGTTGTATATCGGCTAGGAAAATTTATTGGGAAGTCAAAAAATATGAAGAAGAAATCATAAAAAACGAAAGCACCTATTGGTTAATTTTTGAGTTGCTATGGCGAGACTTCTTCAAATACATTTCACTCAAGCACGGAAATGCTATTTTTAAGCAATCAGGAATCCGTAAAGAAAAACTAAACTGGCATAATAACCCACAAGTATTTGAACAATGGCGACAAGGTAAAACAGCCGAACCCTTTGTAAATGCTAATATGATTGAATTAGCTCAAACCGGATTTATGAGCAACAGAGGAAGACAAAACATCAACAGTTATTGGGCAAAGGAATTAAAACAAGATTGGCGAAAAGGCGCCGCCTACTTAGAAAGTATGCTGGTAGACTATGATGTACACAGCAATTGGGGCAATTGGATGTACAACAGTGGTGTAGGTAATGACCCTCGGGACCGTAAATTTAATATTAAAAGCCAAGCCAACCGATACGATGCTTCTAGTAAATACCAACAGACTTGGCTACAAAACAAACTATTTTCATGAAAACGCTACGCTTAATTTTGGGTGACCAATTGAATTATAAACATTCTTGGTTCTCTACAACCGATGATAACATGCTTTATTTTATGGCCGAAATGAAGCAAGAAACCGATTATGTTAACCATCACATTCAAAAAATTGTAGGCTTTTTTGCTGCCATGCGAAACTTTTCTGAGCATTTAAAAGAGCGTGGTCATAAGCTAGTGTACTATACGCTGACCGATAAAAAGAACAAGCAAGATTTAAGTGCCAACCTTAAAGCTTTAATAGATGAACATGATATAGAATGCTTTGAGTACCTCTTACCAGATGAATATAGATTAGATGAGCAACTTAAAGAACTTACCAATGAGTTAGATATAAAAACTCAAAGCTATGATACCGAACATTTTTTTACTCAACGCCATGATTTAACCGATTTTTTTGAAGGCAAGAAAGAATTGGTAATGGAGTATTTTTATCGTGCTATGCGAAAAAAACATGGTATTTTAATGCAGGACGAAAATAACCCAGAGGGCGGAAAATGGAATTTTGATAAAAGTAATCGGAAAAAGTGGAAAGGCTCTCCAACGATTCCGCACGAAAAAGGATTTAGAAAAGACGTAACCGATATTGTTGGGGCCCTTACCAAAACCGATGTAAAAAGCATAGGAGAGGTAGACAAAACACAATTTAATTGGCCCACTTCGCGTGAAGACAGCTTAAAAGTTTTGCGGTATTTCTGCGATGAGCTCTTAGTGCACTTTGGCGATTTTCAAGATGCTATGCATACGCAAGAAAACTATCTCTTTCATTCTAGACTCTCTTTTGCATTAAACACCAAAATGTTATCCCCTAAAGAGGTTATCGATAAAGTTCTAGACACTTATTACGAAGCTGAATACGATATTAATATTTCTCAAGTAGAGGGATTCATACGTCAGATTTTGGGATGGCGCGAATATATGCGTGGGATTTATTGGAAAGAAATGCCAGGATACCGCCGCAGTAATAAACTGGACCACCAAAACCAACTCCCCGATTTTTATTGGACCGGTAAAACAAAAATGAATTGCCTTAGCCACGCCATTTCGCAAAGTCTAGAACTTGCCTATGCGCACCACATTCAACGACTTATGGTTACGGGTAATTTTGCCCTGCTCACTGGTGTGCACCCCAATGAGGTTGATGCTTGGTATCTAGGCATATATATTGATGCGATTGAATGGGTAGAAATGCCAAATACTCGCGGTATGAGTCAGTTTGCCGATGGTGGCACTGTAGCTACAAAACCCTATATTTCAAGCGGTAGTTACATCAATAAAATGAGTAATTATTGTCAAGACTGCCACTATAAGGTAAAGGAGAAAACCGGAGAAAGCGCATGTCCATTTAATGCGCTTTATTGGAATTTTCTAGCTACTCATCGCGAAAAATTAAAAGACAACCAACGTATGAGTATGATGATGAGTATGCTTAATAAAATGGATAAATCTACCTTAGCAGCTCATCAAGAACGTGCTCAGAAAATAATAAATAAACCAGATGATTATTAAACCAAACTCACCAAGGTACTTGAAAATGAACATCTTGAAAATCATCAAGGTATTTTAACCAGATATACGGTTTTTAATCCAAACTATACAATATACCATTATATAATTCAATTTTTTCGTAAATTAGATAGACTAAATAACCAACAAAATGTTAGAAATTGTATTACTGGATGACGAACTTAAAGCCGTAAAAAGTCTGGAGTGGGAAATCGAAAATTATTGCCAAGGGGTAAATATATTAAAGACTTTCACCAACCCTAACGAGGCGCTTTTGTATCTAAAAAATCATACTCCAGATTGCTTATTCATCGATGTAGAGATGCCCCAGATGGATGGTCTCGAATTCATTAGCAAATTTCAAAGCCGTCAATTTGAAGTAGTTTTTGTAACGGCATATAGTCAATATGCCATAAAGGCCATAAAAGAAAGTGCTTTTGATTACCTGCTAAAGCCTATTGATACAGATGATTTGGTTTCTACTATCAATCGGTTAAAGTATAATAAAGAAAAGCAAAATCCCAGTGATATTTTAGAAGAACGTCTAAACAATCAAAAAAGGGTTGCCATTCCCGTTGATGGAAAATTAGTTTTTATTGAACCACAGCAAATTGCCTATTGTAAAAGTGACGGTAATTATTGTCGTATTTATTTATGCGACGGTAATGAATTGTTTTTATCAAAAAAGCTAAAAGACATACAATGCCTTCTACCCGACAATCATTTTTTTAGGGTGCATAACAGCTACTTGGTAAATTTAGATCAAGTATGTGAGTTTGTAAAAGCCGAGGCTTATATCGTGCTTAAAAACAACATAAAAATTCCAGTCTCACGCAATAAAAAAGCCGATTTTCTCGATCGGGTATAGGCAGTGATTTATTTGTAATTTAATACGAGATATTTTGTCTTCAACAGCTCTCCAAACTTTATTTAATTTTGTAAAGGTTCTAAACCTTAAGCTATTATGTTTTATATGGATGAATATTTTGGTGAGTTTTAGTATTGGTCGAGCGCAAAATATGGATACAGAGCTTTTTGTTCGAGCACCAGACAGCACCCAGGTACTCACTCTTATAAATCGTTCACGTGAATTGCATAAAAAAAAGCAACAAGACAGTTTAGAATTTGCCTTGGCACAGCAAGCCATACTTTTAGCTGAGCAACTAAACGACACCCTTTTAATGGCTCGAGCAAATGACAATTTAGGCTTGCTCTACCGCTACCATAAAAATTATTCTACCGCTTTTGCTTATCATCAACGAGCTTTTGAATGGATAGAAAATAAATCAGTTGACAAACTTTACAAGATGATTTTTGCCAACAATGCAGGAGTAGCTAGTCGATACAACCAGAAATATGCTACGGCAGTAGATTTTTATATGAAAGCCCTGCAGCTGGCCGAGGAGGAAGAAGACTTAAGAAATATAGCCATTGCAAGTAACGGGATTGGCAATGCTTTGAGTCAAATCCCGGGAAAACAAAAAGAAGCCTTGGCTTACTTCAACCGTTCTTTAAAAGCCGAACAACAACGCGGTAATAAGCTGGGTACAGCCATGAATTATTTATCGATTGCTGATTATCATATCGAAACTGAAAATTATGTTTTAGCCAAATCTTACCTTAACCGCTTACTGCGTATCAATCAAGAAATGAACAGCGTTTTTGGATTGGCTATCGCTTATGAGTATTTGGGGCTAACCTATCTTAAGGAAAACAAAAATCTTACTCAAGCAGTGATTTACTATAAAAAAGCGCTTGCGGGTTATGTTCAACTTGAAAACAGCCATAAAGAAGCAGAAGTACTGCATCAATTAGGGCATACTTTTTTAAATAGAAAAAATTACACCCAAGCCAGTAATTATATACAACAATCGCAAAAATTGGCCACGACAAACAAGCAAACCGCTGTTTTGCAAGGTAATCATGAGCTATTGGCGCAATTGCACGAAGAACAAACCAAATTTGCCGATGCCTTGAAACACTATAAATGGGCGCAAGCTTACGCCGATAGTTTAAAAATACATGAGCAAAATGTTAAAATAGATGCCCTGACCAAACAGTATAACTTGGCTAAAAAGGAAAATGAAATTGCGCTATTAAAAAAAGATAAAGCCCTGCAAGCTGTTAAACTGGCTAATCAAAATGAATTGCTTGCTAGGCGTAACCTCATCAGTTTTTTTCTAGGGATTAGTTTGCTTTTAATACTTATTATTTTGTATTTGCAATACCGTAATTACAAAGAAAGAAAAACCACCAATACCAGAATTAATCAAGAAGAGAAAGAAAAACTAAATGCAATTTACGAACGTAATTTAGCTCAAGCCGAAATACTAGTTACGCGGTTAAGGGTAAATCCGCATTTTTTATTCAATAGTTTAAACGCTATCACTTATTTAATTCAAATCAAGCAAAATGAAAAAGCAATAAAGTACCTAAAATTATTCAGCAGGTATACCCGTATGGTTCTCGAAACTTCAAAACAACACGTTATTTCATTACCCGAAGAACTTAAACTGGCCAACTACTACCTACAACTAGAAGAAAATCGCTTTGAACAAGACTTAGAAATCCTGTTTATTGGTGACAATAATCCAGAAATTCAAGAAGTTAAGATACCACCGCTTTTGTTACAGCCTTTTTTAGAAAATGCTATTTGGCATGGCTTAATGCTCAGTGATAAAAAAAAGAAAAAAATAAGTGTAAACATCAATCACAACACAACAAAAACCAGCATAAGTATTACCGATAACGGAATAGGTCGTCAACCCAAACCCAGTTCACAGAAAAAACACAAAAGTATGGGCGTTTCTATCATAAAAGAACGAATAGAATTATATAACAAATCCTTTCAAGGGGAAATCACTTATAAGATAGTCGATTTGAAAGATGAACAACAAGCACCGCAAGGCACCCAAGTTATTTTAAGCATTTATCCGCAAAAGAAAACTGAAAAGAATATCGCTTTCGCGGAATAAAATTCGAACGAAGCCTCTCAGCTACTAAAAATCTTACTTACTTTTGCACCAAATATTGTAAACCATGACTCCAACTTATATAGGATATTTCTTTCGGTTAGAACCCGTCCAACCGCTTGCCGAAATCTTGATTGCCCAGCTTAACGAATTAGGTTTTGATAGTTTTGTTGAAACCGAAACGGGATTAGAGGCTTATATAGAGAAATCTCTGCATCAACCCGAGGCAGTTAAAGAATTATACATTTTTCAAAATCCTGATTTTAAGATAGACTTTGAAGTTAAGGAAATTGAACAGGTAAATTGGAATGAGGAGTGGGAACGAAATTTCCAGCCTATTTTAGTGGATGACATCTGCCAAATAAGAGCACCTTTTCATGCCAAACAAGAGACTACCTACGATATTATTATTGAACCTAAAATGTCTTTTGGTACGGGGCATCATGCCACCACTCATATGATGGTACAACATTTATTGCAGCTCGATTGCACAAACAAAGTGGTTTTAGATATGGGCTGTGGCACAGGTATTCTTGCCATTTTGGCCGGTATGCGAGGTGCTACAGATATAACCGCTATAGATATAGACCATTGGTGCTATTTAAACACACAAGAAAATGTAGTTCGCAATAACTACCCGGCAATTAAAGTTTTTGAAGGAGACGCATCACTGCTCGGCTCTAAAAAATTCGATTTAATCATCGCCAATATCAACCGCAATATTCTTCTTCAAGATCTACCCATTTACGAAAAGGTATTGCTACAAGAGGGTATTATTTTATTAAGCGGCTTTTACATAGAAGATTTAAGTCTCATAAAAGAAAAATGCAATCAATTGGGACTGCAATACGTTAACCACCACATAAAAGATAATTGGGTGGGGGCAAAATTTGTTAAAAATTAAAATTTACATTCAAAATTATTTATTTTTGAAAGAAACAAGCTTAACAACTATGAGTGTTCAGGAGGAAGTACTAGAAAAGAGTGCGACAGAAACCGCAGAAGAAGAACAGAACCAAATTATTGTTTTTAATGATGATGTCAACACTTTTGACCATGTAATTGAAATGCTAATTAAGAGTTGTGATCACGATGCCCTACAAGCCGAGCAATGCACGCTTATTATTCATTATAAAGGAAAATGTGCCGTAAAAACGGGAGATTATGAAGATTTAAAACCACGTTGTACTGCCTTACTAGAAGCGGGAATTAGTGCCGAAATCCAATAATATAGAGTAGCCTCAACAGCCGGTTTGGTTTTTTTATTTTATGTTAAAAACCTAACTATGGAAAAATTATTATTCTTTTCGTTTCTAGCTGGGGTAAGTGTTTTTATTGGCGGACTTCTAGCCTATATTTTTAATCATCACCTTAAAGACACCCCTATAAAATACGAGTTAAGCCATAGTTTTATGGCCTTTGGCTCAGGGATTATCCTATCGGCAGTAGCTTTAGTTTTAATTCCTAAAGGCCTTGAGGAGTTAGCGGTATGGCCGCTGGTTTTGACTTTCTTATCTGGTGCGCTCTGTTTTTTATTAATCGATTGGTATTTGAGTAAAAAAGGTGGTCAAACCGCTACTTTACTGGCAATGCTTATGGATTTTATACCAGAATCCATTGCTCTGGGAGCCGTTTTTGCATCACAGTCTCAAATGGCCAAATTACTTGCCGTCTTTATTGGTTTACAAAACTTACCCGAAGCCTTTAATGCTTTTAGAGACTTAACCCAAAGTGGATTTAGTACACGTAAAACTCTGCTGCTTTTCTTCTTTCTAAGTTTTTTTGGATTAGGTGGTGCTTTAGCAGGACATTTTATTTTAAGTGATTACCCTGATTTGACAGCTTATTTAATGACCTTCGCTAGTGGCGGAATTTTATATCTTCTCGTACAAGATCTCATTCCTGAAAGTAAATTAAAAAACACTTACCTCCCAACGCTAGGGGCAATATTAGGATTTTGCATTGGTATGATTGGTGAGAAAATAATTTAATAATCCAATATATATTTTTCACTTAAGTATTTCCAATATCGTTTAGGAACGTGTTGAGTATGCAGTTTTTTATTGGCGCGTTCTTGAATATTGGTATGTTCAAAATAATTTTTCCATAATTTTTTATAGGCCACTTCATCTTCAGCTAACAAATCTGGTGGCGTACTATGCAAGAAAGTATTTACCGATGGCAAGTGCACATGCCTTAAGGATTCTAAATCGTATAACAAACCATAATCACGTTTTATATCATAGATACACCATTCTTGATCGGCATAACGGGTTTTAAAATGCTTGGCATTTAGGGGTAACACATTAAAATCGGGAGCTATTCGCGCGAAGTATAGACCGTTTGCCGTTTTTTCGAAACGTACAAATGCATCCATACGATGCTTTTCTCTCCCTATCATTTTATTAATCTTTTGCAATTGTATTACTGCATCTCTACTAAAGTCATTTTTACCACTATGCTTATCAACCATCAATTGGCGTATATAAGCAAGTATTAACTGGGGCACCTCAGCCAACTCGCTCAAAAAGCATCGGTATAACCAAGTAAGGTCGCTTTTACCGCCATATTTAATAATTCCCTTTGCCACACGGGCGGCTTTTTCTTGATCTGTGCTTACCCATATTTCTTCATCAAAAAAAGATGCAGCATGGTTGTTTTGCCCCATCAGTTTTACATCTTTCAATCTTAAATGAAACACCTCAAAAATGGCAGATAACAAACCTTCAAAGCTATGATCAAATAGCACAATTTTCATTTTATTCAAATAAATTTAATTGTGAATTAAACAATGGCTTGTATTTGCTTTTTCCTTGAGTAAGTATATTTGATTTTATTTGTTGCGCACTCATATCGGCCTTTAGAAAATCACGAGAGTCGCATACCATAAAATATTGCGCTCGATTCAAAGCAATACCCATTTTCTTTAGGTGCTGCCATCCTAGTTTCCGGTACTTTCTGGCTTGCAGAATCTTGTAAACAGACTTTAGTCCCACACCAGGTATGCGCGCGAGTTGTTGTTTATCGGCTTTGTTTATATCTACAGGAAAAAGATGTAAATTTCGTAAGGCCCAACTTAATTTTGGGTCTATATCACTATCTAAGTTAGGATGTTTCTGATTTAATAACTCATCGATTGAAAAGCCGTAAAATCTTAGTAACCAATCGGTTTGATAAAGTCGGTTCTCTCTAAGCATGGGCACCTCTGTACCAATTGCGGGAAGTCGAGAATCATAAGAAATAGGAACGTACCCCGAGTAATACACCCTTTTCATTTTATACTTTTTATAAAGATGAGCAGCAGTATACATAATTTGGGCATCGGTTTCATTGGTAGCCCCTACAATCATTTGCGTACTTTGCCCCGCTGGTGCATATACCGGCGTACTTTTAATCAGTTTTTTTTCAGATTTATACTTAACAATCTCATTACGCACCTTTTTCATGGGTTTTAAAAAATCTTCGCGGTTTTTTTCGGGAGCCAGTAATTTTAACCCATTTTGAGTAGGAATCTCTATATTTACCGAAAGTCGATCGGCATACAAGCCTGCCTCATACATCAAATCATCACTCGCCCCAGGAATAGATTTTAAGTGAATATAGCCGTTGAAGTTTTCTTCTAACCGCAATTTTTTAGCTACCAAGATGAGGCGTTCCATCGTATAATCTGCATTTTTAAAAATACCTGAACTTAAAAAAAGTCCTTCAATATAATTGCGCCTATAGAAATTGATTGTTAAATCGACTACTTCTTGTACTTTAAAAGCCGCCCGTTTAATGTCATTGCTTTTTCGCGTTACACAGTAAGCACAGTCGAAAATACAATGATTAGTAAGCAAAATCTTCAACAATGAAACGCACCGACCATCGGCCGTATAGGTATGGCATATTCCCATTCCACTTGAATTGCCTAAACCTTTTTTCTTGTTGGTTCGTTTGCTACCACTACTTGAACAAGAAACATCATATTTAGCTGCATCGGCTAGTATGCTAAGTTTTTCTTTGATTCTATCAAAATTCATTTATATGGATTTTATACAAATTTACGGATTAAATCCGTTTAAACGGAAATAAACCGAATAAGTTTTGGAAAATATCCGCCAAATAATGTATATTTGGATATGGAATTACCAATAGAAATACGTCGATTTAAAGAAATTAGAGAAGAGCAAGGCGCAACTCAAGCCGAGTTTGCTTCCCTTTTAGGTGTTAAAACCTCAACTGCCGATATTGAACGCGGTCGAACTAAGCTTAGCGGAAGTGTAGTAATGGAGTTACTCAAGCAGTTTAGTATAAACCCTTTATGGTTGTTTGGTGAAAGCAATCAAAAGCGTTTGCCTCTGCATCGAGTAGATACCATGCCAAAGGTAATTAGCCTTAATTCTGAGGAAAATGAAAACATTGTAATGGTAAACCAAAAAGCTGCTGCAGGTTACCCTCATAATGTTCAAGATGTTGATTGGTATAGACAATTACCTGCATTTGATATGCCGCTTCCTCAATTTAGAAATGCAACTTATAGAGGGTTTCAAATAGAAGGAGATAGTATGCTGCCCAATTTTAGACCAGATGAGTGGGTGTTGGCCAAGGCAGTACCAAGTATAAGTGATGCCAATGACCACCGTGTGTATGTGGTGGTAATGTATGATAGTGTAGTGGTAAAAAAGTTGCATAAGTTAGCGGATCCTAGCCGTGTTCGATTAATTTCTTTTAATGACGAGTATCCTGCCTTTGAAGTAAATGTAGCTGAAATTCAGGAATTATGGCAAGTCAATTCTAAACTTACTTTTAATCTAGATGCCAACTCAGACAATGGCATTTTGCGGGAATTGCAGGCTTCGATGCAAGAACTAAAAAATAAAATCAATAGTTTAAATAAGTAGAAAAACCCGGTATCTCACCAGGTTTTATCTATCTATTTACTTTAAATTATAATTTATATCCTACACCAAATCCTATTAACCAAGGATTAATATCAACATCTGCCCCAACAGTTGCCCCTAGTGCACTGGTAGCGTCTACCTCTACATCTGTATTTAAAAATAATTTTTTGACATCTAAATTTAGAAACCAATTATTATTTAAGGTATAATCTAGACCCAATTGTAAGGCGAAACTAACATTGTTATCATAGGTTAAATTATCGGCAACAGGACCTTCGTCTTCTCCATAAAATATGGTATAATTAATCCCTGCCCCCAAATAGGGCTTGAAATTACCATTGTAGAAGTGATATTGAGCGGTTAAAGTAGGTGGCAATAACCATACTGAACCTAAATCTATTTCTCCAACAGCCGTATTAATCGCCGAGACCTCGTGTTTGGTCGTCCCTAAAATTAATTCCGCTGCAATATTCTTAGTAAAGAAATAAGTGATATCCAATTCTGGAATTACTGTTGTTGAAATGTCAACATCTCCACCAATAGCCTCGATATTGGCACTTTCATCTGGAGTAACTACGACACCCCTAAGCCTAAATTGCCATTTAGAATAATCGGTTTGCTCATTTTTTGAGATTTCTTGTGCTTGACCCACAAACGGTACGAGCATAGCCACTAATAATGCTAAAACTACCTTTTTCATAATTAATAGTATTTAAAATTAGAATTTATTTGTTATTTATTAGCAAATTTAGTTTTAGTTTAAAGTGATAAAAATGACTTAAATCAGCCTTATCTTAAGCCCTATCTCAATAATTTTATTTGCTTTAAATCACAAAGGATTAAAAAATAAAAAAACAGAATAGTTTTATCTTATAGCTTTATCAACCCAAACTATAAGATTTTAATTTTCAAAAACTTACAGCAAGCATAGTTATAAATACGTATCAATTTATCTTTCAAAAAAATCTACACCAGTTTTTAACTTGATTAAAGTTAGCATTTAGAAGTAAAAAATCATCTCAATAAATTTCTCTTATTTTTTTAAATAGTGACTTTTGTCATAAAAAAACTGCTCACAATGGAGCAGTTTCAAAATATTGATGCTCGAAAACATTAAAAAGCATTTATAATAGCTGAAAAATCATCCGCTTTAAGCGATGCACCACCTATCAATCCGCCATCTACATCGGGTTTTGAAAAAAGTTCTTTGGCGTTGTTAGGCTTTACGCTACCACCATATAAAATAGAGGTATTTTCAGATAAATCAGCGTCAAAGCGCTCAGTGATCTGTTGTCTGATAAACTCATGCATTTCCTGGGCCTGTTCGGGAGTAGCCGTTTCACCAGTTCCAATTGCCCAAACCGGTTCATAAGCAATAATAACCTTCTTCATTTGCTCTGCATTTAGATGAAAGAGACTATTTTCAAGTTGGCTTTTAATGGTTTCATTTTGACGATTGGCTTTTCTAGCCTCTAGCTCCTCTCCTACACAAAAAATTATTTGCATCGATTCGTCTAGCGCCGTATTAACCTTCTCAGCCAATAAATCATCGCTTTCATTATACAGATGTCTGCGTTCAGAATGCCCTATAATCACAGTTTTTACTCCAATACTGGTTAGCATAGATGCAGCAACCTCTCCCGTATGCGCTCCCTGCTTATGTGCATTACAGTTTTGTGCAATTACTTCTATATCAGAAACTTTTAGCATTTCTTTGACTGGGAATAACAAAGGGAAGCTAGGTGCAACCATCACTTTAACTTCTGAATGCATTTCATTCTTTTTTAAAGCCTCTAGCAAAGTTATTGATTCGGGCAGGTTGTTATTCATCTTCCAGTTTCCTGCAACAATTTTATCTCGCATAATTTTTTATTTAATTCGTTCTTATTTTTGGATCTAAATAGGCGTAAATTACATCTACCAAAATATTGATAAGCATAAACATACAGGCTATCACAATTACCGCGCCCATTATTATTGGTAAATCTAAGGTGTTAAGTGCGTCTACAATTTCTTTTCCTAAACCATTCCACCCAAAGATATATTCCACAAAAACTGCCCCTGCCAACATTGAAGCAAACCAACCAGAAATGGCAGTTACAACCGGATTCATAGCGTTTTTTAAAGCGTGCCTCCATACTATTTGATAGGTATTAAGACCTTTGGCTTTGGCGGTACGAATATAATCTTGACTCAACACATCGAGCAGAGAATTTCGCATTAATTGAATTACTACAGCCAAGGGCCTAATGCCTAAAACCAAAGCGGGTAGTATTAAATTTTTAAGTTGTAATTGATTGGCTTCACCAAAATCATCTAACTCATATAAACTTCCTGTGGTATTCAGACCGGTGTAGTTGTGCAAAACAAACCCAAACAGCCATGCAAATATAATGGCACTAAAAAATGAAGGGACACTCATACCTACCGTACTTAGTACTTGAATACTTTGATCTATCCAAGAGTCTTTTCTCAAAGCCGATAAAATGCCTAAAAAAACACCCAATAGCAAAGCAATACTAATTGCCGAAAATGCTAAAACAATTGTATTGGGAAGCGTTTCGGCAATCACCTGTCCGACCTGCTTATTGTTTTTTTGAAAGGATTCTCGTAGATAAGGTCTTTTGACAACACAAGTAAAAGAGTTTGTTTTGAACAAAGCGATAGCATCATATTTTCCTGTACTAAGAGCGGTGTAATGTGACTTATTATTTGCGTGGACCGATATGGGTGACAAGTCGTTTAAATAATACCCGTATTGTGTGGCTAAGCTTTGGTCAAATCCATATTTTTCTCGAATGATTTGCAATTGCTCTTCACTTTCATTCTGACCGAGCATCATTTGAGCGGGATCGCCGGGTAAAACTTGAAACAATAAGAAAATTACACTTATTACCCCCCAAAGGGTTAAGGCTGCATAAACTATCTTTTTACCAATGTATGTTATCAAAATTTAATCTAATGCAATTTTTTGAGCATCATTCCAATGCAGTTTTTGTTTGATGGTTCCTTCGTGAAGCAGAACCAAACCGGGGTTAGAACGCACAATAGTTTTAATAGTGGTTTCATCGGCAAAATAAAAATCTAGGTTTAGTTGAAAATCTTTATTAATTTCTTGGTATTCTGCCGCTCCAGAAGCCGATAAAGCTATTACTTTATAACCTTTCTCTTGAGCCTGTTGGAGAACTGGTTTGATTTTTGCCCAACCTTTACGTTCGGTTTTAGATAAATTATAAGCGCTAACGATTAAAACTTTTGGTTCATTTAATATTTCTCCGGTTAAGTCTTTACCGTTTATTTCTAATGCAAAATCGTGGATTGGTGGCACATAACCTTCAGCTACCATTTCGGTTTCTACCTCAACAAACTCTCCATCAATTGGCGGGTAGCTGCCTTGAGTAGTGTAAATTTTTTCCTCACCATCTACTTTGAATTTCCAATGGTAGTCGTAAATTGCTTCTGGTGCGCCTTCTGGAACTCGCATGGCCTCTTGAATATTAACCCCTTCTTTATAGGCTCTAAAATCTACAACCGGTAAATGCATTAAGACGTGATAAGCTAAGCCCAAACAACCTATAAAAGCCGCAAAAAATATCCATTTATGAGAATTTGGGTTAAAAATAGGTTGTATATATTTTTGATTAAAGAAAATTATAAGAATAAGCACACTTAAAACAACGTCTTTATAAAAGCTCTCCCAGGGCGTCAAGGGGATCGCATCGCCAAAGCATCCGCAATCGGTTACCTTATTAAAGTAAGCCGAATAAAAGGTTAAAAATGTAAAGAAAATAATCATTAGTAATATACTCCAGCTAGTAAATTTCTTTAAGTAACCGAGTAGTAAATTTACACCCAAAAGCACCTCAAAAATTACAATAAAAACCGCCAAAGCCAATGCATAAGGCACTAAAAAAGGCAGATTAAGAACGCTGGCTGCAAAATAATCTTGTAGCTTAAACGAAAAACCCACGGGATCATTAAGTTTTACTAAACCACTAAAGATAAAAAGTACACCTACAAATATGCGTGCAAAGTTTACAACTGCTTTCATAATTATTTTTTTTGCTGATTGAAATTAAGTAAAATAAGGGCAAATACGGCATAATTCACCATATCTTGATAATTAGCATCAATACCTTCGCTAACCAACGTTTTGCCTTGATTATTTTCGATTTGTTTTACCCGCAATAATTTTTGCAAAATCAAATCGGTTAAAGAGCTTACCCGCATTTCGCGCCAAGCTTCGCCATAATCGTGGTTTTTATTCAACATTAACTGTTTGGTTAAGGCAATTTGCTCGTCATAAACTTCTAGAGCTTGTTCTAATGACAAGTCAGGTTGCTGCGCAACACCTTTTTTAAGCTGAATCAAAGCCATCACGCTGTAATTAATAATGCCTATGAATTCTGGAATTTCCCCTTCGTCAACTTTTTGAACTTGATTTTCTTGCAATCCGCGAATGCGTTGTGCTTTAATAAATATTTGATCGGTTAGTGAAGGTAATCGCAGAATACGCCATGCGCTGGAGTAATCTTGCATTTTCTGACTAAAAAGAGCTCTACATTTTTGGATTACGGCATCGTATTGCTGCGCTGTTTGTTGCATAGAAAAGATGAATTTTGCGTAAATTTCGCATTTATAATTATAAAAATCAATTTTTAAGATGACAATTAATTGCAAAGGAAGCCTTATCGATTTGAGTTCACCTAAAATAATGGGTATATTGAATCTAACACCCGATTCTTTTTATGATGGTGGACAATATAAATCTGAAATACAAATACTTCAACAAACTGAAAAAATGCTTAGCGAAGGAGCCGATTTTATTGACCTTGGCGGATACAGCTCTCGTCCTGGTGCTAAAGAAGTGAGTGTAACGGAAGAGTGCCAGCGGGTGCTACCAGTAATTGAGCTTATTCTTAAAAATTTTCCCGAGACACTTATTTCAATAGACACATTTAGAAGTGAGGTCGCCGAAAAGAGTATTGGCGCAGGAGCAGCAATTATTAACGATATCTCTGCAGGAGAATTAGATCAGGCTATGTTATCAACAGCAGCCAAATTACAAGTACCCTACATTATGATGCATATGCGAGGAAACCCAAAAACCATGCAAAGCTTAACGCAATACCAAAATCTTACTCAAGAAATTATTTTTTACTTTTCAAAGAAAATACAGCAAGCTCGTGATCTTGGTCTTAATGATATCATCATAGACCCAGGATTCGGATTTGCTAAAACCTTGACTCAAAATTATAGCTTGCTAAATGAGCTTGAACTTTTACAGCAGCTTCAAGCACCAATCTTAATTGGCGTTTCAAGAAAATCAATGATTTACAAGCTATTAGACTCAAATGCACAGAACGCTTTAAACGGAACTACGGTCTTACACACACTGGCGCTACAAAAGGGTGCACAGATTCTTCGGGTTCACGATGTTAAAGAAGCTAAAGAATGTGTACTTATTCTAGACCAACTTAAAGATTAATTTATAAATTTACGAAAATCATTTTTTTTTGGATAGCATTAGTTTTTTAGAACTCAGAATATTAGACATTATAGACATCTTATTAGTAGCTATACTACTATATTATGTTTATCGCTTGGTTAAGGGCAGTGCAGCCATTAATATATTTATAGGCATTGTAATTATTTACCTTGTCTGGAAATTAACCCAATTGCTTCAAATGGAAATGCTAAGCAGCATATTAGGACAGTTTATTGGGGCCGGAATGTTCGCCTTAATTGTAGTTTTTCAGCAAGAAATAAGAAAATTCTTACTTATGGTTGGCTCAACCAATTTTGGTAGTAGGCGCAACTTTCTACGTCAGTTTAAATTCAATAAAAACAATGGTAATCAACTTGAAACCGATTTTAAATCGATAATTAAGGCTTGCCAGAAAATGGGTCAAAACAACACTGGTGCGCTAATTGTTATTAAAAGAAATACAAGTTTAGATTTTATAAAAAGCTCAGGAGATAGTATGCGCATTAAAGTAAACCAGCCTATTATAGAATCTGTTTTTTATCCAAACTCTCCTCTACATGACGGAGCTATGATTATCGAAGATAATACTATCACAGCAACAAGGGTTATTTTACCTGTTTCTAACGATAGAAACATTCCGCTGCGTTTTGGGTTGAGGCACCGCGCTGCTATCGGCATAACCGAAAAAACAGATGCTGTTGCCTTAGTGGTTAGTGAAGAAACTGGACATACCTCCTATATCAAAGATGGAAGTTTTGATTTATACGATGATTTGGAGGAGCTAGAAAAAAAACTAGAAGAAGATCTTTCATAAACTTCATCTATTTCATTAACTATTATATATCGTATTCGAGAAACTGCACTTCATAAAGGCTTTTATAATACCCTTCTTCTTTTTGAAGCAATTGTTGATGTGTTCCTATTTCAACAATTTTCCCAGCATCCATTACGATAATCTTATCTGCTTTTTTAACAGTTGCCAATCGGTGCGCTATAATAATAGAGGTTCTTCCTTTCGTAATCTTATCGGTAGCCTCCTGAATCAACTGTTCGCTATAACTGTCTACGCTAGAGGTGGCCTCATCTAAAACCAAAATGCTTGGTTTACTTACATAGGCCCTTAAAAACGCAATCAATTGCCGTTGCCCGCTAGACAACATCGTGCCTCTTTCTTTTACATTATATTGATACTTCCCTGGTAAGGTATTGATAAAATCGTGTACGCCAATTTCTTTCGCTGCAGCAATGACATCCTCTAAGCTTATCTTCGGGTTTTCTAATGTGATATTATTCTCAATAGTATCGGCGAAAAGAAAAACATCCTGTAATACAACAGCAATTTCATTCCGTAAAGATCTAAGCTGAAAATCCTTTATATTAATACCATCTATACTAATACTTCCGTCATTAATTTCATAAAACCTACTTAATAAATTTATGATAGTACTTTTACCAGCACCAGTTGCACCTACAATAGCTACCGTTTCTCCAGCTTTCACTTTCAAATCAATCCCTTTAAGCACTAACTCATCAGGTATGTAACCAAAGCTCACTTGTTTAAATTCAATATCTCCTTGAAGATTTTTTGCTATTAGAGTCCCTTGATCTTTTATTATGGCTTTGGTATCTAAAACCGCAAAAACCCGATTTGCGGCTACCATTCCCATTTGCAGGGTATTAAATTTATCGGCTATTTGTCGTAAAGGCCTAAACAACATTTGTATAAGCTGGATAAACATGACAATTATACCCAAATTTAATTCTTCGCCCGCTACAACCCTTAATCCTCCAAACCAAACTACTAATCCTATCGCAATCGAAGTTGCCATTTCTGCAATAGGAAAAAAAATAGAATTGTACCAAACTGTTTTAATCCAAGCATTTTTGTGTTTCTCGTTAATGGCTTTAAAACGAGCATATTCTACTTTCTCTCGATGAAAAATCTGCACTATTTTCATTCCTGTAAGCCTCTCTTGTACAAATGTGTTGAGATTAGAAACCTGTGTTCTGACCTCTTCAAAGGCCACTTTCATTTTTTTCTGAAAAACACGTGTAGCGTAAATAATCAGCGGTAAGATTAGAAAAACCAAGAGGCTTAACCTCCAGCTTTGATATAACATAAACCCAACTACCACAAGCATTTTCAATAAATCGCTAATAATCATGAAGAGCCCCTGGCTAAAAATACTTGCAATGGTTTCAATATCGCTTACAGCACGGGTAACCAACCTACCTACAGCAGATTGATCATAATATTGCTTTTTAAATTGCAGCATATGAGCAAACAATTTAACTCGTATATCCCGTATAACTTGCTGCCCAAGCCAATTCGCAAAGTAAATAAATCCAAACTGAGTAAGCACTTCTAACACTAAAGCTCCTAACATTAGCATAATAAAGTTAACCAGTAAACTCGCATCTTTTGGTACTATGCTTTGATTAATGACTACCTTGGTTAAATACGGGTTAACCACCCCAAGTAAAGAGAGCAAAATAGCTGTAAAAGCTACAAAGTAAAAGGTTTTTTTGTACGGATTAGTATACGTGAGTAAACGCTTAAACAACCTAAAATCAAATGCCTTACCCGTTTTATTTGCCATGGTTTGTAAAAATATGTGCAGGATAATCAACCTGCGTTAAATAAAGACCTCGAGCCGGCGCAGAAGCTCCAGCATTAGACCTGTTTTTAGATTGAATGATTTGGTGCATTGCTTTCGGTTCGCGTTTCCCGCTACCCACCTCTAATAAAGTTCCTACTATGGCTCTTACCATATTACGCAAAAAACGATTTGCTTTTATACTAAAAATAAGTTGATGGTCCACTTGTTTCCAACTAGCGTGCATAATGGAGCAATCAAAAGTAAAAACATCTGTCTTAACTTTTGAAAAAGATTCAAAATCGGTATAATCCAATAAAATATCGGCCGCCTCTTGCATTTTCTTTATATCTAAAGTACGTTTCACAAAATAACTTCCTTGATTTGTAAAAGGATTCTTTTGCGTATCAATTATATATTCATAACTACGCGCAGTGGCATCAAAACGCGCATGTGCCTCACCGGGGACCTCAAAAAGTTGAGAAATCGCAATATCTTTCGGCAGCAGGGTATTCATTTTGAAACAGAAATCGGTTTCGTTTAAGCTTTCTTTGCAATCAAAATGAGCAAACAATTGCTTAGCGTGAACACCAGCATCGGTACGGCCTGCACCCACAACAGCGGTGTAATTTTGCAAAGCAATTTGCAGCTTTTCTTCTAAGACTTCTTGTACGCTAATTACATTCGGTTGCCTCTGCCAGCCAAAATAAGCTGTACCGTTGTAAGCCAATTCGATAAAATACCTCAAACTATTTACCTATTTTTGCTTTGCAAAGATACATGAATCTATAGACCATGTAGGTCTTAAAGCATTAAACCCTGTTAAAAACCTCTTATTTTTTGAAAAAGATTCTCCTTTTAAGTGACACCCATTCACATCTTGATGATCGCATAATTACTTATGCCCGTCAAGCGGATGAAATATGGCACGCCGGCGATATTGGAAATTTAGAAGTAACCGATACTTTAAGTAGGATAAAACCTTTAAGAGCTGTTTACGGAAATATAGACGATGATAAAGCTCGGCGCAGTTTCCCTTTAGATTTGTTTTTTTACTGCGAACAGGTGAAAGTATACATGACTCATATAGGCGGTTATCCAGGAAAATATAATGCCCGAACAAAGCAATTAATTGAAACTGAAAAACCTCAGCTTTTTATTTGTGGACATTCGCACATTTTAAAAGTGATGTACGATAAAAACAATCAGGTTTTACATATGAACCCTGGCGCATGTGGTACCCACGGTTTTCATAATGTTCGCACAATGCTCCGCTTTGAAATTAATAAAGAAAAAATTGAAAAGCTAGAAATTATTGAGCTAGGAAAACGTGGTAATTTAAAATAAAAAAACCCAGTGAAAATCACTGAGTTTTTACGCACTAATACTACTAAGATATTAGGTTTATCGCAGTCGGTCTACAGATTTTACAAGTGCTTCATCCTTTTTGATGGCTTTATTAGCCAACACTAAAAAAACGATAGAAATGATAGGAAGAAACAACCCAATACCTTTCTCTGAGATATTCATCTCTCCAGGTACGATTAGAGACCAGTACACGAAAAATCCTAGTAAAATAAAGTTTAATATGATGTTGAGTCTGTTCATAACAAACTGC
This sequence comes from Mesonia sediminis, assembly GCF_042684705.1. Lineage (NCBI taxonomy): Bacteria > Pseudomonadati > Bacteroidota > Flavobacteriia > Flavobacteriales > Flavobacteriaceae > Mesonia > Mesonia sediminis. The sequence goes on from NZ_JBHULZ010000008.1 coordinate 104,632, forward strand.
AATTTTCTATTTTTAAATAAAAAGATACTTACCAATGCCAATAAAGCACTCAATAGAAGTCCCGCTAAAACATAAGGTAGGTCTGTGGCATAAATTGGATTTGCATTGGGGTTCAACCACAAGCTAAATACAAATGACGCCATAACACTAACCACCAAACTCAGCAATAAATAAATACTTTGAATGCGTTGAATCATTTTTATCTTTTGATATGGATACAAAAATATAATATTTATTGTATTTGAAAACCCTAAAAAAGAAAATAAAATTGTATTATTGCAGTATCTATGCGTAACCACTTCAAACAAGGTTACTTAGAACTTCATAATTTTTTCAAAAAAAACATACATTTTACCAAACCGTCGTTTTTCACATATAGGTTTTGGTTTTAACACAAAACATTCAATAATATATTTTTTCAATAGATGTTAGAAATATCAGAATTAAAAGCAAAAAAGCTACCCGAGCTTAAAGAAATTGCCAAATCGCTCAATGTACCTAAGTACAACCGCTTAAAAAAATTAGATTTAGTTTATCAAATTTTAGATTACCAAGCGGCAAACCCGCACAAAGCCAAGGAGGCGTTAAGCGAGGAAGAGCCACAAACAAAACCTAAAGAAAAAAATATTGCAGAGGCTAGAAAGGAAGAAAAACCAAACAATCATTCAAAGCCTCTAAAAAAATCTCCTCATAAAGAAGGAGAGAAAGATCAAAAATCAGATAGATCTAAAAAACAACCCTCCAAACAAACTAAAAAGACCACTTCGCATCCTGATCAAGGAAAAAAAGCAAACGAGAGCTCTAATTCTAATTCTGGTCGCTCAAATCCCCAAAAAGAAAGGCAAAACCAGCACCCGAAACACGAGCAAAGTAAAAAGCAGGGCGATCGATCAAACGATAAAAAAGACCCTCAGCATAAAAATAAATCTCAAAATGGTAACAAAGATAAACGCAATAAATACCGCGAGCCCAATTATGAGTTCGATGCCATTATAGAAAGTGAAGGGGTTCTAGATATTATGCAAGATGGCTACGGGTTTTTACGCTCATCAGACTATAACTACCTTTCTTCACCCGACGACATCTACGTATCTCAATCACAGATTAAACTATTCGGGTTAAAAACTGGAGATACCGTTTTAGGACAAATAAGACCTCCAAAGGAGGGCGAAAAATATTTCCCGTTAATCAAAATTAGTAAAATAAATGGTTTAGACCCACAAGTGGTTAGAGACCGTGTATCTTTTGAGCACCTTACTCCTCTATTTCCACAAGAAAAGTTTAAACTAGCCGAAAGAGAAAGCAATTTATCTACGCGCATAATTGATTTATTCTCTCCTATAGGAAAAGGGCAAAGAGGTATGATTGTCTCGCAACCTAAAACCGGTAAAACGATGCTATTGAAAGATATCGCCAATGCCATTGCAGCCAATCACCCAGAAGTTTATCAAATCGTTTTATTAATAGATGAGCGCCCAGAAGAAGTTACCGACATGCAGCGCCACGTAAATGGTGAAGTTGTTGCTTCAACCTTTGACAAAGAAGCGCACGAACACGTTCGCGTTGCCAATATCGTATTAGAAAAAGCAAAACGCTTGGTTGAATGCGGCCACGACGTAGTAATTTTACTTGACTCTATTACTCGATTGGCACGAGCTTATAACACTGTACAACCCGCCAGTGGAAAAGTACTAAGTGGTGGTGTAGATGCAAATGCCTTACACAAACCAAAACGCTTTTTTGGTGCGGCAAGAAATATTGAAAAAGGAGGGTCTTTATCTATTATAGCGACCGCTTTAACCGATACAGGCTCTAAGATGGACGAGGTGATTTTTGAAGAATTTAAAGGTACGGGTAATATGGAGCTGCAGTTAGACCGTAAAATTGCTAACCGTAGAATATTCCCTGCCATAGACCTTACCTCTTCAAGTACCCGTAGAGATGATATGCTACACGATGAAAATACAATTCAGCGTATGTGGGTACTTAGAAAATATCTAGCAGATATGAATCCTATAGAGGCCATGGAGTTTATAAACGACAAAGTAAGAAACAGTTTAAACAACGAAGAATTTCTTATCTCGATGAACGGATAGAAAGATTGTATGACACTCAACATAAAAACCGATTGGGATTATACATACCAATCGGTTTTTTTATATTTAAGAGCTATAGAAACTTCACGATCTAGCTAGAAATAAAAAAACCTTCCAAAAAGGAAGGTTTCAAAATTTTTGAACACTAACTAAAACTTACAGAGCAGCAACGTGCTTTGCTAATTTAGATTTTAAATTACTTGCTTTATTAGTGTGAATTACATTTTTCTTCGCTAATTTATCGATCATTGAAACAACAGAAGGATATAGCTTCTCTGCCTCCGCCTTATCAGCCGCTTTTAATTTCTTTATGGCATTACGGGTAGTTTTATGCTGGTAGCGATTTCTCAAACGCTTCACATCATTACTACGTATTCTCTTTAATGCCGACTTATGATTTGCCATAACTCTATTTCTTATCTCATTAATTAAATTGTAGTCCGTAGGGGATTCGAACCCCTGTTACCAGGATGAAAACCTGGCGTCCTAACCCCTAGACGAACGGACCATTAGCTTACTTATTTCAAAAACAAACCAGTTGTTTGTTACTTTGTAGTCCGTAGGGGATTCGAACCCCTGTTACCAGGATGAAAACCTGGCGTCCTAACCCCTAGACGAACGGACCATTATTGCTTGAATGCGGATGCAAAAATAAGACTTATTTTAAATGCACCAAACAAAATTTCAATTTTTTTTAAACTTTTTTTAATAAGCCTTAGCAAACAAAACACGTTGATTAGACGGCTTACCAGTCAATACGCAGTTACCTGATTCATTTTCAGTATCAAAAGGAATACAGCGAATGGTTGCCTTAGTCAGTTCTTTAATTCTCTCTTCCGTTTCGGCTGTCCCATCCCAATGAGCTGAAATAAAACCACCTTTTTCTTTTAATACTTTTTTGAATGTTTCAAAATCTTCAACTTTAGAAATGTGTTCATTTCTGTAGTTAAGTGCCTTATTAAATAGATTATCTTGAATTTCAACCATTAGATCTTTCACTTTCTCTACAAGTTCATCTTGTTTTATAAATTCTTTGGTAAGGGTGTCCCGTCTAGCCAACTCTACTGTACCTTTTTCTAAATCTTTTGGTCCTATTGCCAAACGTACAGGAACCCCTTGTAATTCATATTGAGCAAATTTCCAGCCTGGTTTATGTGTATCACGATCGTCAAATTTCACCGAAATACCGGCTTCTCTAAGATTTTGGGCAATTATATGTGCCTTTTCGGCAATTTGTTTTAATTGCTCCTCTCCTTTATAAATAGGAACTATAACCACTTGATTCGGCGCTAATTTTGGCGGCAACACAAGTCCTTTATCATCGCTATGGGTCATAATTAGGGCTCCCATTAATCGCGTAGACACCCCCCAACTTGTGGCCCAAACGTGTTCCAATTTACCTTCTTTGCTAGCATATTTCACATCAAAGGCTTTCGCAAAATTTTGACCTAAAAAATGTGAAGTTCCAGCTTGAAGGGCCTTCCCATCTTGCATAAGGGCTTCAATACAATAAGTTTCTTCTGCACCCGCAAAACGTTCACTTTCGGTCTTTTTACCCTGAATAACCGGAATTGCCATAAAATTTTCTACAAAATCAGCATACACGTCATTCATTTGCTTGGTTTCAAACAGAGCCTCTTCTCTTGTTTCGTGAGCGGTATGCCCTTCTTGCCACAAAAATTCGGCTGTTCTTAAAAACAAACGTGTACGCATTTCCCAGCGTACCACATTGGCCCATTGGTTAATCTTAATAGGTAAATCACGGTAAGATTGTATCCAACCTTTGTAGGTATTCCAAATAATAGCTTCTGAGGTTGGCCTAACCACTAGTTCTTCTTCTAATTTTGCCTCTGGATCTACAATTAATTTTGATGCATCATTAGGATCGGTTTTTAATCTATAGTGAGTTACTACCGCACATTCTTTCGCAAATCCCTCGGCATTTTTTTCCTCGGCTTCAAATAAACTTTTCGGTACAAATAAAGGAAAATAAGCATTCTGATGCCCTGTCTCTTTAAAACGCTTATCTAGCTGAGCTTGCATTTTTTCCCATATGGCATAGCCATAAGGTTTAATCACCATACACCCTCTAACAGCAGAGTTCTCTGCTAGATCTGCTTGTACAACAAGCTCATTATACCACTTTGAATAATCTGTACTTCTTGAGGTTAGCTTATTTGCCATATATCTATCTTTGGCACAATGCTTGTGCTATTGTTAATGAATTTTTAGTTTAGGCAAAACTAGTTAAATTTGAAATGTTCAACAATAAAATACAAAAGATATGCATCTTAATTCTATAAATATATTGAAATACGCATCTTGGCCACTTGGGATAGGGATGCTATTTTTACTGCTATCGTGTGGCACGTATCAGAATACGTCTATTCCTCAAGATGGCATATACAATCAAAACTTAAATCGACCTACTGCTGCACAACAGCAACGACAAAATGAAAAAGCTGGTTACTACCAAAATTACTTTAAAGAGCAAGGCGAGCAAATCGCTATGGCTCAAGGAGTAAACCAAGAGAATGAAGTTTTTACCGATATTGACAATTACACTACGCAGAGCAATTATCAAAACAACGGTCAGGAAGATATAATCTACGAAGATGAGGAATACACCTACAACAATGCTAGTTGGGGATCTAACCCAACCGAGGTTAACATCACCGTTATCGATAGAAATCCTTATTTATTTTCCGGTTTTTATCACCCTTGGGGGATATGGAGCGCTCCTTTTCACGGCGCCTGGTATGGCGGTTATTACGGCGCTTGGGGATGGGGTTGGCACAACCCTCGATTTGGCTGGGGATCGGCCTATTGGGGATGGGGACACCCTTATAATTACTGGGGCGCTTGGAATCACCCATTTTATGGTGGCGTGGCTTATCATCCTGCCTATCATAATTATAGACACTCAATAGCCTATCACGATGCAACTAGAAATTATCGCAACACGCGTAATAGCAATTACAGACGCAATGCCGGTGATAGCTATCGTAGAAATGCCTCAGAAAGCTACCGTAGAAATTCAAATAGCGGTATAAACAGAAGTAGCAATAATAGCATTCGGAGAAGTCAATCAAGAACGACTATAAAAAACACCCGTGGCATTAATGCGAGAGGTGATAGCCGTTACCAAAGCAATCGAGGCGTAAACAGAAATTCATCGGCTACTCAAAACAGTAGAAGAAGTGGTTACTACAACCGAAGCGCACGTTCTAGCACCAGAAGTTCGAACTCTATAAACCGTAGGTCTACAAATTCAAGCAATCGCACTTATTCGCCTAGTCGATCAACCCGCAATTCGAGCTCTACAAGATCTTCTAGCTCTAGCCGATCAAGTAGCGGAACAAGAAGCAGCAGGGGTAGTTCTTCTCGTCGTTCTCCTAGATAAAAATATCTTTATGAAAAAAAAATATATAAGTATAATAACAGCAGCATTTATCTCAACAATAGGTGCTGCTCAAAGTATTAATGAGGCCCTAAATTTTGGACAGTCTGATGTTTTAGGAACGGCACGTTTTACGGCCATGAGCGGAGCTTTTGGCGCTTTGGGTGGTGATTTATCTGCGCTCCAAGTAAATCCTGCTGGATCCTCAATTTTTCTGCATAATACCGCTGGGTTTACCTTTGGTTATCAGCATCTCAAAAACAATTCTTCTTTTGCCGGTGAAAATGGAGCTGCGAAAGAAAATGAATTTCACATTCCTCAAGCTGGGGCAGTCTATGTTTTTGAAAATTACAATCCTCAAGCCACTGTAAATAAATTCAGTTTTGGTCTCACCTATGATCAGCAAAAAAATTTGGAACAAAATTTTCTTGCTCGAGGAACAAGCAACGAGACTATCGGTTCCTACTTTACAAATTTAGCTAATGGTATTCCCCTTGATTTGTTCACCACACGGCCTGGTGAATCTTTAGATGATCTATACCGATTTTTAGGCGAAACAAACTTCAACAACCTTGGAGTTACCAATTCCGAACTGCAAACAGCTTACTTGGGTTACGAAACATATCTTTTTGATCCAGCAGATCCGAATGATTTAGAAAACACGCAATATAGTTCAAATACTACCACCAACAATACTTATCATTCCTATAGTCAACAAGGCACAGGCTTTAATGGTAAATTCTCTTTAAATGGCTCCTTAGCTTTGCAAAACAGATTTTATTTAGGACTTAACCTAAATGCTCATTTTATTAATTATGAACGCATTACAAGCTATTTTGAAAGACCTGACACTGGCAGCAGATTATCCTCAATTTACTTCGAAAACAACCTGAGCACAGTGGGTTCAGGATTTTCTTTTCAATTAGGTGGAATAGCTAAGGTTAATGAGGTTTTACGACTTGGATTGAGTTACGACTCTCCTACTTGGTATACAATTTCTGATGAAACGACCCAATATCTAAGCACCTCAAGTCAAGAATTTGGTAATGCTACTGCTAATCCTTTTATTGTGAACGTTTTTCCAAATTATAAACTTAGGACACCAGGTCAAATAAAAGCAAGTGCAGCTTTGATTTTTGCACCTTCAACACTGGTTAGTTTAGATTACGGCTATAAAAACTATGGTAATATTAAATTGCGACCTAGAGAAAATCAAAACTTTGAAATACAAAATAAAAACTTAAGCGATGGACTAACTGCTGCCTCAAGCATAAAGATGGGTGTAGAACATCGTATTAAAAATTGGAGTTTACGTGCAGGAGCTCGTTTTGAACAATCTCCATTTGAAAATAAGGATTTACAAGACGATCTTTACGGATTTTCAGCTGGTTTAGGATATAATTTTGGTCGAATAAAAATAGATTTTGCCTATAGCTACTATCAGGTAAACATGCAACAAGACCTATTAAAAACAGGCTTAAGCAATACTGTGCAATTAGAAAGAAATGATTCTAACTACATAATGAGTTTTATATTTGATATGTAGGCAAGTAGTTTAAGTTCTGTCTGTTTATTACCAATTCTTTAGGTGTAAAGCTTTTGTTACGATTTTTGAAAACTTAATCATAGGCCAAAATTAAGTTAAAAACTATAATGTTTTTGCCTTGCCGAATAAAGCTTTAGTTTAGAAAAACATAAATGCTTATCTTTGCCCACTTAAAATCGATAGAGGTTTATAAAATGAAAATTGATAATATCTTGGAAAATATAGAAGAAATTGGTGACAACCATGTAAGTTCTAGCGCAGAGAATCCGCTAAGAAAAGATGCGTTTGAAAAAACAGATGAAGAAAAGATTGCCATAATACAGCAAGACGTTCACAATATATTAAAGACTTTGGGTTTAGACTTAGAAGACGATAGCTTAAAAGGAACTCCTCTTCGCGTTGCTAAAATGTTTGTGAATGAGTCTTTTGCCGGTTTACACCCCAAGAGAAAACCTAAAGCTTCTGTTTTTCAAAACAATTACAAATATGGGGAAATGCTAGTAGAGAAAAACATTACGGTTTATTCTACTTGTGAACACCATTTACTACCTATCGTTGGTCGCGCTCACGTGGCCTATATTTCAAATGGTACTGTTGTGGGGCTATCAAAAATGAATAGAATTGTAGACTACTATGCCAAAAGACCTCAAGTGCAAGAGCGCTTAACTATGCAAATTGTAGCTGAACTTCAAAAAGCACTAGGCACAGACGATGTGGCTTGTGTTATCGACGCCAAGCATCTTTGTGTCAACAGTCGAGGAATACGAGATATTGAAAGTAGTACCGTTACAAGCGAATTTGGTGGTAAGTTTAAAGACAAGAATATAAAAAGAGAGTTTTTAGACTACATCAATATGGATACTGAATTTTAAAATTTTAAGTTCATTACACCAAGTTAAAAATTATACCCATGCCCTTATACGAAAATCAAGAGTTAAAAATTTACAATTCTCTTACGGGAGAAAAAGAACGTTTTAAGCCTATCACGAAAGATTATGTGGGAATGTATGTTTGTGGCCCCACTGTCTACAGTAACGTGCATTTAGGGAACTGCCGAACCTTTATTTCTTTTGATTTAGTTTTCAGGTATTTAAAGCATTTAGGGTATAAAGTGCGTTACGTGCGTAATATAACAGACGCTGGTCATTTAGAAAACGATGCCGAAACTGGCGAAGATCGAATTGCAAAGAAGGCTCGTTTAGAAGAAATTGAACCCATGGAAGTGGTTCAAAAATACACGGTAGACTTTCACCAGATTTTACATCAATTCAATAACTTACCACCAAGCATTGAGCCTACTGCGACAGGTCATATTATTGAGCAAATAGAACTGATCAAAAAAATTATTGAAAAAGGCTTAGCTTATGAAGCCAACGGCTCTGTTTATTTTGATGTTATAAAATATAACCAAAGTAAACACTATGGTATTCTGAGTAAAAGAAAATTAGAAGATATGATTGCGAATACCCGCGAACTCGACGGGCAATCAGATAAAAAGAATCCACAAGATTTTGCTTTATGGAAAAAAGCTGAACCGCAGCACATTATGCGCTGGCCGTCCCCTTGGGGTGTTGGGTTTCCCGGTTGGCACCTAGAATGCACCGTAATGAGCTCCAAATATTTAGGAGAGTCATTTGATATTCACGGAGGAGGAATGGACTTAAAATTCCCTCATCACGAATGTGAAATTGCTCAAGGAGAAGCCGCACACGATAAGTCTCCTGTGAACTATTGGATGCATGCCAACATGCTTACCTTAAATGGTAAAAAAATGGCCAAAAGTACCGGTAATAATATTTTACCAAAAGAATTATTTTCTGGTAACAATGATGTATTGAGTAAATCTTATAGTCCCTCGGTTACCCGATTTTTTATGCTTCAGGCCAACTACAGAAGTATTCTCGATTTTTCAGATGAAGCTCTGCAGGCGGCAGAAAAAGGTTTTAATCGCTTAATGGAAGCCATAAGCTTAGTCGAATCACTTCCAGAATCAAATCAAAGCAGTTTGAACATCAGTAAATGGCGCCAAAACTGCTACGATGCTATGAATGATGATTTTAATAGTCCAATTCTAATTGCACATCTTTTCGAGGCGGTAAAAATGATAAACGCAGTTCGTACAGAACAAGCTAAAATAACCGCTGCAGACAAAGTGCTACTATCTGAAACAATGCATAATTTTGTTTTTGATGTTTTGGGTTTAATTCCTAATATTGACCTTGTTAGTGGTCAAGATAGAAATCGCGTAGAAAAATTAGTAGAATTACTTATTAGTTTAAGAAAAAAGGCTCGCGATAACAAAGATTTTTCACTTAGTGACTTAATAAGGGACGAACTTAACAAAGTGGGTATTCAGTTAAAAGATAGCCGTGAAGGCACATCTTTTACCATTAAAAATGATTAAGAAAATATTTATAGCGCCTTTCTTAGCTTTAATTTGGCTCTATAAAAAATTTATCTCGCCACTTACACCTGCGACTTGTCGATTTAGTCCAACCTGTTCTTCTTACGCACAAGAAGCACTTAAAAAACATGGATTATTTAAAGGTGGTTATTTAAGCTTTAAAAGATTCTCAAAATGTCATCCTTGGGGAGAAAGTGGCTATGATCCCGTTCCTTAATTCAAACCACTGATTTAATTCTACAATCTCTACTCTAAGCTAAATATATCCTTATATTTACGCTGTCAACAGTAAAAATTAGTATATGATAAGTAATGCCATAGTATGGGATCCGTCTTTAGGAATTGATTTAGGCTTTTTTACGCTTAGATACTACAGTATGATGTATGTTATTGCGTTTGCATTGGGGTGGTATATCATCAAAAAGATGTTTGCCCACGAAAATATATCGGAAGAAAAACTAGATCCTTTATTTCTTTATACCGTTATCGCGACCCTACTAGGAGCTCGCTTAGGTCATGTTTTCTTTTATCAATCTGAATTAATTTTTGAAGACCCACTATCTATTCTTTTACCAGCCAGATTTAATCCAGAATTTGAATTTACAGGATTTCAAGGCTTGGCCAGTCACGGAGCAGCCATAGGTATAATCTTAGCGATGTATCTGTATTCCAAAAAAATTCTAAAAAAACCAATGCTATTTATACTAGATCGCATTGTATTACCCGTAGCCATTGGTGGGGTTTTTATTCGGATAGGTAATTTTATTAATTCTGAAATTATTGGTAAACCCACTTTTTCTGACTATGGTGTAATCTTCGCCCAACTAGGCGAAAATTTCCCTAGGCATCCAGCTCAATTATATGAGGCTGGTTGTTATGTTATCGTGTTTATTATTCTTTCTTATCTTTATTGGAGCACCAACAGCAAGGAAAAGCTCGGTTTTATTTTCGGAGCATTTTTAGTAATGCTCTGGAGTGTTCGCTTTATGGTAGAATTTGTTAAGGAAGCACAAGTAGATCAACGTGCCGAATGGGCTTTAAATACAGGACAATGGCTAAGTTTACCTTTCATTGCCATCGGTTTATTATTAATTGTTCGCGCCCAGCAACAATTCTCGAAGAATTAATATTGCTTCCCTTAAAGGAAACTTAACCGGACTTTATTATACAACCAGTAAAATTTCTTTTGCTGGTTTTTTTATGATCAAAAAATCGATCAATCAGGTAAACCTAAACCTGAATGCTTAGATTCTACATTTCCGTAAACCGTATTTTAAAATATAAGTCGTCGCTTATAACAAAACTAGTATGTACGTTTACTTATTGAACTACAAAACAAATAAAGTACGAAGACAATAACGGTCAATTACAACAACCCTTTTAAATCCATTAAAAAAAATTAAGGGTGCTACTGGGTCTTTTTAAATCATTATTATTATAGCTTATTTTGTTGATTTCTACACTGTATTTCGATGAACCTCTAAAAGTTTTTGAACAGGTGCTTGAAAAATTCTAACCCATATTCCGTTTTTTAATCCGTTGTTGTTTCGGGTTTCCCATTGATTCGAAAAGATATATTACTTCTCAGAAAAATAGTTTTAAAAAAAAAGTTGCTTCAATTAGTGAAGCAACTTTTTTTTAATATTTATTTAAGCAAGATTTAAGCTATAACTTCTTCTTCAATTTCTTCCTCTTTTTTAGCTAATAACTCATCGCTTTTCTTCTTGGCAGTATCATACATTAAGGGTGTTGCAATAAATAAAGAGGAGTAAGTACCTACTAACACACCAATAATTAATGCAAACATGAATCCTCGAATACTTTCTCCACCAAAGATGAAAATTGCTAATAAAACAATAAGCGTTGTTAACGATGTATTCACTGTTCTACTAATGGTACTATTCAAAGCAGCATTAATGGTTTTCTTAAAGGGCCAAGTAGTGTGCTCGTTAAAATACTCCCTGATACGATCGAATACTACCACCGTATCATTTAATGAATAACCAACAACCGTTAGAATAGCTGCAATAAAAGCTTGATCTATTTCCATGCTAAAAGGCATAAATCCTTTTGCTATTGAGAATACCCCTAAAATAATAACAACATCATGGAACACCGCAGCTACTGCTCCTAAACTAAATTGCCACTTTCTAAATCGGAATAAAATATATAAGAACACAACGATTAATGAACCTAAAACGGCCCAAACAGAAGCTTTTTTAATGTCATCTGCTATGGTAGGCCCAACTTTCATAGAAGACATCACTCCTACTTGGTGACCTTCTCCACTTGAAAGGTTAAACTCTTCATAAGTTAATCCTTCAGGTAAATCCGCTTTAAGCGCCTCAAATAACATGTTGCTTATTTCATTATCTACCTCTGTACCCTCTTCTTCAACTTTATACTTTGTCGTAATTTTTAATTGGTTATCGGCTCCAAAGGTTTTAGCTTCTGCACTACCAAAAACATCTACCAATTTGTTTTCAATTTCTGAAGCCGTAACTGATTTATCAAAACGAACGGTATAGGTTCTTCCTCCTACAAAATCTACCCCTTGGTTAAGGCCAGTAGTAAGTAAAGCTGCTACACTAGCTACAACTAAAATTCCTGAAACTACATAAGAAATCTTACGTTTTACAATGAACTTGATGTTTACATTTTTAAACAGGTTTTTAGTTGCTGCAGTGGCAAAATCTAAAGATTTACCATTCTTTCCATAACCGTCGATAAACAAACGAGTAATGAAAATAGCCGTAAATAGAGATGTACAAATACCAATTAACAAGGTGGTAGCGAAACCTTTAATAGGTCCGGTTCCAAAAACCAACAGGATGATACCCGTAAGGCCAGTAGTAATATTGGCATCTAAAATAGAAGATAATGCATTGCTAAATCCGTCTTTAATGGCATCAACTTGTGCTTTACCTTTTGAAAGTTCTTCTCGAATACGCTCAAATATAAGAACGTTAGCATCTACAGACATACCAATGGTTAAAACGATACCAGCAATACCAGGCAGTGTAAGAACAGCACCTAATCCTGCCAAAATACCAAAAATAAATAAAATATTAACTGCTAAGGCTACATCTGCAAAAAGACCTGCTTTTCCGTAATAAAACACCATCCAAAGTAATACAAAGGCTAGTGCAATAGCAAAAGAAAGAATACCACTGTCTATGGCTTCTTGACCTAAAGAAGGCCCAACCACCTCACTTTGTACGATATCTGCAGAAGCTGGTAGTTTACCAGCACGCAAAACATTGGCCAAATCTTGCCCCTCGGTAATGGTAAAACTACCTGTTATTTCACTACGACCCCCTGATATTGGACCACTAGAAATTCCTGGTGCAGAATATACAATATCATCTAAAACAATAGCAATTTGAGATTGGTTGTTGAAGGCTACCGTAGTCATTTCTTCCCAGGTTTTTGCTCCTTTACCGTTCATCTCCATAGAAACCGCTATTCTCCCCAATTGATCATACGTTTGGGTAGCGTTAGTAATTACTCCACCACTAAGGTCTGGTGTATTGGTTTTATTCGCTTTTAAAGCATATAAGTCAATAAATTCGCTGCCGTTTACTGGTTTTCCCCAAACAAATTTTGCATAGCGCTGATTAGCGGGAAGCAAATTGCGAATTTGTGGCATTCTTAGGTAAGCGCCAACCGCAGCCGTATCTTTAATATTTGCAGTTCCTAAAACTGGTCCTTGACCAGCAACTGGCTGTAATTTACTAAATAACGGATTATTTTTAGCGATATCTGCAGCATCATCAGTTTCTGCATCTGCGATAAGATCATCAATATCTTGATCTGTACTGGTAGAGTCTTGTGCCTTATCATTTGTTGCTTCTTCTGTTTTTGATGCTTGCATTTCCTTCAACTTAGCGTTTGCTTGCGCCAAGAAGGGGGCTAATTCCTGCCCTTTGAATACATGCCAAAATTCTAACTGAGCTGTACTTTGAAGTAATTTCTTAACTCGATCTATATCTTTTGCTCCTGGAAGCTCTACCAAAATTCTTCCAGAATTACCCAAACGTTGAATATTTGGCTGGGTAACACCAAACTTATCAATACGCTTTCTAAGTACCTCAAATGCCGAAGTTATACTTTCATCTATACGTTTTCTAATGATTGGCTTTACTTGAGCATTGCTCATCTCAAAATTGATATCGTCGCTCAAATTTTTATTGGCAAAAACATCAGGTGAGGCCAATTTGGCATCAGGCGTCTCTTCAAATGCTTCAAAAAATAAGTTTACATAATCATCTTGCGATTCTTTTTGCAACTCATCGGCTCTAGCTAAAGCTTTATTAAAGGCAGGATCTTTAGAATTGTTCGCCAATTCTCTTAAAATGTCTTTTACAGAAATCTGTAAAATAACATTTATACCTCCTTTAAGGTCTAACCCTTTATTTAATTCTTTGTCTTTTGAGGTATTGTAGGTTATACCAGCAAAGATCTCTTGATTCCCTACAGAATCTAGATATCTACCTTCTTCAATTTCTCTTAAACTTGAGTAATTTTGAACCTCAGTGCTTATTTTTTGCTTCGCATATGCCTCTGCGTCTTCTTCGACACTGTTTGCGATAAATGTAAACGATAATTGGTAAATACTTACCAAACCGAATAGAATTGCGAATAGCTTGATTATTCCCTTATTCTGCATTATTCTTTAAGTTAATTAATAGTTTATTTTTATAAAACGGACAAATATAGGCTTTCGAAAAAGAATTGCCAATATTTTTATTAAGATAAATTTCACAAATAAGGCTGTCTAAAAAACTTAATATCATCTTGCTAGAAGAGAAAATATTTTTTTTAAACAGCCTATCTTGATATATTGTGGTTTACAAATCTAATAAACCGTTTGTTTTTTTAACACCCTCAGCACTTTCGTGAAGTTGCTTCTTTTCGTTTTCATCTAGTTCGATTTCAACAATCTTTTCAATTCCATTTCTACCTAATATTACAGGGGTACCAATACAAAGATCGTTTAATCCGTACTCACCCTCTAAAAGCGTAGAACAAGGAAACATTTTTTTCTGGTCACACGCGATTGCCTGTACTAAACCAGAAACCGCGGCTCCTGGCGCATACCAAGCACTAGTCCCTAACATCTTGGTCAAGGTCGCTCCGCCTACTTTAGTATCTGCAGCCACTTGATTTAAACGCTCGTCAGAAATAAATTCTGAAACCAACACACTATTGCGAGTTGCCAAACGTGTTAAGGGCACCATTCCTTTATCGCTGTGCCCTCCAATTACCATACCGTCTACATCAGAAATTGGAGCCTCTAAAGCCTCTGCTAATCTATATTTAAATCGTGCACTATCTAAAGCCCCTCCCATACCAATGATTCTATTCTTAGGTAAATTGGTAGTTTTATGCACTAAATAGGTCATTGTATCCATTGGATTACTTACTACAATGATTATAACATCTGGAGAATGCTTAATAATGTTGCTAGAAACCTCTTTTACAATTCCCGCATTAATACCAATAAGTTCTTCTCTAGTCATTCCTGGTTTACGTGGGATTCCACTTGTAATTACAGCAATATCACTGCCTGCCGTCTTAGCATAATCGTTTGTGCTTCCAGTTATCTTGGTGTCAAATCCGTTTAACGAGGCGGTTTGCATCAAATCCATCGCTTTCCCTTCTGCGTAATCTTCTTTAATGTCTAACAATACCACTTCTGAAGCAAAATTCTTAATAGCGATATACTCTGCACAACTAGCACCAACTGCTCCTGCACCTACAACAGTAACTTTCATAGTTTTATATATTTTAATTAATTGAATGATTTTGAGATGCTAAAATACAAAAAGCATTTATTTTATAGCTAAATGCAGACTTTAAATACCAAAATTTAATCCCACATTTAAGGTATTTATCTCTTGAAAATTATAGGCTGCGTTCAGGTCAAAAAAACCAAGCCGCAGATTCAAACCCAAGGTTCCTGAGACCACAGCATCATCTTGAACTATTGTAAACGGATTGGTAATGGTTTGTCCTGCCAACTCCCCCTCACTTATAGTATAACGCCCCATTAAACCAGTCTCTCTATTTTGCAGATTATAGTTTAGGCCCCCATAAAAATTCAAGGTTTTGAAATTGGTAGAACCTACTAAAGCAAATTGCCAAGCTGAAACATTTGATTCTAAGTTCGCTTTCGCGGATGAAACCTGTGCAGATTCTAAGGCATAACTAGCCTCAAGCTTGGTGTAACCAGCTAACAATGAAACAGCAATATTAGCATCATCTTTTTTGCTAAACAACCTTGAGATTTCATATTGCAGTCCAGCTCCATAAAGTCCGGTTTCTACATCGCCATAATTAATTTTAGGTATCACTCGAGCCTTAAGTTCAAGGCCCCACCCTAAACCAACCGATCCTTGTAGGAATGCCGAAGGCACAGTGTTAAGTTTTTCATCTAGTAAGCCACCAGGCAACATTAATGAAAAACTTTGCGTATCTCCGTTTTCATCCTCAAATCGCACCAAAACATTTACACTTTCTTTAGAGCCCAGTAAAGTTGGCACATGATCTTGTTTTTGACCAGAGGGCAAACTCAAATGTTCATAATCTGATTCTCTAAATAAAAATTTTTGCTTTTCTTCTGGTAAAAAAGCTGCATTAGTAATCAGCGAAAGCTCAAAACGTCCCGCATCTTTTGCTTTACCTCGATAATACCAGCCTGTATTTACCAAGTAACTCAGGGTTGAAGTTGCTGGTTCTATATATTTTCCAAGGTAGGTTTTGGCGTCACTTAAACCGGCCTGAAGAATATCTTGAACCTCTGTCTGTGCCTTAGCGATGAATCCACTTAATAAAAGTGAAATCACAATTCCCGTTTTAATAATTGACTTGTTTATCATCTATAATATATTTTATAGGAAACCCCTAAATGAATGGCGTAGAATTGCTGTAAACTTGCAGCTACTCTTGTACTTAAGGCACTGCTAATATTGTATTTTACACCTGCAGTAAAATTGAAATTGGTTGCTTTATTTTCAACAGAAAACTTTTTCACAAGGGATTGAAATAATTCATTTTGTCTATCAATTTCATAAACACCATTAAAATGCGTAGTGGCTTTCGCAGTAAAAAAACCTCCCCCTCCATAAAAATCAAACTTTCCTAAAACTTTTGACACTATGAGAGCAGCATGTACAATATTCATCTGCGTATTGATTCCTTGCTTCTCATTTTGAATTTCACCGGACTCCTTTGTGTCAAAAAAGCCTTCAAATTTATTGAAAGCGATTAAGGCAGACAAAGACCAGTTTTCGGTTTTAAACCAATGGGTGAGTTCGTGTTGCAAACCTAGCCCCCACATACTACGCTCGATTGGACCATAAGCAATATTTGGTGAATACCTCAATTTAAGCTCGCTAGCCCAAGGCAAACCAATATCAGTTTGCATAAAAACCTGCGGAGCCAATCTAAAATTTTCGTCTACACCTTGGGGCAATCTTATTTCGATAACTTCCTGCTCATCTCCTACTTGATAATCTATCAATACATTTACATCTGGCTCGTTTGTACCAAAGATGCTGGCTACATCTTTAATGTTACTACCATCTTTAAATCTTAAATTATAATAATCTTTTGTGTTGAGGGTAAAACTATTTTTACTACGATCTACAAAGGTTATATTAGAGGCCAAGCTAAAATCTAATTCACCCCATTTTTTGGTCTTGGCCGAACTATACCAAGCATTGCTCACATTAAACATTAGCCCAATTGCAGCAGGATCTACGAAAGCTTCACCAAATTGACTCACATCTTTAACTAAATGCTCGACAAATGCATTTAAATCTTCTTGCGCCTGAATTCGACAGCTAATCAAAAAAAGAATGCATAAGGAATAGGTTCTAACAATCAAAAGCGTTAATTTTTGTTAAATGTACATTTTTTTCTATAAAAAAACCTGCTGTAATAAGCAGGTTTTTTTTACACGAAGCTAAAATGTGTTATGCATCTATATTTGCGTAAATTGCATTTTTCTCAATAAACTCTCTTCTTGGAGGTACTTCATCTCCCATTAACATTGAAAAAATACGATCGGCCTCACTGGCGTTATCAATAGTCACTTGACGTAGCGTTCTAAATTCTGGATTCATGGTGGTATCCCACAACTGTTCAGCATTCATCTCTCCCAAACCTTTGTATCGCTGTATGGTTATACCCCCTGCATATTCATTAGAAATCTCATCTCGTTCCTTCTCACTCCAAGCATATCTTTTTTTACTACCTTTTTTAATTAAGTAAAGAGGTGGTGTCGCGATAAATATATGTCCAGCTTCAATAAGCTCGCGCATATACCTAAAGAAAAAGGTAAGAATTAAGGTTGCAATATGACTACCATCTACATCGGCATCACACATAATTACAATTTTATGATACCTTAATTTTTCCAAATTAAGTGCTTTACTATCTTCTTCTGTACCGATAGTTACACCAAGAGCGGTATATATATTCCTAATCTCTTCATTCTCGAAAACCTTATGCTGCATAGCTTTCTCGACATTCAAAATCTTACCCCTAAGTGGCAGAATTGCTTGAAAATTTCTATCACGACCCTGTTTAGCCGTACCACCTGCCGAATCTCCCTCGACAAGGAACACCTCACATTGCTCTGGATCTTGCTCTGAGCAATCGGATAATTTACCCGGAAGTCCTCCTCCGCTCATAACGGTTTTCCGCTGCACCATTTCTCTTGCTTTTTTGGCAGCGTGGCGAGCCTGAGCGGCTAATATTACCTTTTGAACAATGGTTTTGGCATCGTTAGGGTTTTCTTCGAGATAGTTTTCAAGCATTTCAGAAACGGCTTGCGAAACCGCAGAAGTCACTTCACGATTACCCAATTTTGTTTTGGTTTGCCCCTCAAATTGAGGCTCAGCCACTTTTACTGAAACAATTGCGGTTAATCCTTCTCTAAAATCATCACCAGAAACTTCAAATTTAAGTTTTTCTAACATTCCCGAAGCATCGGCATATTTTTTTAATGTAGATGTTAAGCCTCTTCTAAATCCGCTAAGGTGTGTACCTCCTTCGTGTGTGTTAATATTATTTACGTATGAATGCAAATTCTCATTATAAGAATCGTTATAAATCATCGCAACCTCAACAGGAATCTCATTTTTTTCTCCTTCCATAGAGATTACATCTTGAATAATAGGTTCACGAGTTTCATCTAGAAAGCGGATAAATTCTTTTAATCCTTCCTCAGAGTGAAAAGCATCACTTCTAAAGTTACCATCTTCATCTTGCTCTCTTTTATCTGTCAAAGAGATTTTGATTCCTTTATTCAAGAAAGCCAATTCGCGCAAACGACTTGCCAAGGTTTCATAATTATATCGTGTACCCTCTTTAAAAATTTGATCGTCTGGCTTAAATGTAACTATTGTTCCGTTGTAATCTGTTTCTCCTGTACTTTTAACGGGATATAAAGGCTTACCTCTTTCATATTCTTGCTCCCACACCTTACCCTGCTTATGCACTTCGGCGTGCAAATGAACAGATAATGCGTTCACACAACTAACTCCTACACCGTGTAAACCTCCAGAAACTTTATACGAATCTTTATCAAACTTTCCTCCCGCTCCAATCTTGGTCATAACCACCTGTAACGCAGAAACTCCCTCTTTTTTATGAATATCTACAGGTATACCCCGCCCATTATCTTTGGTGGTAATAGAGCCATCTTCATTAATTATTACGTCTATGGAGTCGCAATAACCTGCCATGGCTTCATCTATAGAATTGTCTACCACCTCATAAACCAAGTGATGCAATCCTCTATTTCCTACATCTCCAATATACATAGACGGACGCATCCTTACATGCTCCATCCCTTCTAGGGCCTGAATACTATCGGCCGAATAATTCTTTTTATTTTCTTCGCTCATAGGTCTAACTTATTATCAACAAATATAGCAAAAGCACGTGGGTAAAAAAAGCCTAACGCTCCATTCAAATTTAAGTTATTAACATTTTTTTACTGGTTGTATGGATTTCAATTTTATTATCTTAGCAAAAAATTAGCATGCGTTACCTTATCATCTTTTTCTTATTCATATGCACTTACCAAATGGGTTTGGCACAAGACTTCAAAGATCTAGATGAAAGCCCTATGGACGTAAGCGTAATTCGAAATACCGACAACTCGCCGTTGGCTCGAATTATTTACAGTCGTCCTCGTAAAAAGGATAGAGAAATTTTTGGTGCGCTGGTTCCGTTTAATCAAGTTTGGCGCACGGGCGCCAATGAGTCTACAGAGATTACTCTTTATGAAGAGTTGTATATTAACGGTATTTGTCTAGACCCGGGCACGTATAGTCTATATACTATTCCAGGCCCTAAAATTTGGACGGTAATTTTTAATGAAGCTCAAAATGCTTGGGGTGCCTTTAATTATAACGAAAAGCTTGATGCCCTTAGAGTAAAGGTTCCTGCGCAAAGAGCGGCTAGTATAATCGAAGTTTTCTCTATAGCCTTTCAGCCGGCCCAAAACGGTATCAATTTATTCATAGGCTGGGACGATACTTTTATAAAGATTCCTTTTAAAAAAACTTTAGATTAAGGTATATTAAGATATTTATGGGTTTGCAATGAGATTTTCCATTTAGGATTTTGCATTACATAATCAACCATAAGCGGAATCATCTTATCTCTAACGCTCCATTCTGGCTGCAAATATAAAATACAATCCTCGCCTACTTGAGCAGCTTGTTCTTCTGCGAATTTAAAATCGTGTTTATTGTAAACAATTACCTTAAGCTCATTTGCGCGTTTATAAGCTTCTAAAGTTGGTAATTTATTTTTCTTTGGCGATAGGCAAAACCAATCCCAAACTCCAGTAACTTCATAGGCGCCAGAAGTTTCAATATGGGTATTGCCACCCCCTTGTTTAATGGCTTCCGTAATAGGATTCATGTTCCACATTAAAGGCTCTCCCCCTGTTACAACAACAGTTTTGCTATTATCTAAGGCTTTCTTAACAATACTTGAGGTCAAACTTGGCGGATGCTTTTCTGCGTCCCAGCTTTCTTTAACATCACACCAATGACAGCCTACATCACAACCTCCAATTCGTATAAAATAAGCGGCTATCCCCTTATAAAAACCCTCTCCTTGTATGGTGTAGAATTCTTCCATCAAGGGTAACATTTCGCCCGTACTTACCAGTTTTTCCTGTTCTTTCTTTGTCATAGGCTGCAAAGATAAACAATACCCTTTTTAAAAAATAGACTTACCAAATATTATATGCTTAAATTTCTTGAACCAAGTTAGTATTACTAATTTTGCAGCTTAATTTTTTACTTTTATGAGACTTTTTAGCGCCTTATCAATTATCCTTGTATTAAATGCCTGTCAACCCTCAAAAACCGACCAATCCTTATTGATTCAGCCTAACCAAATTGGCTTATTACAAAAAGACACGCCCATATACACCTTAGACTCTATATTTAAAAATGATTCGGTTGTAAAGCGGCGCATTAATAGTAGGTTTAGTAGTCAAGATGAATTTATCGTATACTCAAAAGAAGGTCGGGAACGTCTGGTTTTAATTCCCAAAAATGATTTTGATTCTACAAGTACTGTAGCCAACATTCAAATAAAAGACTCTTTATTTCACACTGCGAAAGGAATCTCTATACAATCTACTTTTAGAAAAATTCAAGAACACTATAAAATTTCGCGTATTGAAAATACGCTACGCACAGCGGTAATTTTTCTAAACGAGCAGAATCTATACTTAAGCATCGATAAAGAATTTGTAAGCGGAGATGCCAAATACAATACCAATTTACCCATTGCACCCAGTCAAATTCAAGATCAAGCAACAATCAAACACCTTTATTTAGGATGGGACTAAGCGGTAATTACCAGATTTGGTTATTGCTTATGGGGTTTATAAGCTTGTCAAGCTGCAAACAAGGAGAACCAGCCACAACCAATTTATATGAGCAAAATTCATTTAAAAATGGTCAGTTGCAATCGATCATAAGCACAACCGCGGGCTCACTTATTAAAAACACCTATCAGATTAAAGACAAGCGTTTTTTGCCAGACACTAGTTTTTTAAAACAAGGAAAAATCAAGTACCTTGCGCTACCCTTTAGTATCGGCTTCATACCCTCTACCCAAATTGAGTTAGGTAAATCAAACAGGCCACTAGAGGTGCTTTTGGTAAACACTGATGCAAAACAAGCACAAACCGTAGGTGTAAAATTATTAGCGCTACTTAAAGTTGCTACTCAAGATACCATTACCTATAAACTGGTGGGTATCGATTCTGGCAAGTCGCAGGCCTGGTCTCCATTTGAGAATTTTGAAGAACTGGCCGCCAACCACCCAGACATAATCAAAACGATAAACAGGTATTTTGAAGATTATCGATTGGGCCCTTACCAAAAAGTGCTTTCTTGGCAAGATGAACAAGCGGCTTTAAAATTTGTTAAAGCGCATCAGGTTAATTAATATATTTTTTTACTTTACGGAAATATGAAAAAGACCATTAAAAAATTCATCCCTAAAATAATTGGAGCGCAATTAAATTCGCTTCACTTAGTGCATTCGGCGAAAGCCACCAAAAAAGCCTATAAGCTCTTTTGCACGCCAAGATTGGGAAAAGCCAAACCTCATCATAACGCGTTTTTAAATCCAGCAAAGACCCAAGAAATAATGGTTGAGGGCAACTCAATTCAATGTTACAGATGGCCCGGAGAAGGCAAAAGGGTCTTATTAATTCATGGTTGGGAAAGCAACACACACCGCTGGAAAAAACTCATTGAAAGACTTCAAGAACAGTCGTTTGATATTTACGCATTAGATGCTCCCGCGCATGGTAATTCAATGGGAAAAATCATACACGTGCCTTTATATGCTCAAGTAATTCATCAGGCGCTACAAAAAATAAATCCCGCCTATGTTATTGGGCACAGTATGGGCGCTATGGCCAGCGTTTACGAGCAATATACGTATAAATCTCCAATTGAAAAATTGGTTTTACTTGGCCCTCCATCAGAATTGCAAAAAATAATTAGCGATTATCAAGCTATTTTAAAACTTAGACCTTCTTTAATTCAAGATTTAGAAAATTATTTTTTTAAAAACCTCGGGTATAAATACAATGATTTTTCTATTGCTAGATTTGCTAAAAGTCTTCAAATACCAGGCTTAATTATTCATGATAAGTATGATAAAATTGCACCTGTTTATGCATCGAGAAGTATACATAATGCTTGGCAAAATTCATTTTTGATTGAAACAGAAGGACTAGGTCATTCATTATACAGCCCTGAAGTGAACACGGAAATAATAAAATTTTTAAATGCAAATTAGTCATGAGTGACACCCCACAAGGCATAAGAATAAATAAATTTTTAAGTGAAGCTGGCTTTTGCTCAAGGCGCAAAGCCGACGAACTCATTGCGGCTGGAGTAGTAACTATAAACGGCAGGGTACCCGAAATGGGAACAAAAGTGTTACCCGAAGATCAGGTAGCCGTTAACGGTAAAATCGTTGTCGCTAAAGAAAAACCTGTTTATCTTGCTTTTCATAAACCGGTAGGAATTGTTTGTACAACCGATACTCGCGTTGAAAAAAATAATGTAATAGACTATATAAATTACCCTACTAGGATTTTCCCTATAGGTAGGTTAGACAAGCCTAGTGAAGGTTTATTATTATTAACCAACGACGGAGATATTGTGAATAAAATTTTGCGCTCTAACAACAACCACGGTAAAGAATACCAAGTAAAAGTGAATCGGCCGGTAACCCAGCAATTTATTAAGCGTATGGAAAACGGAATCCCCATATTAGGAACGGTTACAAAAAAATGCCACGTAAAGAAAACAGGAAGCCACGATTTTGAAATTGTCCTTACTCAAGGTTTAAACAGGCAAATAAGACGCATGTGCGAGTATTTAGGTTACCAAGTGGTTCAACTTAAACGAACGCGAATAATAAATATTCCTCTAGATGTTCCTGTAGGCAAGTATAGGGAACTGACCCAACAAGAATTAACTGATCTACAAACTATTCTCAAGAGCTCAAAAAAAACATATTCACGAAATAAATAATATAGTTACTCATAAAATCTAACATTCTTTTAAGGAGGATATTTAAAAATACTTGGTAAATTTAGAGCAAAAGATAAGATATGAGCAGACCAAGTATAAAAAATGAAGAACAATACGAAGCCTTAAGAGATCAAGGATATAGCCAAGAAAAGGCTGCCCGCATTGCCAACACCAAAAATGCTAGCCAAAAAGGAGGAAAGGCATCACCGTACGAAGATTGGACCAAGCAAGAGTTATATGAGCGTGCCCAAGATATTGGAATTGACGGTCGGTCTACCATGAATAAGGATGAAATTATCAAAGCCTTACGCAATAACTAATTATGAAAGAAGTACCCTTATTTCACTTGGCGATACCCGTTAAAAATCTTGCGGAATCAAGGTTCTTTTATAGTCAACGTCTCAAACTAAAAGAAGGGCGAAGCAGCAAACATTGGATCGATTATAATTTTGGTGGTCACCAATTGGTTATACACGAGGCACCTCAATATGAACCTCCTATTTTTGGCAATGAAGTAGATGCTCAAAAGGTTCCCGTTCCTCATTTTGGACTGATTTTAGACTGGTTTTTTTTCGATGAATTTTCAGCTCAATTAAATCTCGAAAATATCGACTATATTATTTCTCCTTGTATTCGGTTTCAAAATCAACCTGGAGAGCAAAAAGTTTTATTTTTTAAAGACCCTTCTGGAAACGCCCTAGAGTTTAAAGCCTATAAAAACACTAACGAAATATTTACTGCTTGATGAAACAACTTCACCCTAAATTGGTAAGACAATTATTCACCCTTCTTATAATAGGCGTTTCGGGATTTTTAATCTTTGCTGAAATGGTACCCTACTTTTCGGGTGTTTTGGGGGCTATCACCTTTTATGTACTACTCAAAAAGTGGATGGTAAAATTAGAAAAAAGAAACTGGAATAAAGATCTTGCTGCAACGGTGTTGATGTTGTTTTCTTTTATTGGAATCTTAATACCAGTAAGCGGAATGGTCCTTTTGCTTACTTCAAAAGTAAGTAAAGCCGTAAATAACTCAGAAAAAGTTTTACAAGCCATCAACGCACAACTGCAAGATTTAAATACATTAATCAATCAGTATTCCTCAAATTTCGATATTACCAAGCAAATAAATACCAATGAAGTAACCAATTTAATATCAAGTAACCTTCAGAATTTAGCAGGGGGAACATTTGATGCATTTATAGCAATAGGTATAATGTATTTTCTTTTGTATTATATGCTAACCAAAAGAGACCACATGCAAAGAATGCTGGGTGATTATATTCCTATTAATAGAGAAAATTTAACTTTAATTGGGCAAGAAAGCACATCAATGGTTAAGGCAAATGCTATAGGAATTCCTTTAGTAGCAATTTGTCAAGGCATTATAGCCCTTATAGGCTTTTTAATATTAGGAGTTCCAGATCCATTCTTTTGGTTTGTGATTACCACCATTGGTTCTATGATTCCTTTTGTGGGCACGGCTATCGGGATTCTACCGGTAACTATTTTGCTTTTTTCACAAGGCCAAAACTGGGAAGCTATTGCTATGCTTATTTACGGCGTGGTAGTTATCGGATCTACCGACAACATTATTCGGCTTTATGTATTAAAACGCTTATCTGATGTTCATCCGCTTTTAACCCTTATCGGAGTTGTGGTAGGGGTACCATTATTTGGTTTTATTGGTCTAATTTTTGGCCCACTACTTATCTCATTATTTTTATTAATGGTGAAAATTTATAAGAAAGAATACGGAAAAAAAGAAGTTAACTCAACCGAAACCGCTGACACAGAAAATCACGAATTAGAAAACTTACACCAAAACAAAAAATTGTAACATATGGCTACAAGTAGTAAAAAGATAGACGAAAATTATTTTGAACGTAAAGTTTCTGGCATTACCAAGAGTGATGTCGATAATACATTGGCGCAAGAAAATGAGATTGAACAGAAAATTAAAAACGCTGGGGTATTTGAAAAATACGCAGAGATGGCTAAGCAGATGCTATTGATGCTCAAGGATTATAGGCGAGGCTTATATACCGAAGTGCCTTGGTTTACCATAGGATCTATTGTATTTTCACTCATTTATGTTTTAAATCCACTTGATGTAGTTCCAGATTTTATTCCAGGACTAGGCTACATTGATGACTTAAGCGTGTTTACCTTTGCCTTGCGATTTATAGAGAGCGATTTACATAACTACCTGGACTGGAAAATTAACAAAGAAGAATAAAAAAGGCCCTATTACAAAAGGGCCGTTTCTTAATTAATTTAATGGGTTTCTCATTCTATGTCGTTCTCGCGCTAATAAAGTGTTTTTAAGCAGCATGGCAATGGTCATTGGTCCCACCCCCCCTGGTACAGGAGTAATATAAGAAGCCTTCTTCTTTACATTCTCAAAATCAACATCACCAGTTATCACGTATCCTTTTGAAGCGTTATCATCTGGTACTCTAGTGATCCCTACATCTATTATAACCGCATCATCTTTAACCATTTCGGCTTTAAGGAAATTAGGTGTTCCTACGGCGATGATAATAATATCTGCTTGAGAAGTTATTTGTGTTATATTTTTGGTGTATCGATGTGTGAGCGTAACCGTTGAGTTTCCAGGAAAGCCTACTCTACCCATCAAAATACTCATAGGTCTTCCTACAATATGGCTTCGCCCTATTACAACGGTATGCTTCCCTTTTGTAGGAATATCATAACGCTCCAATAGTTCTAAAATTCCATAAGGTGTGGCCGGAATAAATGATGTCATATCTAAAGACATTTTACCAAAATTAGTAGGGTGAAAACCGTCTACATCTTTATCTGGATCAACAGCCATTAAAACGCGTTGGGTGTTTATCTGGGGTGGTAAAGGTAGCTGAATGATAAAACCATCTATGGCTTCGTTATTATTTAACTCCTCTATTTTGTCTAACAGTTCTATCTCTGAAGAATTACTAGACATTCTCACCATAGTAGATTCAAAACCAACCCGCTCACAAGCTTTCACTTTAGAATTTACATAGGTCATACTAGCTCCATCATTACCCACAATAATGGCTGCTAAATGCGGTACCTTTTCGCCCCGCTCTTTCATTTTTTTTACTTCAATAGCGATTTCATCTTTTATATCGCTACTTACTTTTTTACCGTCTAAAATTGTCATGTTGTGTGTTATATAATGCAAAAAAGCCAAGTTGTTTCCAACTCAGCTTTTCTTGTTTTATCTTAATCCTTTCATCATTTGCATCATCTTTTTGCCGCCTCCACCTTGCATCATCTTCATCATTTTACTCATCTGATTAAATTGCTTTAGTAGCTGATTTACTTGCGTTACGGAAGTACCAGAACCTTTTCCTATTCGTTTTTTTCGACTAGCATTAATAATACTTGGTTTTGCTCTTTCTTCTGGAGTCATAGAATGTATAATGGCCTCAATATGTTTAAAAGCATCATCATCAATGTCTATATCTTTCATCATTTTTCCAGCGCCAGGTATCATCCCGATAAGGTCTTTCATGTTACCCATTTTCTTAACCTGCTGGATTTGATTCAAGAAATCATCAAAACCAAATTGATTTTTCGCAATTTTCTTTTGAAGTTTTCTAGCTTCTTCTTCGTCATATTGCTCTTGGGCTCTCTCAACCAATGATACCACATCACCCATCCCCAATATTCTATCGGCCATACGTTCAGGGTAGAAAACATCAATAGCTTCCATTTTCTCACCCGTACCTATAAATTTTATGGGTTTGTCTACAACAGATTTAATCGAAATCGCTGCACCACCACGAGTATCACCGTCTAGCTTGGTTAAAATAACACCATCAAAATTTAGTATATCATTAAAAGCTTTTGCCGTATTTACCGCATCTTGACCAGTCATAGAATCTACTACAAACAAGGTTTCTTGTGGTTGAATAGCCTTATGAATATTTGATATCTCGGTCATCATGGCTTCATCAACTGCCAATCGACCGGCAGTATCTATAATCACCACATTAAACCCGTTCTCTTTTGCGTGCGCAATAGCGTCTTGTGAAATTTTTACAGGATCTTTGGTCTCTCTATTGGAGTAAACTTCAACTCCTATCTGCTCACCTACCACATGCAGCTGATCGATTGCCGCTGGTCGGTATACATCACAAGCTACCAATAAAGGTTTTTTGGTTTTTTTGTTCTTTAGAAAGTTGGCTAACTTACCTGAAAAGGTTGTTTTACCACTTCCTTGTAACCCCGACATTAATATTACGCTTGGATTTCCTGATAAATTGATACCCTTTGCGTCGCCCCCCATAAGCGAAGTAAGCTCGTCTTTCACCAACTTCACCATCAACTCCCCAGGTTTTAAACTGCTGAGTACATCTTGGCCTATCGCTTTATCTTTTACAGTCTTTGTAAAATCTTTAGCAATTTTATAATTCACATCGGCGTCTACCAATGCCCGGCGCACTTCTTTCAAGGTTTCGGCAACATTCACTTCGGTAATTTGACCGTGCCCCTTAAGAATATGAAAGGCTTTATCTAACTTATCACTTAAATTATCAAACATAATTTTCGGTTGTTTTTAAGAGTTGCAAAGTTATGAATTAGATTGTTAAGATTAAAAACTTCTCATAAATATACTTTAATTTTGTTTAGAACCGATTTTTAATCCGTAAAGCTAGTAATCACACAACTCTAGAAAAACAAGACTCCTTCTGGATAACAGATTTTTTATTATTTTTAGCTAGAATTAAAGCTTATGCCTAAAAAAATATTCGAGAATATTTGTGTAGATTCTGTTTTTGAAAGAATATACAATGATTATGCAAAAGATCTTCATGATTTTTTATACTACAAATTTGGTAATGGCTACAATCACGAAGATAAAATGCACGAAGCCTTCGTAAAGCTATGGCATAAATGCGAAGATGTTACTTACAGTAAAGCCAAGTCGTTTCTTTTTACCGTTGCTAATAACTTAATGCTTAACGAGGTTAAACATAAAAAGGTAAAACTTAAATACAATAAAAACATTAAAGAAAATACTAATAAACAAAGCCCTGAATTTTTACTAGAAGAAAAACAATACCTAGAGAAATATGAGCGCGCGCTTAGCTCATTAACCGAGAAACAACGACTGGTATTTAGCCTTTGTAAAATTGAAGGAAAACCTCATAAAGAAGTGTCGGCTTTGCTAGACATATCGACAAAAACCGTTGAAAAGCACCTTTATAGTGCATTAAAAAAATTAAAATTAGAATTAACAGAACTTTAAGGTAGGAAAATAGCTTATTAGATTGTTATAGAGGTAAGTACAATGAGATGAAAAAAGAAGATATTTTACATAAATGGTTAATGGGTAAAGCACTAACCCAATCACAATTAAATGAATTGGAGTTACACCCCGATTACCAAGAGTATAAAAAACTGCTCGATTATGCTGGTTATTTTAAAGCTCCCGCTCTTGTAAAAAATAATAATGCAAACCTTTTGAAAAGAGCTAAAAAACAAAAAAGGAAAAAACGAATACTCACTTGGGCTAGTAGCGCTGCGGCTATTGTTATAATTGCTTTGGCCGCATTTTGGTACAACCAGCAAAACATTATTTTAATTAATACTGTAAATTCTCAACAAAAAAGCATAGAATTGCCAGATGGCTCTTTGGCACAACTCAATGCTGGAAGTCAAATACAATACCATAATAATAAGTGGGAAAATGAACGCCAACTAGATCTAATAGGAGAAGCTTATTTTGAGGTTGAAAAAGGGAAAAAATTTAGTGTACATACTCCGTTGGGGAAGATAGAGGTTTTAGGAACCGCTTTTAACGTAAAGCAGCGACAAAACTATTTTGGTGTTTCCTGTTTTGAGGGTTTGGTGCGCGTTATTCAAGCACAAGATACGATAGAATTACCTGCGGGCAAAATGGTTAATTTTTATAACGCAAAATACAAAATTGGTCAAATAGAAGATTTAGAACCCAGTTGGCTAAACGGGCAGAGTAAATTTAAAAGAGTACCATTAATACTGGTAATACAAGAAATTGAACGCCAATATGACGTTAAAGTGGTTCGCAAAAACATAGATTTAGAAAAAAATAGTTATTTTACCGGGAGTTTCACCCATAGCAATCTTGATATGGCCTTAAAATCTGTCTGCATTCCGTTTGGGCTTACGTATCATATTGATGGAAAATCCGTAAACTTAAGTGAACAAAAAAATTAAAGTTCAGCTGTTTTTTACTTTTTTGCTTTTTCCTATCCTACTTTTAGCACAGGTAAAAACCAAGGAAAGCCTTAGTATTTTAGATATTATTAAACGATTTGAGCAACAGACATCGTTTAAGTTTTCCTACCTTGAAAATGAGTTAGAGCAACTACCTCCCTTTACAATTAATTCAAATTTAACGCCAAGGCAAATAATTACTGAGATTGAACGCAACAGCAACCTCGAGTTTGAGTTTTTAAGTCAGGATTTTATAGCGATACGTCTTAAAAATCCGCTTGAAGCGGATAAAGTTTTAGATTTGGAAGAAGTTATTATTCAAAATTACCTTAATAAAAGTATTACCAAAAAAGATCAAGGTGTATTTGATATTGACCTAAACCAGCTTCCTACGTTCCCTGGTCTTATTGAACCCGATGCCTTACAAGCACTTCAGGTGCTACCAGGAATAGAAAGCATTAACGAAAAAGTTAGCGATTTAAATATTCGAGGGGGAACACCCGACCAGAATTTGATACTTTGGGACGGAATTCGTATGTACCAATACGGTCATTTTTTTGGCCTTATATCTGCCATAAACCCCTATTTTGTAGATGAGGTAGCATTGGTTAAGAATGGTACAGACGCTTCATACGGCAACAGCGTATCTGGAGTAATATCATTACAAACAAGCGATGAAATAAATCGAAAATTCAATGCTGAAGCAGGAATAAACTATCTTTACGGTTTTGGTTTGATTGACACTCCACTAGGTAAGCGTTCAAGTTTAAGACTGGCGGCTAGGAGCTCTATAAACAATTACTTTAGAACACCCACTTACAATCAATACTACGAGCAGGCCTTTCAAAATTCTATCTTAGACCCGCTTGAACAAGAAAGCATTAAACAGAATGACGAGTTTCATTTTTATGACACCACCCTTCGTTACCTATACCAACCAAATAAAAGAAACAAATTTAAGCTAAGCTTCATTTATTTATCTAACAACTTAAACTATCGTGAGGATTTCTTACAGGGCAATCAAATTGATCCAAAAACCAGCGGTTTATCCCAAAATAATTTAGGAATTGGATTGAATTATACCCGGCAATGGAATGAAGGTATAAAAACTAAGCTACAATACTATTATTCACTGTATAATTTAGAAGCTAGCAATGAAGAGCGAAAAAAAAATAGAATCAGCCGTCAAAAAAATAAGGTAAGGGAACATGGTTTTAAAATTGAAAACACTTTAAATATTAACCATTTATCTGATTTACAAATAGGCTTTGAACATATTTACGCGCAAATTGAGAATTTTACCCGCCAAAGCAATCCGCTTGACGGTTTTTTCTCCACACGATACACCTCGACTCAAGCCATCTACGGTACCTATTCGTTTAAGAGTATAGACAATAAAACCAGTTTGCATTTGGGTTCGCGTCTCAATTATTTTTCACAACTAGACCAGTTTCAATTTGAGCCGCGCTTTAGTTTAAACCAAAAAGTAGTTGAGAATTTGGCCTTTGAATTCTTGGGAGAAGTAAAGAGTCAATACCATACACAAATTAACGGTGCCCAAAAAGATTTCTTAGGTATTCAAAACAACAAATGGCAAGGAGCTAATAATCAAGATATACCATTAATGCAAAGTATGCAACTTTCTTTAGGTTTACATTATACTAAAAACAATTGGTTAGCGAGTATTGAAGGGTACGCCAAAAAGGTAAACAACATTACAGCTTCTAGTCAGGGCTTTCAAGATCAATACCAGTATGCACCCTTTTCTGGCGATTATTATATTAGAGGTATAGATTTTTTAATCCGTAAAGAGTTTAAAAGGTTTAATTTTTGGGCTGGCTATTCGCTCACTAATAATGACTATCGTTTTAACGAGATTAGCCAAAATAGTTTTCCAAGTAATACGGCAATTGCCAATTCATTAAGTTTTAACACCAGTTATGAACAAAATGGACTTCAAGTTTCTCTAGGTCTCAAGTGGCGTTCTGGGAAAGCTTACACCCCAATAAGCCAAGAAAATTTAACCAATAACTTGTTTTTATATTCTCCATCAAATAGCGCACAACTCCCAAGCTATTTTAGAACAGACTTCTCTGCAGGTCAAGAATTTAAACTAGACAAAAAGGTAAATGCTTATATTGGCCTATCTGTCTGGAACTTGTTCAACTCTTCCAATATCATTAATGCCTATTATTTACAAGAAAACAGCGAAATATTTTTTATTCAACAGGAGGCTTTAAGAATTACACCTAATTTAATTTTTAGAATAAAAATTCATTAAAATGGTACAAACTACATTTGACTAGGAACTTTTATTCCTAACAACTTAAAAGCATTTTTAATCACCTCTCCAGTGAGCTTTGCTAATTGCACCCGCAAAATTTGCTGATCTTCTTGCTCTGCTGCTAAAATAGAAACGTTTTGATAAAAAGAATTAAAATCACGTACTAAGTCGTAAGTATAATTGGCTATTATTGCGGGGCTATATTGTTTTGCTGCCAGTTGAATTGTTTCTGGCCATGCAAGCAAATGTTTGATTACTGCTTTTTCTTTTTCTTCAAAAGTATAATTCTCAACAGTTTGCGAAAGTAATTTTTCTCCTTTTCTTAAAATCGATTGAATACGGGCGTAGGTATATTGTACAAAAGGACCGGTATTTCCTTGAAAATCCACAGATTCTTCTGGGTTAAATAGGATACGCTTTCGCGGATCTACTTTTAAGATATAATATTTTAATGCTCCTAAGCCAATAGTTTCGTAAAGCTCTTCTTTTTCTTGGAGTGAAAATCCTTCTAACTTGCCTAAATCATCTGAAATCCTTTTAGCCGTTTGCGTCATTTCATCCATTAAGTCATCTGCATCTACAACTGTACCCTCTCTACTTTTCATTTTTCCACTTGGCAGGTCGACCATGCCATAGCTTAGGTGGTATAGATGGTCTGCCCAGGCAAAACCTAACTTTTTAAGAATTAAAAAAAGTACCTTAAAATGATAATCTTGCTCATTCCCAACGGTGTAAACCATACCATTTATAGAAAAATCATTTACACGTTGTATAGCCGTACCAATGTCTTGCGTCATGTAAACGGCGGTGCCGTCTGAACGAAGAACAATTTTTTCATCAAGACCTTCATCGGTAAGATCTATCCATACGCTACCATCTTCTTTCTTATAAAAAACACCTTTTTCAAGACCCTCTTTAACCACTTCTTTCCCTAATAAATAAGTATCGCTTTCATAGTAGTTTTTATCAAAGTTAACTCCTAATCGCTTATACGTTTGTTCAAAACCATCGTATACCCATTGGTTCATTTTTTCCCATAAAGCCAACACCTCCTTATCACCAGCTTCCCAGGCTTGAAGCATTTTTTTTGCTTCTTTTAATAGAGGGGCTTGCTCTTTAGCTTCTTTTTCACCTAAGCCTTTGGCCTTAAGTTCGTTTACTTGAGCTTTATACTCTTGGTCAAATTTTACGTAGTATGCTCCAACTAATTTATCTCCTTTTAAGTTAGAATTGCTAGGAGTTTCTCCTTCTCCAAACTTTTGCCAAGCCAACATGCTCTTACAAATATGAATACCACGATCATTTATAATTTGCGTCTTAAAAACTTGGTTACCTGCTGCTTTTAAAATTTCGGCTACAGAAAAACCTAAAAGGTTATTTCTTATATGCCCTAAGTGCAAAGGTTTGTTGGTATTGGGTGAAGAATACTCTACCATAATTTTGGGAGAAGATTCATCTGCTGCAACTAGGCCATATTCTTCTTTTGAATAAATAGCCTTAACCTGATTTAAAAAATAAGAATCAGAAAATTCAAGGTTTAAAAATCCTTTTACTACATTGAAATCATCAACCTCATCTACATTCTTTTTTAAGAATGCACCTATGTCCTCCCCTAATTTTACTGGGTTGGTTTTAATGTGGCGCAACAAAGAAAATACCACTAAGGTTAGATCTCCAGGGAATTCCTTACGTGTTGCTTGAAATTCAAAATCTTGCACATCTACTTGGTACAGTTCTTTTAGGGCTGCACTTATTTTACTCGATAAAAAGTCAGTTTTGAACATAGGTTAAATTTTGTGCAAAGATAAAATTAAAAGGTTTGTTTTAGTTATCTTTAAAATAAAAAATGTTGGTTAATGTTTCTTATGATAAACCAGAGTTAAAGCGCAAAATTAATATGTTGGTAGGGGAGCCGTTTACTTTAAGCGAACGTTTTAAATTAAATGGCATAGGATCTGGTAAAATTAATATAAACTCAGCTTGTTTAGCTATTCATAACTTATTGATTTTAGACAATAACCAAAACTGCTGTAATATCGAGTTAAGGCCAAAAGGTATTTTAGTTGGATTTAGGTCTTTGTTAGAGTCTTATGCATTGGTAATACCTTATTATAAACTGGTATTATACAAAGGAAAATCACAAGAATACAGCATTTACATGGATCATTATTTTTTAAAGATAAGAGCAGATCGTGATAAAACCCATAAATTTATAAAAAAAGTAATGCAACAAAAGGTTTTAGCTTGCTCCTAAAATTATTTGCGTTTTCTAAAGGAGAATCCAGCTAATAGTAATAGTAATCCTGTAAACAGCATTGCTATATTTTGAGGTAAAGGCTGCTCTGTAAAAGGTTGGTCACTTTTAATCGGCTGAAAATCAAATAATATTTTATGGCTTGCTAGCGAGATAATGATTACGCCAAATAATAGAAGTACATATTTTAAGGTATTTTGCATAATGGAAAGCAATTACTTTTTACGGATAAATTTACAGAAATAATTGCATAACATAAGAAAAACTAAAATGAAAATCTTCTTAACAGGCGCAAACGGCTATATAGGAATGCGCCTTCTTCCTATTTTACTTGCAAAAGGTCATGAGGTTATTTGCGCTGTACGCAGTGCCGACCGATTTTCTGTAAGCCCTAGTGTTAAACGAAAAGTAAAAATTGTTGAAATAGATTTTTTAGAAGAACAAGACAACAATATTTTACCAGATGATATTGATGCAGCCTATTATTTAATACACTCTATGAGTGGTTCTACCAAAGATTTTGATGAGTTAGAAGCTAAGGCTGCTAACAATTTTAATAAACTTTTAGCGCCCTTAAATGTTAAACAGGTAATCTATTTAACGGGTATGACCAACGAAAATCAAACCTCAAAACATCTTAGCTCAAGAAAACAAGTAGCTGACATATTAAAAGAAGGTAATTTTGCACTTACTTGTCTTCAAGCAGGAATTATAGTGGGTTCTGGTAGTGCCTCATTTGAGATAATAAGAGATTTATGTGAAAAATTACCCGTTATGATCACTCCTAAATGGGTAAAAACAAAAACGCAACCCATTGCTATTCGCAATGTTTTACAGTTTCTTGAAAAGTCGTTAGGCCGTGAAGAAACCTACAATGATGCTTTTGATATAGCCGGACCAGACGTTTTAACCTATAGGGACATGATGCTAACCTATTGCAAAATTCGAGGCTTAAAACTCCATATTTTAGACGTTCCTTTTATGTCGCCTAGATTATCATCATATTGGTTATATTTTGTCACTTCCACTTCTTATAATTTGGCAGTAAATCTTGTTGATAGTATGAAAGTAGAGGTGATTTCAAAAGACAACCATTTAACAAAATTACTAGATATAAGGCCACTTACTTATGAGGAGGCCATTCGCGCTGCATTCGATAAAATTGAACAAAATCAAGTTATATCAAGCTGGAAAGACTCTAAAGTAAGTAGTCGTTTTACAAAAGTTGATCTTAATCAATTTATTCAGGTGCCCACACATGGTTGTTTAGTGGACTATCAAAGTTTAAAAGCTGATTCGCCTGAAAAGTCGCTGGATAAAATTTGGGAAATTGGTGGTAAAAATGGCTGGTATTATGCTAACCATCTGTGGAAAATTAGAGGATTTATTGATAAGCTAGTAGGAGGTGTTGGTCTTCGCCGAGGAAGAACAAATTATCACACCATAAATACTGGCGATTCATTAGATTTCTGGAGAGTTTTATTTGCTGATTATAAAGAAAAGCGTCTTTTACTCTTTGCTGAAATGAAAATACCAGGCGAAGCTTGGTTAGAGTTTAAAATAGATAAAGACAACATAGTTCACCAGACTGCTACCTTTAGACCCAGGGGTTTACTCGGTAGGTTATACTGGTATAGTATGTTGCCTTTTCATTATTTTATTTTTGCGGGCATGCTAAAAAAAATTGCGCAAGCTTAATTGTCTTTTTTCGGTAAAAAAACTTCAGCCATCATACAACGTGCACTGCCACCACCTAAGGTTTCAATGGTAGCAATATCACTATGTAATATTTCGCAATGAGCAGTTATTTTATCTACTTGTTCTTTAGTTAAAGCGTTGTAAGCCGTTGTACTCATAACCAAGTATCTTTTACCAAAAGTACCTTCAACTTGCAACATATTTCCTGCAAAGGCGTGCATTTGAGTTTCACTTATAGCTATAATTTCTTTATTATCTTCTTTAAGACTTGAAATTACAAGTTTCCTTTCTTTTTTATCATCAATTGTATCTAAACAAATAACCGCAAAATCATCAGCCAAACACATCATAACATTTGTGTGATAAATTAGCTTTCTTTCGTTTTCTACACTTTGATAGGCATGAAAGATAACAGGGAACAACTCAAAATCTTCACAAAATTCAATTAACAATTCTTCATTTGCTCGAGGCGACAAAGCGCAATAAGCTTTAGCGTTTACCCGATCTAAAATTAAGTTTCCTGTACCTTCTAAGAAAATTTCATCTTGTTCTGCTTTTGTATAATCAAAAATATTATTGATTACAAAGCCTTCATCTTCTAGAATATCTAAAATATCTTCACGCCTCTCCCTTCTTCTGTTTTCTGCAAACATCGGGTATAATGCTACATCACCGTTTTGATGAAAAGAGATCCAGTTATTTGGAAAAATAGAATCTGGCGTATCGTTTTCTAAAATATCATCAACCACAATAACATTAACACCTACTTTTCTTAACTTACTTACAAAAGTATCAAATTCAAATTGAGCTTTTTGCGTAATTTCATCATTCGCCGCTGCGGTTCCTTTTTGAAAATAATTATTAACTGCCGTCTCTTCATTCATCCGAAAAGCAACTGGCCTTATCATTAAAATACTATCTGTTATTTGTTTCATAATAATTTTCTTAAAAAATTTCAGCCTAAATATTAGTCTCTAATAAGGGGTAAGGTAGAGCAACGTAAAAGCCCCTCTTGTTTAGAAATTTCTGCATAAGGAACCTCTTCTACAGTTATGTTATTTGCGCGTAACCATTTATTTAAGCGAGTAAAGTTTTTCTCTGAAATCACTACGTCTTCCGCGATTGAGAAGATATTACTGTTCATTGAATACATTTCATCACTATCAATAAAGAATAAGTTTTCTTTACCGTAAAAATTCACCAACCATTCAAATTCATCTCTATTTAAAAAACCATTTTCATGAATTATAGCTTTGTCTTTTCCGACTGGTTGAAAACAGCAATCTAAATGCAATGCATTTAAACGCGGATCTGTACTCGACTTTCTCAAATTAAATGATTTAACTTTTCGATTAGGAAAAATTTCCTGCATTTTTTGCACAGCCTTCATGTTGGTTCTAGCCGTTATGTAATTAGGGTAATCTGCTTCTCTGTAGGTACCTATAAAAATATAATCTTTTACAGGCATAACATCTCCCCCTTCTATATGACAATCTTCCGGTAAACGGATGACCTTACTAGGATCAATTTGATCTATAATGTATTGAATAGCGTCTAATTCACGTTCCCTATCTGGCAATATATTGGCTTTAACAAAGGTATCATCAATCACAAAACCAATATCGCGCGAAAAGATTTGATTGTAATCTGAAATCAATTTTGGTCTAAAAACCTGAACATCATACTTCTTTAAAACCGCATCGACCGCTGCCATTTCCTTGCGCATATCTTCTTCTAGAGGATATGTTCCTGCTTTGATATACTCCGCAGACTTTGGGTCATATGCCTCTTCTATAGTTGGTGTTGGGCCAATGCTTTCGGCCGTTCCTAGAATAACCGATCGCAAACGCGAAGTTTCATTTTTTATATTCAAATTCAACATTATATTTATCTTTAAATTAAAAAAAAGCTCCATTAAATTATGAAGCTTTTTTATTGATTTATATTTTAAATCTATCGGTTACTCATAGGTTTAAAACTTCTTAAATTTTCACCGGTGTATACCTGTCTAGGTCTACCAATAGGCTCTTTCTTTAAGCGCATTTCTCTCCATTGTGCAATCCAACCTGGTAGTCTACCCAAAGCAAACATCACCGTAAACATTTCTGTAGGAATTCCTAATGCACGATAGATAATACCTGAATAAAAGTCGACATTTGGATATAGCTTTCTATCTACAAAATAGCTATCTTCTAAGGCTTCTTTTTCTAAACCTTTTGCAATATCCAATACGGGATCTTGCACCCCTAATTTTCCAAGAACTTCGTCTGCAGATTTTTTTATGATTTTTGCCCGAGGATCAAAATTTTTGTAAACGCGGTGTCCAAAGCCCATTAATCTGAAAGGATCGTTTTTATCCTTAGCTTTTTTCATGTATTTCTTAGTATCTCCACCATCTTGTTTTATACCCTCAAGCATTTCGATAACCGCTTGATTAGCCCCCCCGTGAAGAGGACCCCACAAAGCAGATATTCCTGCAGAGATAGATGCAAATAAACCTGCATGAGAAGAACCTACAATACGTACGGTTGATGTTGAGCAATTCTGTTCGTGGTCTGCATGTAAAATCAAAAGCTTATTTAAAGCAGAGGCGACAACTGGATCAACCTCATAATTTTCGCTAGGTTTTTTGAACATCATTTTTAAAATATTCTCTACATAACCTAAGCTACTATCGCCATAATCAAGCGGCTGCCCTTGTCTTTTACGTAAAGTCCAAGCTACTAAAACAGGGAATTTAGCCAAAAGTTTGATGATGGCGTTGTACATATCTTCTTCGGAGTCAACGTTAACGGCACTTGGATTAAATGCAATCAACGCACTGGTTAATGAAGAAAGAACTCCCATAGGATGCGCTGATTTAGGAAAACCATCTAAGATTTTCTTCATTTCTTCATCTACATTAGACTCGCGTTTAATGTCTGCGTATAATTTATCTAATTGCTGTTGAGTTGGAAGTTCTCCAAAAATTAATAAATACGCTACTTCAAGGAAACTAGCATTATCGGCTAATTCTTCGATGGCATACCCTCTATAACGCAAAATCCCTTCTTCTCCATTCAGGAAAGTGATTGCACTTTCACATGATCCTGTATTTTTATATCCCGGATCTAAAGTTATTAACCCACCAGTATCTCCTCTTAAGGATTTGATTTGAATAGCAACCTCATTCTCGGTTCCTACTACTATTGGAAATTCATATTTTTTTCCATCAAATTCTATCGTAGCTTTTTTTGACATATTGTAACTATATTATTTTTAATTTTTCTGCCGCTAATTTACAAAAAATACTAGTAATTTTTTGTGTATAGCCTTCTAAAATTAGCGCTTTTTCGTGAAGGTTTGGTTAATATATTCTTAAAAAAAAGCAACCTAACAAAAATTTAAGCTAGGTTGCATTCATAAATTCAAAATTTATTAATCTAGTATCTTATATTTTTATTTTAAAGGCTCTTTCTTGTAAATAAACAGCTGTCTCGCCTAGTTGCTCTTCTATGCGTAACAATTGATTGTATTTTGCCATTCTGTCGCTTCTAGATGCCGAACCTGTTTTAATTTGCCCCGTATTTAGAGCCACGGCCAAATCTGCAATAGTAGCGTCTTCGGTTTCGCCAGACCTATGCGACATGACTGCTGTATACCCTGCTTGATGAGCCATATTAACGGCCGCAATGGTCTCACTTAAAGTACCGATTTGATTTACTTTAATTAAAATAGAGTTTGCTATCCCTTCGGATATACCTCTACTTAATCGTTTAACGTTGGTCACAAATAAATCATCTCCTACTAGTTGAATTTTATCCCCAACCAACTGAGTTAGTTTTTTCCAGCCTTCCCAATCATTCTCATCCATACCGTCTTCTATAGAAATAATCGGATAATTACGGCACAATTCTGCCAAATAAGCTGCTTGCTCGTGAGAAGTTCTTACTTGCCCCTGTTCACCCTCAAATTTTTTATAGTTATAAACACCGTCTTCATAAAATTCCGCGGCAGCGCAATCTAGAGCAAGCATAATATCTTTTCCAAAACTATAACCTGCCAGTTCAACAGCTTGTTTCACGCATTCCAGCGCATCTTCTGTACCTTTTAGCTTAGGAGCAAAACCTCCTTCGTCTCCTACAGCTGTACTTAAATTTCTTTTATGTAAGACCTTTTTTAGGTGGTGAAATATTTCTGACCCCATTTGAAGTGCTTCGGTAAAATTTTGTGCTTTCACCGGCATAATCATAAATTCTTGAAAGGCAATAGGAGCATCTGAATGTGATCCTCCATTAATAATATTCATCATAGGAACGGGCAAAGTTTTAGCACTCACACCTCCTACATAACGATATAAAGGCATACCCATTTCATTGGCTGCGGCGTGGGCTACTGCCAATGAAACACCCAGTATGGCGTTAGCCCCAAGTTTGGCTTTGTTTGGGGTCCCGTCTAAGTCGATTAAGAATTGATCTATTGCTTCCTGTTCAAATACAGAAAACCCCATTAAGGCATCTGCAATAATAGTGTTTACATTATTTACGGCGGTTAATACGCCTTTACCCATATAGGCTCTTTCATTATCACGCAATTCTACGGCCTCGTGTTCTCCTGTAGAAGCTCCTGAAGGTACGGCTGCACGGCCCATAAAACCACTTTCTGTAAAAACATCTACTTCTACAGTAGGGTTTCCTCTTGAATCAAAAATTTGGCGCGCTTTTATATCAATTATGATACTCATTTTTCTAGTTTTTAATAATAGTGATGTAAAGATAACAAAAGCTTAGCTTTTTACTTTTTTTATGTTTTCTAAAAATTGATCAAATAAATACAAAGAATCATTTGGTCCGGGACTTGCTTCTGGATGATATTGAACACTAAAACAGTTTTTATCTTTTACTTTTAGTCCTGCAACCGTATTATCATTTAAATGTACATGGGTGATCTCTAAACTTTCGTTTTTTTCAAGCGCCTCGCGACTCACTGCAAAACCATGATTTTGCGAGGTGATTTCACCACATTTCGTGCTCAAATTAAGAACAGGATGGTTTATTCCGCGATGACCATTATGCATCTTAAAGGTATTCACTCCATGTGCTAATGCGATAATTTGATGACCTAAGCAAATTCCAAATGTTGGCTTATTACTCGCAATAATTTTTTTTGCCGTTTCAATTACCGATACCAAAGGTTCTGGATCCCCAGGACCATTAGATAAAAAGAACCCGTCTGGATTAAACTCGTTTAGTTCTTCAAAACTTGTATTGTAAGGGAAGACTTTTATAAAACAGTTTCTTGCACTTAAATTTCTTAAAATATTCTTCTTGACCCCTAAATCTAAAGCTGCTACCTTAAAAGTTGCATCAGAATTTCCTATGGTATAGGCTTTTTTGGTTGAAACTTTTGACGCCAATTCCAAGCCTTTCATACTAGGTTGGGCAGCCAACTTTTCTTTAACCTCCTCAATATTATCGATTTCTGTAGTGATAACGGCATTCATTGCCCCATTATCGCGAATGTAACTTACCAGAGCGCGTGTATCAACATCGGATATTCCAAGAAGTTCGTGTTTTTGCATAAACTCTTCGAGAGGAAAATCTGCCTTGGGTCTAGAATAATTGTAACTAAAGTTTTTACATACCAAACCAGCTATTTTAATACTATCTGACTCAACCTCTTCGGCAGAAGTCCCGTAATTACCGATGTGCGCATTGGTAGTTACCATGATTTGCCCAAAATAACTAGGGTCGGTAAAAATCTCTTGATAACCGGTCATACCAGTATTAAAACAGACCTCACCGAAAGATGTGCCACTTAAATTTCCAATAGCCTTACCCCAAAATTTAGTGCCATCTTCTAAAAGCAGAAGTGCTTTTTTTCTTTTCTGATATATCATTGTGTTGTGTTTAAGTAAAAAAAGGTTAAAAAAAAAGGATAAACTTAAGACAGTTTATCCTTTTAATATTATAGCTTGTAATACATCATGTTCTTATTCCTCTTCATTGGTTGAAGATTCTTCTTGTTTACTCGCTGTTTCAGACCCTGATGTATTTTTACCTCCACGTCTACTACGACGAGTTGATTTCTTTTTAGTTGACCCGTTAGCGTTGTAAAGCTCATTAAAATCTACAAGCTCTATCATAGCCATATCAGCATTATCACCAAGACGGTTACCTAGTTTAATGATTCTTGTATAACCTCCTGGTCTATCGCCAACTTTTGGTGCTACCTCTCTAAATAACTCAGAAACTGCATATTTATCACGCAATTTAGAAAAAACAATTCTTCTGTTGTGAGTTGTATCTTCTTTAGATTTAGTCACCAAAGGCTCGATAAACTGTTTAAGGGCTTTGGCCTTTGCTGTTGTGGTATTTATTCTTTTATGCTCGATTAAAGAGCTAGCCATATTGGCAAGCATTGCTTTACGGTGAGCAGTCTTTCTTCCTAAATGATTAATTTTCTTTCCGTGTCTCATAGTTCTATGAAATTAGAAATATAGCTGAACTATACTTTCTATTTTAGTCTTTATCTAATTTATATTTTGAAAGATCCATCCCAAAAGTAAGTCCTTTCACACTTACCAATTCTTCTAACTCTGTTAAAGACTTTTTACCAAAGTTACGGAACTTCATTAGATCGTTTTTATTATAGGTTACCAAATCTCCTAAGGTATCAACCTCTGCCGCTTTTAAACAGTTTAGGGCACGCACTGATAGATCTAAATCAACCAATTTGGTTTTAAGCAATTGGCGCATATGCAATGATTCTTCATCATAAGTTTCAGTTTGTGCAATCTCATCCGCCTCGAGCGTAATTCTCTCATCAGAGAACAACATAAAGTGATGAATTAAGATTTTAGCCGCTTCGGTAAGCGCATCCTTAGGGTGTATTGAACCGTCGGTTACGATTTCAAAAACCAGTTTTTCATAATCTGTTTTTTGTTCAACACGATAGTTTTCAATACTATATTTTACATTTTTTATAGGTGTATAAATAGAATCCGTAAAGATAGTACCTAAAGCTGCATTACTTTTTTTATTTTCTTCGGCGGGCACATAACCTCTTCCTTTATCAATGGTAAGCTCAATATTCAGGCTTACATTCTTCTCCATATTACAAATGACTAAATCTGGGTTTAGCACTTGAAAACCTGAGATGAATTTTTGAAAGTCACCTGCCTTAAGTTGTTCTTTTCCACTTAGAGAAATAGTGACTGTTTCGTTATCGATATCTTCGATTTGTCTTTTAAACCTAACTTGCTTTAGGTTTAAAATAATCTCTGTTACATCTTCAACTACTCCTGCAATGGTAGAGAATTCGTGATCTACTCCCTCAATACGCACAGAAGTAATTGCAAAACCTTCGAGAGAAGATAACAGCACTCTTCTTAAAGCGTTACCCACGGTAAGACCATAACCTGGTTCGAGCGGTCGAAATTCGAATTTCCCCTCAAACTCAGTAGAGTCTATCATGATAACTTTATCGGGCTTTTGAAAATTTAGTATTGCCATATTATGAGTTCTGTCTATTAATTATTTAGAATATAACTCGACGATTAATTGCTCGTTGATGTTTTCTGGTATTTGGATTCTTGATGGAACAGATACAAAAGTTCCTTGCTTTTGCTCTGCATTCCAAGAAATCCACTCATAAACAGCATTTGCATTATCTAGAGATTGCACAATAGCCGTTAATGATTTTGATTTTTCTCTTACCCCTACTACATCTCCAGCTTTTAATTGGTAAGAAGGAATGTTTACGATATTACCATTTACGGTAATATGTCTGTGTGAAACTAATTGTCTAGCACCGCTTCTAGAAGGCGAGATTCCCATTCTGTAAACAACGTTATCTAATCTAGACTCGCAGTATTGCAACAAAACTTCACCAGTAATTCCCGGTGCACTTGTTGCTTTCTTAAACATATTTCTGAATTGACGCTCTAGGATACCATAGGTATACTTCGCTTTTTGCTTTTCCATTAACTGGATTGCATACTCAGATTTTTTTCCACGGCGTCTATTATTTCCGTGTTGACCTGGAGGATAATTTCTTTTTTCAAAAGATTTATCATCTCCAAAAATAGCCTCTCCAAATTTACGTGCTATTTTCGTTTTAGGACCAGTATATCTTGCCATTAAATTTGATTTATAAAAAACAGGTTATGAATTAAGGTCTAAAGTTTAATCCTTCGATAACCTTACTGTTTTTTTAATTAATACTTTTATTAAACTCTTCTTCTTTTAGGAGGACGACAACCGTTGTGCGGTATAGGCGTAACATCGATTATTTCGGTTACTTCAACCCCTGAATTATGTATAGAACGTATTGCAGATTCTCTCCCATTTCCAGGACCTTTAACATACACCTTTACCTTACGCAAACCAGCCTCATGAGCCACTTTACTAGCATCTTCGGCGGCCATTTGCGCTGCATAAGGAGTGTTTTTCTTACTTCCTCTAAAGCCCATTTTTCCGGCAGACGACCAAGAAATAACATCACCGTTTTT
This sequence comes from Mesonia sediminis, assembly GCF_042684705.1. Lineage (NCBI taxonomy): Bacteria > Pseudomonadati > Bacteroidota > Flavobacteriia > Flavobacteriales > Flavobacteriaceae > Mesonia > Mesonia sediminis. Next base: position 149,113 of record NZ_JBHULZ010000008.1, read on the forward strand.
GTTACACAAAGAAACAATGATATTGTTAAATGAAGCCGTAACATGTGCCTCTCCAAAAGACTCAACTACAACTTTACGTTTTTTTGAGGTTGACTTAGATTTTGCTTTTGCCATGTTTACTTATTATTTAGTTACCTTTTTCTTATTAGCAACTGTTTTTCTCTTTCCTTTTCTGGTTCTAGAATTATTCTTAGTACGCTGTCCTCTTAATGGCAAGCCTACTCTATGTCTAATTCCGCGGTAGCAACCGATGTCCATTAATCGCTTAATGTTCAATTGAACCTCAGAACGAAGTTCACCTTCGATAGTATATTTACCTACTTCTTGACGAATTCTACCTATCTCATCATCTGACCAGTCGGTAACTTTAGTACTCTCATCTACTTGGGCATCTTTAAGGATCTTTTGAGCCCTACTTTTGCCTATTCCGAAGATATAGGTTAACGCTATAACTCCTCGCTTTTGTTTTGGTATATCAACACCTGCTATTCTTGCCATAATTAGCCTTGTCTTTGTTTAAATCTAGGATTCTTTTTGTTAATTACATAAAGTCTACCTTTTCTGCGTACAATTTTGCAGTCGGCGCTTCTTTTCTTTACGGATGCTCTTACTTTCATCTTGCTTAGTTTTTGTCCTTTTATATGGCTTCTGATTTTTCAGCACGCAAAAGTACTATTTTTTTTTCAAAAACCATAATTTTAGATTTTTAGTATCTATATGTTATACGAGCCTTAGTTAAATCGTAAGGACTCATTTCTAATTTTACCTTATCTCCTGGTAATAATTTTATATAATGCATACGCATTTTACCTGAGATGTGTGCTGTAACAATGTGTCCATTTTCTAGCTCTACACGAAACATCGCATTAGATAATGCCTCTACAATTGTTCCGTCTTGTTCTATTGCTGGTTGTTTTGCCATAATTAAGCTATTGCTTTTCTGTTTTTACCTGATTTCATTAAGCCATCATAATGTCTATTCAACAAATATGAGTTTACTTGTTGGATAGTATCAATAGCTACCCCTACCATAATCAATAAAGAGGTACCTCCAAAAAATAATGCCCAACCTTGCTGTACACCAAAGCTAACTACAATGGCAGGGAATATGGCGATCAAAGCCAAAAATACAGAACCCGGTAGGGTGATTTGTGACATGATACGATCTAAATACTCCGCGGTTTCTGTTCCGGGACGAATCCCTGGGATAAAACCGCCACTTCTTTTTAGATCATCGGCCATTTTGTTGGTAGGCACCGTAATTGCGGTATAAAAATATGTGAATACAATAATCAATAAAGCAAAAACTAAGTTATACCAGAAGCCAAAGATATTTTGAAAAGCCGAGGTTATACCTTGCGCTGTTTCTGAATCTGAAAGTCCAGCAACAGCCGCCGGTATAAACATAATGGCTTGTGCAAAAATAATAGGCATTACTCCAGAAGCGTTTAACTTTAGGGGTATAAACTGTCTAGCACCTCCAAAAATATTTTTCTCGTAACCACCAGTGGCATTTCTTCTTGCGTATTGCACCGGAATTTGACGAACGGCCATTACCAACATTACCGAAGCAAAAATAATTGAAAACCAAATAGCTAATTCGATCAAAATCATAATCAAACCACCATTACTTTCGGCAACACGCGATTGTATTTCTTGTAAAAAAGATTGTGGTAGTGTAGCAATAATTCCCACCATAATTAGTAATGAGATACCATTCCCAATACCTTTATCGGTAATTCGCTCCCCTAACCACATTGCGAAAATACATCCGGTTGTTAAGATAATAACCGATGAAACTATAAACGTGAAAGAATCTCCTAACAAAAATGCACTATCTGGCAGTGTAGCATAAAGGTTATATATGTACCCCGGCCCCTGTACTAAAGTAATAGCAATAGTGAGCCAACGGGTAATTTGATTAATCTTCTTACGACCACTTTCGCCTTCTTTTTGCAGTTTCTGCAAATAGGGCACTGCTATTCCCATCAATTGTACTACAATCGATGCTGATATATAAGGCATAATACCTAATGCAAAGATAGATGCATTTGAAAATGCTCCACCTGTAAAGGCATTAAGTAAACCTAGCAAACCACCGTCAGTTTGGTTTGCTAGATCTGTTAGTTGGGAAGCATCTATTCCTGGAAGAACAACTTGTGCTCCAAAACGATAAACAAGTAGAAGCCCAAGAGTAACCAATATTCGGTTTTTGAGCTCTTCAATTTTCCAGATGTTTTTTATAGTTTCAAAAAATTTCATTGTTTCTCTATTATAAGGTTGTTGCTTCTCCTCCAGCCGCTTCAATAGCTTCCTTTGCAGTCGCAGTGAATTTATGAGCAGTAATTTTCAAACTTGCTTTTAACTCACCTCTTCCTAATATTTTGATTAAATCTCTTTTATTAGCTAAACGGTTTTCTACCAAAGTTTCAACCGTAACCTCTTCTTTAATCTTTCCTTCATCAACCAATCGTTGCAACGTATCTAAGTTAACACCTTGATAAGCCACACGATTACGATTAGTAAATCCAAATTTTGGTACTCTTCTCTGAAGTGGCATTTGACCCCCTTCAAATCCGATTTTCTTAGAATAACCAGAACGAGATTTGGCCCCTTTGTGCCCACGAGTTGCAGTTCCTCCTTTACCAGAACCTTCACCTCGTCCTACTCGTTTGTTATTCTTACGAACTGAACCTTTTGCAGGTTTTAAATTATTTAATTCCATCGTGTTCAATTATTTCGCTTCCTCTACAGAAACTAAGTGTTTTACTTTATTTATCATTCCAAGAATGTTAGGAGTATCGTTATGCTCAACGCTTTGTCCAATCTTTTTTAACCCTAAAGCTTCCAATGTTAATTTTTGGTTCTTGGTTCGGTTAATAGCACTACGTACTTTGGTAACTTTAATTTTTGCCATGACTTCCTGTATTATCCGTTAAAAACTTTATCTAATGAGATTCCTCTTTGCTTGGCAATTGTTTCTGCACTTCTTAATTGCAATAACGCATCGAAAGTAGCTTTAACAACATTGTGCGGGTTTGAAGAACCTTGCGACTTAGACAATACATCATGCACTCCTACCGCCTCGAGCACCGCTCTTACGGCACCACCAGCGATAACCCCTGTACCAGGAGCTGCAGGCAAAATTAGTACTCGCGCACCGCTGTATTTACCTTTTTGCTCGTGAGGAACGGTTCCTTTATATAAAGGAATTCTAACTAAATTCTTCTTTGCATCCTCTACAGCTTTTGCAATAGCTTCTGCAACTTCTTTAGATTTACCTAAACCGTGACCTACCACACCATTTTCATCTCCAACAACTACGATTGCAGAGAATCCAAAAGCTCTACCACCTTTAGTAACTTTTGTAACACGTTGTACACCTACTAAGCGATCTTTTAAATCTAAACCACTTGGTTTTACAAGTTCTACGTTTTTATAATCTTGATACATATTATTTTAGAATTTTAGTCCTCCTTCTCGAGCACCGTCTGCTAATGATTTAACTCTACCGTGATACAAATAGCCCCCTCGATCAAAGGTTACTAATTCTACACCAGCATTCTTTGCACGTTCTGCAATTAATTTTCCTACCTCTTGAGCAACCTCAATTTTGGTTCCCTTTGCGGTGATTTCTTTATCGCGAGAAGAAGCAGCCGCTACGGTTACTCCGTCTACATCATTGATTAACTGCGCATAGATTTCTTTATTACTCCTATAAACAGATAATCTAGGACGAGTAGCGTTACCAGCTAAACTTTTACGTATTCTCCTTCTGATTTTTTCTCTTCTTTTTTCTTTTGAAAATGCCATAATTACAATCTTTTAAGCTGATTTACCTGCTTTTCTTCTTAATTGTTCTCCTACAAATTTAATTCCTTTTCCTTTGTAAGGCTCTGGCTTACGGAATGATCGAATTTTTGCAGCCACTTGACCTACAAGTTGCTTATCATGAGAAGTTAGTTTAACGATTGGATTTTTTCCTTTTTCAGAAATTGCCTCAACTTTAACCTCTGGCGCCAACTCTAAAACAATATTATGAGAGAATCCCAGGGCTAAGTCTAAAACCTGCCCTTGGTTAGAGGCACGATAACCTACCCCCACTAATTCTAATTCTTTAGTAAAACCGTTTGACACCCCTTCAACCATATTTTGGATTAAAGCTCTATACAAACCATGCTTACTTTTAAAGTTCTTTTTATCTGAAGAACGCTCTAAAATAACTTCGTTATCTTCTATTTTAATTTCGATATCCGAGAATTCTTGAGTTAACTCTCCTAACTTACCTTTTACAGTAATTAACCCCTCATCCAGGGTTACAGTTACTCCTTCTGGTATCAAAACTGGACTGTTTCCTATTCTTGACATAACTTTTGTCTTTTAAAAATTAGTAAACGTAGCAAAGTAATTCACCACCTACTTTCTCTCTTTGGGCTTGCTTACCTGTCATAACCCCTTTTGAGGTAGAAACAATAGCAATTCCTAATCCGTTAAGGATTCTTGGAATTTCATTAGCCCCTGCATATTTACGCAGACCGGGTTTACTAATTCGTTGTAATTTTTTAATTACACTCTCTTTAGTATCCTTATCATATTTAAGCGCAATTTTGATACTTCCTTGAGCGGTAGTATCTTCAAACTTATAACTTAAGATATATCCTTGATCGAATAAAATCTTTGTTATTTGTTTTTTTAGATTAGAAGCAGGAATTTCAACTACACGGTGATTTGCCGCCATTGCGTTTCTAATTCTTGTCAAATAATCTGCGATAGGATCTGTATTCATCTTACAAATATTTTGATTGTGGTTTTCTTCTTATTTTTAGAACCTTCAATCAGTTAAACAATATTACCAACTAGCTTTCTTTACGCCAGGTATCAAACCTTTGTTGGCCATTTCTCTAAACATCACACGAGAAATTCCAAATTGTCTCATGTAACCTTTAGGTCTTCCGGTTAATTTACATCTATTATGTAAGCGAACTGGAGAGGCATTTTTAGGTAATTTTTGTAATGCTTCATAATCACCAGCTTCTTTCAAAGCCTTTCTCTTTTCAGCATATTTATCTACCAATTTTTGTCTCTTCACCTCGCGGGCTTTCATTGATTCTTTAGCCATGTTATTTCTTTTTAAATGGTAAACCTAGTTCTGTCAATAAAGACTTCGCTTCTTTATCGGTTTTTGCCGTGGTTACAAATGTAATATCCATACCTGATATTTTGTTCACTGTATCGATATTTATTTCAGGAAAAATAATTTGCTCAGTAATTCCTAAGTTATAATTACCTCTCCCGTCAAAACCAGTGGCCTTAATTCCGTTAAAATCACGCACTCTTGGTAAAGAAGCGGTGATTAATCGATCTAAAAATTCATACATACGCTCACCTCTTAAAGTAACTTTGGCGCCAATAGGCATACCTTTACGTAATTTAAAAGAGGCAACATCTTTCTTTGAAATGGTTGCAACGGCCTTTTGACCTGTTATAGTGGTTAACTCATCAACAGCGTGATCAATTAATTTTTTATCAGCAACAGCTGCACCTACACCTCTACTTACTACAATTTTAGTAAGTTTAGGCACTTCCATTTTATTTTCGTAACTAAATTCTTCCGTAAGAGCAGAAATGACCTTGTCTTTATACTCTTGTTTAAGTCTTGGTACGTAGCTCATAACTAAATTAGTTCATTAGATTTTTTAGAAAATCTCACTTTCTTTTCTCCCTCCATTTTAAAACCTACACGTGTAGTTTCTCCATTTTTATCGATAAGAGATAAATTTGAAATATGAATAGGAGCTTCTTTCTTTTGAATCCCACCTTGTGGATTAGAAGCACTAGGCTTCTGGTGTTTAGAAACCAAATTGATTCCTTCCACAATGGCCTTCTGTTTGTCAACCAATACCTTTTGCACCTTACCTTCTTGACCTTTATGATCTCCAGCAATTACGCGTACGGTATCTCCTGATTTTATTTTAAGCTTTGTCATTTTTTCTGTATTAAAGCACCTCTGGCGCTAATGATACAATTTTCATAAATTGCTTATCGCGTAGTTCCCTCGCAACTGGGCCAAAAACACGAGTTCCTCGCATTTCACCAGTTGGATTTAACAACACACAAGCATTATCATCAAAGCGGATGTACGAACCATCTGCTCTACGAACTTCTTTTTTGGTACGCACCACTACTGCGGTAGAAACAGCTCCTTTTTTAACGCTTCCGTTAGGAGTAGATTCTTTCACACTTACCACAATTTTGTCTCCAACAGAAGCATAACGCTTCTTGGTACCTCCCAATACACGGATAGTCAAAACCTCTTTGGCTCCAGTATTGTCTGCTACTTTTAATCTAGATTCTTGTTGTACCATAATTACTTAGCTCTTTCTATGATTTCTACTAATCTCCAACATTTAGACTTACTCATAGGCTTAGTTTCCATAATCCTAACCGTATCTCCTTCGTTGCAGTCATTTTTTTCATCGTGCGCTACGTATTTCTTCGTTTTTAAAACGAATTTTCCATACATAGGGTGTTTCATTTTTTTCACTTCAGAAACCACAATAGATTTCTGCATTTTGTTACTAGTAACAACACCTATACGTTCTTTTCTTAAATTTCTTTTTTCCATTACTCAGCAGAATTATTGTAATTCTCTTTTTGTGATTTCTGTTGCTATACGTGCAATACTTCTTCTCACGTTTCTTATTTGCGCCGGGTTATCTAAAGGCGTGATCGCATGAGCCATTTTCAAGTCTCTGTACGATTGTTCTTGTATAGCCAATTGCTCTTGCAATTCGGCCACCGATAATTCTTTTACTTCTGATTGTTTCATAACTCAAAAATTATTCTTGATAATCCCTTGCAACAATAAACTTAGTTCTTACAGGCAGTTTTTGAGCCGCTAAACGCAAGGCTTCTTTGGCTGACTCCTGAGGAACCCCTCCTATTTCAAATAAAATTCTTCCAGGTTTCACAACAGCTGCCCAATACTCTACATTACCCTTACCTTTACCCATACGTACTTCTAATGGCTTTTTAGTAATTGGCTTGTCTGGGAAAATTTTAATCCAAATAGACCCTTCTCTTTTCAAGTATCTTGTTGCTGCAATACGCGCAGCTTCTATTTGACGTGCTGTCACGAAGCTAGAATCTAATGATTTGATTCCAAAAGTACCGTTTGAAAGTCTATGCCCTCTTCCGGCATTTCCTTTCATACGACCTTTTTGTTGCTTTCTATATTTCGTTCTTTTAGGCTGTAACATTTCTCTTAATTTAAAAAATTACTTTCTACGACGTGATTTGTTACCACCTCGTCCAGATCCAGATTTACCTCCTTGCTTTTTAGACATTCCTACAAGCGGAGATAATTCTCTTTTTCCGTATACTTCGCCTTTCATGATCCATACTTTTACACCTAATCTACCATAAGTAGTGTGGGCTTCAACTAAAGCATAATCAATATCGGCTCTAAAGGTTGATAAAGGTATTCTACCTTCTTTGTAGGCTTCACTACGTGCCATTTCAGCACCGTTTAAACGACCTGAAATCTGCACCTTAATACCTTCAGCATTCATACGCATTGCAGCAGCAATAGCCATTTTAATTGCACGACGGTAAGAAATTCTATTTTCTATTTGTCTTGCAATACTCGCCGCTACTAAATGAGCATCTAGTTCTGGTCTTTTAATTTCAAAAATATTAACCTGAACTTCTTTTCCAGTAATTTTCTTAAGCTCTTCTTTCAACTTGTCTACCTCTTGCCCCCCTTTACCAATAATGATACCTGGTCTGGCCGTTGTGATAGTAACGGTTACAAGTTTAAGCGTACGCTCAATAATCACTCTAGATACACTAGCTTTAGAAAGACGAGCATGGATATATTTTCTAATCTTATCGTCTTCAGCTAATTTATCGCCGTAGTTGTCTCCTCCGTACCAGTTAGATTCCCATCCTCTGATGATACCAAGTCTATTCCCGATTGGATTTGTTTTTTGTCCCATACTACTTCTTAGCTTTGTGTATTATTTTTAGACCCTAAAACCATAGTTACATGATTTGATCTTTTTCTTATTCTATGTGCTCTTCCTTGAGGTGCCGGTCTTAATCTTTTCAACATACTACCACCGTCAACTCTAATTTCTTTAATATAAAGTTCTGCATCTTCTAGACTCGCCTCTTCATTCTTGGCTTGCCAGTTTGCTATCGCAGACAACAAAAGTTTTTCTAAACGAATAGATGCTTCTTTTGTGTTAAACTTTAATATTTGAAGCGCCTTTTCTACACCTTCACCACGTACTAAATCTGCTACTAAACGCATTTTTCTTGGCGAAGTAGGGCAGTTATTTAGCTTTGCGAAAGCTACTTGTTTCTTAGCTTCTTTAATTTGCTCTGCTCTTTCTTTTTTACGAACTCCCATAGCTTCAATTATTTTTTACCTTTATTTTTAGAACCTCCGTGCCCTCTATAAGAACGAGTTGGTGAAAATTCTCCTAATTTATGACCCACCATATTCTCTGTCACATAAACTGGTACAAACTGTCTACCGTTATGCACCCCTATAGTCTGGCCTACAAAATCTGGAGTTATCATCGAAGCTCTTGACCACGTTTTGATAACAGTCTTTTTTCCAGACTCTACATTTTGCGCTACCTTTTTCTCTAACTTATAGTGAACGTAAGGTCCTTTTTTTAATGAACGTGCCATATCTTATTATTTCTTTCTACGTTCTACAATAAACTTATTACTCGCTTTGGTTTTAGAACGAGTTCTATAACCCTTGGCTGGTATACCTTTTCTAGATCTTGGATGACCTCCTGAAGCTCTACCTTCACCACCACCCATTGGGTGATCAACTGGGTTCATAACAACTGGTCTAGTTCTAGGCCTTCTTCCTAACCAACGCTTTCTACCTGCCTTACCAGAAACCAACAATTGATGATCACTGTTTGATACAGCACCAATAGTTGCCATACACTCACTTAAGATCAACCTAATTTCTCCTGAAGGCAACTTTACCGTTGCATACTTACCTTCTCTCGCAATCAATTGAGCAAACGCACCTGCACTACGAGCCATCACAGCTCCTTGACCAGGTCTTAACTCAATACAAGAAATCACAGTACCTAAAGGAATTTCCTTTAAAGGCATTGCGTTTCCAATTTCTGTGGCTACATCGCTTCCAGAAACTAAATTCTGACCTACCTGTAAACCATTTTGAGCAATTACATAACGTTTCTCTCCATCTTGATAGTTCAATAATGCAATAAACGCAGTTCTGTTCGGATCATACTCGATTGAAGCAACAGTTGCAGGAATACCCGCTTTGTTACGTTTAAAATCGATAATACGATAACGTTTCTTATGACCACCACCTCTATAGCGCATAGTCATTTTTCCTTGACTGTTTCTACCTCCTGTTCTTTTTCTCGGAGCAAGTAAACTCTTCTCCGGCTTATCAGTAGTAATGGCGTCATACCCATTAACTACTCTAAAACGCTGACCAGGAGTGATTGGTTTTAATTTTCTAACCGACATCCTTTAATTCTTAAAGATTAGTATATAAATCTATTGTCTCTCCGTCTGCCACCTGTACAATTGCTTTTTTATAAGCATTTGTTTTACCAGTCACGACACCCGTTTTAGTGTAACGAGTTTTTCGATCTGGACGGACAATCATTGTGCGAACTTTTTCAACTGAAACGCCATAAGCAGACTCTACTGCGTCTTTTATTTCAATCTTGTTCGCCTTTTTATTCACCACAAAAGCAAAGCGATTATTCAATTCGCTATCATTAGTTGCTTTTTCTGTAATAATAGGTTTTATTAAGATACTCATAACGCTTATTTACTCAAATTCTTTTCAATTTCTTCTAACGACTCCTCAGTCAACACAACTTTATTTGCGTGCATTAATTTGTAAGTGCTTATTTCTGAAGCAGTTACAACTTCTGAAGTTTTTAAATTACGTGATGACAAATATACATTTTTATTTGTTTCACCCAATACTATCAATGATTTTTTATCATTTAAGCCTAAATTAGCTAAAAAGCTTAAAAAATCCTTAGTTTTTGGTTTATCAAAATTAAAATCCTCAACAACCATTAAGTTGTTAGATTTTACCTTTTGAGAGAGTACAGATCTTCTGGCCAAACGCTTAAGGTTTTTATTCAATTTAAAACCATAATTTCTTGGTCTAGGTCCAAATATACGGCCACCCCCTCTAAAGATTGGCGACTTAATACTACCCGCACGGGCCGTACCTGTTCCTTTTTGCTTCTTAATCTTACGAGTACTTCCTACAATTTCGGCTCTTTCTTTAGCCTTATGTGTACCTTGTCTTTGATTCGCCAAGTACTGCTTAACATCTAAGTAAACAGCGTGCTCGTTAGGCTCAATTCCAAAAACAGCATCAGAAAGGTTTGCCTCTCTACCTGTTTCTTTACCTTGTTTATCTAAAACTGCTACTTTCATTATTTCTGAATAGTTACGTAAGCGTTTTTGTGGCCAGGAACACATCCTTTAACTACTAGCAGATTTTTTTCTGCTACCACTTTTAACACTTTAAGATTTTCTACTTTCACTCTTTCGCCTCCCATTTGACCTGCCATACGCATTCCTTTAAAAACACGCGCAGGGTAAGAAGCCGCACCAATCGATCCTGGAGCTCTTAAACGGTTATGTTGACCGTGCGTTTGTTGCCCAACACCACCAAAACCGTGACGCTTTACAACCCCCTGAAAACCTTTACCTTTAGAAGTTCCTACTACATCAACAAATTCTCCTTCTGTAAAGTGCTCTACAGTAATTTGATCACCTAATTTGTAATCTTCTTCAAATCCTTGGAACTCGACAACTTTACGTTTTGCACCAGTACCTGCTTTCTTAAAGTGACCTGCAGCCGCTTTTGTAGTAGCTTTGTCTGATTTGTCATCGAAACCAAGTTGAAGAGCTTCATACCCGTCAACCTCGATGGTTCTGACTTGGGTAACTACACATGGTCCTGCTTGAATAACGGTACACGGAATATTTTTTCCGTTTTCGTCAAAAATGCTGGTCATGCCTATTTTCTTTCCTATTAACCCAGACATAATTATTATTTATTATTAAACATTTATATTAAAAAAATTTAGGGGCTAGAAAAATATATCTAACCCCTAGACTATATTCTTCCGTTTTTCCCTCGCTCGCAGCTCAGGACATGTTACTATCACTTGTAATCAAGTAATAGCTTGGTAAAATCATTAAACTTTAATCTCTACCTCTACTCCACTTGGAAGCTCTAATTTCATAAGAGCATCAATTGTTTTAGAAGATGAGCTATAGATATCTAATAATCTTTTATAAGAACTTAACTCGAACTGCTCACGCGCTTTTTTATTCACGTGCGGCGAACGCAACACTGTAAATATTTTTTTATGCGTAGGTAATGGAATTGGTCCCGTTACCACAGCCCCCGTAGTTTTAACTGTTTTTACAATTTTCTCAGCAGATTTATCTACCAAGTTGTAATCGTAAGATTTTAATTTTATTCTAATTTTCTGACTCATGTTTCCTTGATATTAGTCGTTAGCTCCTTTTGCTGCTTTGATTACTTCTTCAGATATATTTGAAGGAGTTTCAGCATAGTGAGAAAATTCCATTGTAGAGGTAGCTCTACCTGAAGATAAGGTTCTTAATGTAGTTACATAACCAAACATTTCTGCTAATGGCACTTCGGCTTTAATAACTTTTGCACCAGATCTATCAGACATATTGTTAACTTGACCTCTTCTTCTGTTTAAGTCACCTACGATATCTCCCATATTTTCTTCTGGAGTAACCACTTCGTTTTTCATAATTGGCTCAAGGATAATAGCACCTGCTTTTTTAGCTGCCGCTTTATATCCTAATTTAGCCGCCAATTCAAACGATAATTGATCAGAATCTACAGGGTGAAATGATCCGTCTTTTAAAGTAACCTTTAAAGTATCCATTTGGAAACCTGCCAAGGGTCCGTTTTTCATCGCTTCTTCGAAACCTTTTTGAACCGAAGGAATAAATTCTTTTGGAATTCTACCTCCTTTAATTTCGTCTACGAACTGAAGACCAGTACCTTCGAAATCTTCATCAACAGGCCCCATTTCAAATACGATATCTGCAAACTTACCACGACCACCAGACTGTTTCTTATAAACTTCTCTATGTTCTGCGGTTTGTGTAACAGCTTCTTTATACTCTACTTGTGGCTCACCTTCGTTAACCTCTACTTTAAATTCTCTTTTTAAACGATCTACTAATATTTCAATATGCAATTCTCCCATACCTGAAATAATAGTTTGCCCTGAAGCTTCGTCAGTTTTTACCTGAAAAGTTGGATCTTCTTCAGCTAATTTAGCCAAAGCCATACCCATTTTATCAACATCAGCTTTTGTCTTTGGCTCTACTGCAATACCAATAACTGGCGCAGGGAAAGTCATTGATTCAAGCACAATTGGATTATCCATATCGGTAAGGGTATCACCGGTTTTAATATCTTTAAAACCTACTGCAGCCCCAATATCACCAGCTTCGATACGATCGATAGGCTCTTGCTTATTGGCGTGCATCTGATACATTCTTGAAATCCGCTCTTTTTTACCAGAACGATTGTTTAATACATAAGAACCAGCATCCAATGCTCCTGAATAAGTTCTAAAGAATGCCAAACGACCTACGAAAGGATCGGTTGCAATTTTAAATGCTAAAGCAGAAAAAGGAGAATCTACATTAGGCTTACGCACTTCTGCCTCTCCAGTTTCAGGATTAGTCCCTTCGATAGCATCGATATCTACTGGTGATGGTAAATAACGCATTACCGAGTCAAGCATAGCCTGAACTCCTTTATTTTTAAAAGCCGAACCACACATCATTGGTATAATAGACATGTCAATTGTAGCTGCTCTTAAAGCTGCAATAATCTCATCTTCGGTAATAGAGTTTTCGTCTTCAAAGAACTTCTCCATTAACTCTTCGTCATATTCAGCAACAGCTTCAACTAGTTGAGCTCTATACTTATCTACATCATCAACTAATTCAGCAGGAATCTCGATTTCTTTATAAGTCATACCGAAGTTATCCTCATCCCAAATAATTGCTTTTTTAGAAATAAGATCAACCACTCCTTTAAAATCAATTTCATCACCGATTGGCACTTGCAAAGGAACAGGATTACCTCCTAACATTTCACGCACTTGGTTACAAACGTTAAAAAAATCTGCACCCTGTCTATCCATTTTGTTCACAAAACCTAGACGCGGTACACGATATTTATCAGCCTGTCTCCATACGGTTTCCGACTGTGGCTCAACACCATCAACTGCACTAAATAAAGCCACAACACCATCTAAGACACGCAATGAGCGCTCTACTTCAACAGTAAAGTCAACGTGACCTGGCGTATCGATAATATTTACTACATATTCTTGATCTCTATAGTTCCAGGTACAGTGCGTTGCAGCAGAAGTAATGGTAATACCACGCTCTTGCTCTTGCTCCATCCAGTCCATAGTTGCAGCACCTTCGTGTGTTTCACCTATTTTGTGATTTACACCAGTGTAAAACAAAATACGCTCTGTGGTAGTTGTTTTACCCGCATCAATATGCGCTGCAATTCCTATATTTCTTGTAAATTTTAAATCTCTTTGTGCCATTGTTTTTTAGAATCTAAAGTGTGAGAATGCTTTGTTTGCTTCGGCCATTCTGTGCGTATCTACTCTTTTTTTAACCGCAGCACCTTCTTCCTTAGCAGCAGCTAAAACTTCTGCAGCCAATTTTGCCGCCATCCCTTTTTCATTACGCTTGCGCGCAAACATAATCAACCACTTCATAGCGGTTGAAACTTTTCTATCTGGACGAATTTGCATAGGTATTTGAAATGTAGCTCCACCAACTCTTCTACTGCGCACTTCTACGTGCGGCATTACGTTAGATAAAGCGTCTTTCCATAGCTCTAAAGCCGATTTTTCTTCGTCTTGCTTTTTTTCTTCTACAATATCAATTGCATCATAAAAAATCTTAAAAGCGATTGACTTTTTACCGTCCCACATCATCATGTTAACGAACCTAGTTACTAACTGGTCATTAAACTTAGGATCTGGTAAAAGAGGTCTCTTTTTTGCCTGTCTTTTTCTCATGTCTTCTCTTAAATAAGTTAATTGTTAACGGTTATTGTTAATGGATAAATGTATTTCTCAACTTTTAGCGATTAACAAATAACTTTTACTTTTTAGGGCGTTTTGCTCCGTACTTTGACCTACGTTGCGTTCTACCTTCTACTCCGGCCGTATCTAATGCTCCACGAACAATATGATATCTAACCCCTGGTAAATCTTTTACCCTTCCACCTCTAACTAATACTATCGAGTGCTCTTGCAAATTGTGTCCTTCTCCTGGGATGTAAGCATTTACTTCTTTACCATTGGTCAACCTTACCCTAGCTACTTTACGCATAGCCGAGTTTGGTTTTTTTGGCGTAGTGGTGTAAACACGCGTACAAACCCCACGTCTTTGAGGACAAGAATCCAAAGCAGCCGATTTAGACTTCTTAGTTATTTTGGTTCTTCCTTTTCTTACTAATTGTGAAATTGTTGGCATAATTTCTTTTACACTAATTATTAAAATATTAATTCCCGTTTTTTCGGGTTTGCAAATGTAAAAATTAATTTCAAAAAAGCAAATTATAATCGATTAATTTTCAATACAATTGTACTTTGCATAAACAAGTTTATTCGATTAATTTCGTTATCCTAAAAAGCACCGATAAAAAAATAAGTGAATCGCACCTTTATACAAATAATACTTCTACTGTTAATAAGCTGTCCTTTTGGTTTTTCACAAACAACAGTAAAAGCTTATATTTTAAACACAGTAATCTCTAAAGCAAAATCGGATACATTAGAAGTGCTACAAACAAAATCCGTAAAGGAACTAAAAAGAGTTTTAAACCAAAGAATAACCAACCTCCAAAAACAAGGCTATATAGATGCAGAATTCAACTTTTTAAAAGCACAAAAAAACAATACCTATATATATAGATTAAAAAAAGGCAAGCAATTTGAATACATACATTTAAAAATAACAGACAGTCTAGCGTTGGATTTAGCCGAATGTGATTTAAAAATTTTCAACAAAACAATTAAACTACCAATAGTTGGTTTAGAAGAACAACTCACAAAAATAAACAACTGTTTAGCCAATAAAGGCCAGCCTTTTTTACAAATACAAATAATCAAGATTCAAAAAAAGGACAACAACCTATTTGCCGCACTTCAATTAAATTCATCTAAAAACAGACAACTCGATGAAATTATCATAAAAGGCTACTCCAAGTTTCCCAAATCTTTTTTAAAACATCGCTTACAACTTATTACAGGAGTGAATTTCAACAAAGAAGAGATTTTGGAGAAATACAAACAAATCCAGCAATTAAATTTTGCCTCAAGCATAAAACCACCCGAAATTTTATTCCAAAAAGACAGTACCAAGCTATATCTATTTTTAAACAAACAAAAACAAAACGAATTTGATGGCTACTTAGGATTTTCAAATGAGGATCAAGGGAAATTTAATTTAAACGGCTACTTGAATTTATCATTACTTAACAATTTTAATCAAGGGGAACGAATAGATCTCTCCTATTTAAATAATGCCGAATCTCAATTAGAATTTAAATTAGCAACAGAACTTCCTTATCTATTTAATTCTCCAATTGGTATTAATCTACGTTTTAACTTACTTCGAAAAGACAGTACTTTCACACGAAACACTTTTGGTGCCCAAATAAATTATAGTATTAAAAACTGGAAACCCTATATAGGCTACACCTCTATTAAGTCAAATCAGACCCAGTCAATCCCATCTTTTTCACAAAAAATAAATCTTAGCAACTACAACGCTAAATTCCTTCAAATAGGTGTTCGCCTCGACGCAAACCAAAGAAAAGATTTTTTCACCCCGCCCAGTTATCTAAACCTAAGCACTTCTTTTGGCTCACGAAAAGCAACCATCAATAGTTCTCAGCAAATTTACACGCTACAACACCAGCACTTCTTACCAATTGCAAAACGTAGCGGAATTCGCACCCATCTAACAGCTCACTATCTTGAGAGTAAGGACTATTTTATTAACGAATTGAGCTTTTTTGGCGGAATTAACAGCTTTCGCGGTATTGAAGAAAACAGTTTAACGACAAATTTTTACGCCATACTGCAAACCGAATACCGTTTCAAATTCGCCTCTAACTTTTATTTACATAGTATTTTAGACTATGGCCTTTACACACCCTTACCTAATTCTTCGTTAGAAAATCTAACCAGCCTAGGTTTTGGTTTAGCTTTAAACACCAAAGCAGGTAAACTAGAGTTAATGTTTGCTAATGCCAAGTACCCCGGCACAGGCTTTAAATTTAGAAATACATTAGTACACCTCCGTCTTCAAAGCAGGTTTTAAAACCCTCCTATTTCTTGCTTACTCAAAGTGTTAAAAATTAATTTTAGTAAAAATAAGTTGCATTATTAAGTATTTATTAAGATTTTTGACGTTGGCTAATTCAAATAAATTACAAAATGAAAACAAAGTTTAGTGGAATTTTGACGCTATTTCTAGCGTTTATGGTGCAACTATCGTTTGCCCAACAAAAATCAGTTTCCGGAACGGTTACCGACGATACCGGTATGCCGTTACCAGGAGTTAACATTATTATTAAAGGAACGTCTTCTGGTACTCAATCAGATTTTGATGGTAATTACAGCTTAAATGCTACCCAAGGAGATGTTTTAGAATTTACTTACATTGGTTTCCAAACTCAACAAGTTACTGTTGGTGCGGCAAACACTTACAATGTATCTATGAAAGCAGGTAACGAATTAGATGAGATCGTTGTAACTGGTTACTCAAGCATAGACAAAACAAAGTATGCGGGTTCTATTTCAACCGTTAAGGCTGAGGCATTAGAGTCTGTGCCAATTCCTTCTTTTGACCAAGTATTACAAGGTCAAGCAGCAGGTCTTCAGGTTTCTGCAGGTTCTGGTCAACCAGGTTCATCTGCACGTGTTAGAATTCGTGGTAACGGATCTATTAATGGAAACAACAACCCATTATACATCGTAGACGGTATTCAAATTTCGGCTGGTGATTTTTCTGCCTTAAACTCAAACGATTTTGACCGAGTAGATGTATTAAAAGATGCAAGTGCAACCGCTCTTTACGGATCTCGTGGAGCAAACGGTGTAATTGTAGTAACTACTAAGAAGGGTTCTTTCTCACAGGCTACTACTTTCAACTACAAATCGTCAATTGGTTTTTCTGAAATTAGCGAACCTCGCTTTGAAATGATGAACTCTAGCCAGTTATTAAATTTCCAAAGAACTATCAATCGTGGAGTTGGGGCTGGTTTAACCGATGCTCAAATCGCTGAGTTGGCTCAGGTAAATACTAACTGGAGTGATCAATTCTTTAGAACTGGTACCGTAAATACTCAAGAATTAAGTATGAATGGTGGTAATGAAAACACCCGATTCTTTAGCAGCGTACAATACTTAGATCAAGAAGGTTTAATCAAGCGTTCTGGATTACAGCGTTTTACTTTACGTAATAACTTAGAGCACAGACCAAACGAAAAAACACAAATTGGTTTAAACACCCAGTTAGCGTTTACCAAACAATCTAGAATTGACTCGGAAGGTTCTGTTACCCTACAAAACCCTTTTGCGGCCGCATATTTAGGATCACCTTACCACCCAGTATATGACGAAAACGGAGATTTCGCAACTGGTGGAGGACGTGTAGGTCCCAATGCATTAGAGCACTTATTAAGAAGTGATAACGATCGTCTAAGAACTAAGATTGTAGCTTCTGGTTTTGCCAAGAGAGAAATCTTTGACAATGTAACCGCTGGAATCAACTTAGGAGTAGATTATGAGCAGACTAACGTTGTTCGATTTACAGACCCTAACACAGAATACGGTCGAACTACTACCCCTGGAAATGCAGGACGTTATAACGAAGCTAACTCTTACGAAGCCAATATTACTTCTACTACCAACATAGGTTATGCGAATACTTTTAACGAAAAGCATGATTTCAGTTTCGATGCTTACATAGAATATTGGAAAAATCATTATAGATCTAGTAGCTTTACCGGCTACGGGATCAATGAACTATTAGTTGGTTACCCAGCTGGTATCACTGCTGGTACTCCAGAGAACGAACTTATCCCTACCGTAGGTGGTACGGATTTTGAAGAAGGTTTATTCTCTTATTTCGCAATTGCTGATTACGGTTACGATGATAGATTTGGTATCGGTGCTTCGATCAGACGCGATGCTTCTAGTTTATTTGCTGATTCAAACAAATGGGCAACTTTCTGGTCTGTAGCAGGTCGTTGGAACATTAGTGAAGAGGCTTTTATGCAAGATGTAAGCTTTGTTGATAACTTAAAATTCAAAGCTAGTTATGGTACTGCGGGAAATAAAGATGCGATTACCGCTTTCCAATATGCTACTGGATACGGACAAGTATCTTATGCAGGTCAACCAGGATTTGCCCCTACCAACATTGGTAACCCAGATTTAAGATGGGAGGTTTCCAACCAATTGAATACTGGTTTTGATTTCGATTTATTCGACTACAGATTATCAGGAAGTGTTGAGTATTACAACAATTTAACTACTGACTTATTTATCCTTCAAAACTTAAGTGCTACATCTGGTACTACCTCTATTCTTACTAACGGGGGAGAAATGAGAAATGCAGGTGTTGACTTATCATTAAACTATAATCTTTTAAGAGGTGAAGGCCGTGATGAGGTAAACATCAACTTAAGTTTTAATGGTAACTATAACAAAAACGAAATTGAAGATCTTGGGCAATTCAAAGAGTCTGAGCAAGGTACTTCAATTATCCGTGAAGGATTGCCATTAGGAACTCACTATGTTGTAGGTTGGGCTGGAGTAAACCCAGCAAACGGTCAGCCATTGTATACGGACAAAGACGGTAACGTAACCAACGTATACTCTGAGGATAACGCTAGAGCAGATTTTGGAAGCTTTAACCCTGAGTACACTGGTGGTTTTGGTGGAGATATTTCTTACAAAGGTTTCACCTTATCTACCTTGTTCACATTCCAAGCAGAATACTACCGATTCAACAACCAAACTTTCTTCCAAGAAAATCCTAACTTTGCACAGTACAACTTAAGTACTAAAATGTTAGATATGTGGCAACAACCTGGTGATGTAACCGAAGTACAGAGCTATCTTTACAACAGAGAGTTTACCTCTAAAGATATTGAGGATGCATCTTTCTTAAGATGGAGAAACGTAACTTTATCTTACAACTTCTCTGATGACGTAGTAGATGCTTTAAAATATTTCAAAGGAATCCGCGTTTATGGTATGGCACAAAACTTAGCCACTTGGACCAAGTTTACAGGTTTTGATCCTGAAGATGATAACAATATCGCACAGTACGAATACCCTACTCCAACAACCATCACTTTTGGTGTAGACTTAAAATTTTAATCTCCTATGAAAAATATATTTAAATTTAAATTAATTTTATTGGCCATTCTTACTATGGTATCTTGTAAAGATGCTTATGAGGTTGAGCCAAAAGATGAAGTGTTTGAAGAGAACGCTTTCAATACTGTTGATCAGTTAGAGACCGGTTTATACGGAGTGTATAGCGGTATATCTGGATCTGCATTAATCGATTTTACCTCAAAGTTTGTTGATGACTTAACAATCGCGGCTTCTAACCGTGGACAGGGAATTCAAGTATTCACATGGTCAATCAACTCAGGTACAAATGAGCCAGAATCAATCTGGAATAATTACTATGTTGTAATTAACCGTGCTAACCGTATCTTACGTGCAGCAGAGGGAATTGAAGCTACTACAGAAGCAGAGCAAGAGAAAAAAGACCGAATTATCGCTGAATTGCACGCTATTCGCGGATTTGCGCACTTCGATTTAATGCGTCTTTATTCTGCAAGCTACGAGCCTAATGCTGAGTCAGTGCCAATCGTAGACCGTGTTTGGTTATACGAGCAGCCGGCTAGAAACACTGTTGCAGAAGTAGCAAAATTTATTAGCGATGATTTCAAAGCAGCACAAGATCTCTTTGCTACTTTACCTGCCTCTACAGACATCAACAGAATGTCTAGTTTAGCAGTTACCGCTTACCAAGCTCGTTTGGCTTTGTATACAGGAGATTTACCTGGAGCCATCAATTTTTCTACAGAAGTAATTAATAACTCTACTTTAGCTAATTCTCAAACTGAATACTTAGGTATTTGGGCAGATGAATTCACTAGTGAAACTTTATGGCAATTAGCCAGAACACCTGGTCAAGGAACAATTGGTACTATATTTACCGATACCAACGGAGATGTTTTCTTTAATGTTTCTGAGGAAATGTTAAATACATTAAACAACAATGATTGGACTGATGACCATAGAACATTTGCTGTATTAGATACACAAAACTTTGATCCTGCCAACCTACAAGTTGGAAAATACTTAGGTTCAGAAGCTAATCCATTTTTGAATAACATCAAAATGATTAGAACTTCAGAAATGTATTTAATTCGTGCAGAAGCATATGCTAGAGATAACCAATTAGGTTTAGCCTCTGCTGATATGGAAACTTTAAAAAATGCAAGGAAAGACATCACTGTAACCGTGGGTTATGCTTCTAAAGAAAATGCTTTAGCAGATATTTTAGAAGAAAGAAGAATTGAATTGGCTTACGAGGGACACAGAATGTTTGACTTGAGAAGATATGACTTAGGTGTAGACCGTTTACCTAACGATTGTGATAACGCTGCTGGAGCTTGCTCATTAGATAGCGGTGATTATAGATTTGCTTTACCAATTCCACAATCTGAGCGTTTTGCAAATGATAACATTTCACAAAACCCAGGTTACTAAAAAATTAAAACTATGAAAAAATTATTTTTATTATTATTTGTAGCTTCATTCGCATTTGTTTCTTGTGATGAGAATGAAGATCCACAAACTTATCAGGGTGATAGTTTAACCTATTTTACTGATGGAACAACAAGTACATTTTTTGTTGAAGAAAATGCTACTGAAGGGTATAAAATTCCTGTTGGTGTAACCGACAAAGCTGCTACCGACAGAACTTTTACCGTTAGTGTTGATGCAGACCTGACTACTGCTACACCAGACCAGTATAGCGTTGGTACTTCTTTTGTGATTCCTGCAAACGAGCACATTGGATATATTGAAGTACAGGGAAATTATGACAATATTGCATTAGAAGGTTCTATTCTTGCTTTAAAATTAGAAAGCATAGAGGGGTCTAATATTGCAGATTTCGACAATGTATACCAATTGAAATTAAGTCAGTTTTGCCCATTTGATATCGCATTAGAATATAACGGCACTGCCTCTATTGTAGGTCAAGGTCCTGTAAATTCTTACGATGTTGAATTGGTTCCTACTGGCAACTTAAATGAGTACAACGTAGCCACTATTTGGGGAGACTTCGTAGCTGCGGCGACAGGAAATCCTGATTACGCAGGAGAATATCAATATTCAGGTGTTTTAAGCATCGATTGTTTAGCAGAAGTAACCTACTCAAGTGACGAAGGAGGTTTACCTGGAGGTACCGGTACTTATAATGAGGCGACAGGTAATATTACTATTATCTTAAATCAAGAATTGTTTACCAATCCTTTCCAAGTAGAGGTTGTGTTAACACCAAAAAACTAAGAGTATTTCTCTAACGGTTTTAAAAGGGCTAATCAAAGTGATTAGCCCTTTTTTTTATTTACATTTTCGTTTTTCTAAAAAAAATCTTAAATTGTGCAAAAAAATTTTATGAAATTAAATAAACTACTATCACTGGGTTTTGTTTTAAGCTCTGGTTTAGCTTTTTCTCAAACAGCAAGCGAGGTAAGAGAAATTCAGAAACAAAACCAACCAATTAAAATAGAATTAGCTCAAGAACTTGCAAACAATCTTGAAGCTAAAAGAAATGAAGCCAGAAAAAAAGCTGAAAGTTTTGGTATTTCTACCGATAAATTAGAAAACAACAAACGCTATAATTTAGTAGGTTTTGAAAACGGTAAACCTATTTACCGAACTACACATAACCTCGATGCAGCCACGTCAACCCGTGCTAATTTTCTATGGCAAGGAGGCGCTTTAGGATTAAATATAGAGGGGCAAAACATGACCATAGGAATATGGGACGGTGGTCGAGTACGTAAAGATCATCAAGAATTTGCTACCGCTTCAGGCTCTAGAGTTGTCTTAGGAGATGCCACGCCATTTAATCAAGATGAATTTGATTCACACGGTACACACGTAGGAGGTACCATGGCTGCGGCAGGAACAAATCCTAACGCTAAAGGTATGGCTCCCCAGGCTACTTTAGTATCTTACAATTGGACCTCAGATTTAAGCGAAGTAGACACAGAAGCACAAAACGGCCTCTTAATTTCAAACCATTCTTATGGTATTCCAGTAAACGATGGTGGAAGTCAAAATGCTCCTACTTGGATGATGGGTTGTTATGACACCCAGGCCCGTTTATGGGATTTAAAAGCTAATGCCTACCCTTATTACTTAATGGTAGTATCGGCTGGTAACGACGGACAATCGAGTTACCAAGGCGGTTTAAAGGCTGGATATGATAAATTAACTGGAGAGAAGAATGCCAAAAATAACCTAGTAGTAGGAAATGCACAAGACGCAAGTGTTGATCCGAGCAGCGGTGAACTTTTATTTCCTGTTTTTATTAATTCAGGAAGTAGTCAAGGACCATCTGATGATGGACGTATAAAACCCGATGTTGTAGGAAACGGCACCCAATTATTTTCACCTGTTGATGCTTCTACGGCCTCTTACGCCACTTTCTCAGGAACTTCAATGGCTGCTCCAAATGTTGCCGGTACGTTAACTCTAGTTCAGCAATATTACAATCAAGAAAAAGGAAATTTCATGTTATCTTCAAGTTTAAGGGCGCTTGCAATTCATACCGCCGACGATTTGGGTAACACAGGACCAGACGCCAGATACGGATGGGGATTAGTAAATGCAAAAAAAGCAGTTGAATTAATTCAAGATTCTCAAACAGACAATGCAAGAATTGAAGAAGTTGATCTTGACCAAGGAGAAATTTATACTTTTACGGTAACCAAAAACCCTAATCAAGATCTACGCGTTACAATTGCATGGAACGATCCGGCTGGAAATGCCAAAGATGGGCAACTAAATAGCCCTACTCCTGCCCTTGTGAACGATTTAGATTTACGTGTTACCAACCAAACTACCAATACTACTTTATTGCCTTATCGTTTAAACTTAAGTAATGTAGCTGCACCTGCCACTTTAGGTGACAATACCGTGGATAACGTTGAGAGCATCCTAGTTGAAAGTACAGACGCAAATACCTATGAAATAAAAGTAACGCATAAGGGAAATTTGAGTGGAAATAGCCAAATGGTAAGTATAGTTGTTTCTGGAGTTGATTCTACTAGTCTAAGCGCAGAACAGCTTACTCTTTCAGAAGATATTTCAGTTTGGCCAAACCCTGTACGTGGAGCTAGCGATATAAATATTGCTTTAGGAGACAATATTAATGCTAATGCCCAAGTAAAATTATATGACTTACAAGGAAGATTAGTAGCCAATAAAGATTATTTAAATACTAATGGTAACCTAAAGTTATCTACAGAATCACTACAACGTGGTGTTTATATTTTACAAGTTAGCGTTAAAGGTAATAATTACCAACACAAGATTCTTGTGGAATAAAACCTATTTAATTTAGTTTATAAAAATAGGGTTTGAGTAAATCAAACCCTATTTTTGTTTTTTTAAAGATATTAAAATGAGTACAATTATATTTGGCATACATGCCGTACACGAGGCAATTAAAAGCAATCAAACCCTAGACAAAATTTTTGTAGATGCTAACGTCCAATCAGCAGGAATTAAAGATATCTTAAAGTTAGCCGAAAATGCCAGTGTACAAATTGCCTACGTACCTCATCAAAAAATAGACAAATTAGCTAAAGATGGTAATCATCAAGGAATCGTAGCAAAAATTTCACCTATACGATTTCATAGTCTTGAAGCTATATTAGAAGAAAATCAACAAACAGAAAAACCAAAATTGTACTTAATTCTAGATGGGGTGTCAGACGTACGTAACTTTGGAGCTATTATTCGTACGGCAGAAAGTGTTGGGGTTGACGCTATTATTTTCCCCAAGCAAGGTAGTGCATCTATAAATGAGCAAATGGTAAAGACCTCCACAGGTGCCATATTTAATATTCCATTATGCAAAGTAGATCACATTAAAGACGCGTTATTTTATTTAAAATCTTACGGTGTGAAAACCATAGCGGCCACCGAAAAGGCTTCTAATTTGGTATATGAAATGAATTTAAAAGATTCTATAGCCATAATTATGGGAAGCGAAGGAAAAGGCATATCTAAGGCCGCTTTAAAAATGAGTGACGCTAAAGTAAAACTACCAATATATGGTGAAACAAGCTCGCTTAACGTATCGGTTGCTTGTGGCGCTATTTTATATGAAGTTGTTCGCCAAAGGCTCTAATCATAAGTAGTTGTAGTAAACCAGTTCTTGGCATCAGCTGAATTTTCTTTTTCTATGCCTTTTTCTATACCTTTTTCTGATTCGATTTTTGCATCTTCCTTGTTAGTTTGAGGAGGCTCGCTTGGTACAAAATTCCCGTCGGCATCAAAATGTTGCATAAAAGAATCTTCTTCTTCATTGTAATCAGGCTTTTGCCAATCATAAACTGGTGGTTTTTGAATTACGCGAGACTTAAAAAAAAGAGCGAGACTCAAACCAGCTATAAAACCAGCCAAATGCCCTTCCCAACTCACCCCGCGTTCACCCGGAAAAAGACCCCACACTAAACTACCATAAACAAATACCACCAAAAGAGCTAAGGCGATTAACCTATAATGCTTAGACCAAATACCTTTAAAAAATAAAAAACTAGCCAACATATAAATGATTCCGCTTGCTCCTATGTGTACGCTTCCTGATTTTCCCAACAACCAAGTTAACATACCAGCGAGAAAAAATCCGTAAAGAACAACTTTACCTGCTATCGGCTTGTAGAAGTATATAAGACTCATTAATAATACAAATAGGGGAATACTGTTGTTGTACAAATGATTTATGCTTCCGTGGATAAAAGGAGCACACAAAACACCCACCAATCCTTTTAAAGATTTTGGACCAACCCCGTAAGTGTTTAAATTGACATGAAATTTTATTTCAAACCAATAAATGATCCACAATAAAAGTACAGTGAACAAGGGAATAGCCAAAGTCCCGAGGGACCAAGATTGAGATTCTTTTTGATTTTGCATACAGAAAGGTAATCAAATTTTTAACCAAAAACTTATTCTAGTAATATTGTCAGTTACTTTTGTACTTTTGCATTATGAACACACCATTAGCCGAACGCATACGTCCACAGAATTTAGAGGATTATATCAGTCAGCAACATTTAGTGGGGCCACAGGGTAGCCTAACACAACAAATTAAGCAAGGTATCTTGCCTTCTTTATTATTTTGGGGTCCGCCTGGAGTGGGTAAAACCACGCTTGCACAGATTATTGCACAAACAGCTGATCGACCTTTTTTTACTTTAAGTGCAATAAATAGTGGTGTGAAGGAGGTGCGAGAGGTTATTGAAAAAGCCAAAAAGCAAGACGGATTGTTCACGACCAAAAACCCTATTCTATTTATAGACGAAATACATCGCTTTAGCAAATCACAACAAGATTCATTATTGGGGGCGGTAGAAAGAGGTATCATCACTTTAATAGGCGCGACCACAGAAAATCCAAGTTTTGAGGTAATACCCGCATTGCTCTCTCGCTGCCAAGTATATACGCTTAACCCATTTAGCCAAGACGATCTTAAAGAATTACTCAAACGGGCCCAAGAGAAAGACGAATATTTAAGTAAAAAATCCATTGAAATAAAAGAGTATGACGCTTTATTTCGAGCGTCGGGCGGAGATGCACGAAAATTACTTAATATCTTTGAGTTATTGGTCAGCAATTCTACCGAAGATCCGGTGGTGATTACTAATGCTTTAGTAAGCCAACAAATACAGAGCAATCCTGCTAGGTACGATAAAACGGGCGAACAACATTATGACATAATTTCGGCTTTTATAAAATCTATACGTGGTAGCGATCCCAACGCAGCTGTTTATTGGCTAGCTCGGATGATTGAAGGTGGCGAAGATGTAAAATTTATCGCCAGACGCTTAATAATCTCGGCTAGTGAAGACATTGGGTTAGCGAACCCGACCGCTTTAATTCTAGCGAATAATACTTTTCAAGCCGTGAGTACGGTAGGTTTGCCAGAAGCCAGAATTATTTTAAGTCAATGTGTAATCTACTTAGCTACATCGGCAAAGAGCAATGCCAGTTATATGGCCATAAATAAAGCCCAACAGCAAGTGAAACAAACCGGAGACCTACCAATACCTTTACACTTACGCAACGCACCTACAAAGCTGATGAAAGACTTAGGGTATGGTAAGTCGTACAAGTATGCTCATGATTACAAAAACAATTTTATAGAGGAAGAGTTTCTTCCAGACGCCCTTCAAGGTAAAAAATTTTACGATCCTGGGGAAAACACTCGCGAAAGCTCTAATTTAAAATTTTTAAAACAGCGTTGGGGTAATAAGTACAATTATTGACTTATTGCAGTGAGTATTATTTTTTTTTGTTTACCCGTTTGCATATTAAAATATTCAACAATTAAATCTTGATTGGTATCGATTTTTAAACTTCCATTTATATCAGCCGAGTTAAAAAAGTACAGTTTATCTGAATTTTCTGTAATAACTGCTTTTCTATTTCCTTCCGCGTCAAGCAATAAATAGCCTACCTCAATTTTTTGTAATTGATATTGTTTACCTTCCCAATTATATTGATTGGCAAATTGTTTTTTAATCGATTGCTTTTCTTGTAGTCGAGTTTTATGCTGTTTATCTAGTTGTAAAGGTTTATAGGTGTATCTATATCCGGCAAATTTATCAAAAGCATCGCGTAAAGCCTCTTGATGTGCTTTATCAAATTTTTTCTCTCTACTACTGCCCTGAGCTTTATAAACAATTTGATTTCGACAATCATAAAACACCAGTGTAACCTCTGTAGTAAAAGCAAACATACCTCCTTGAGTTAAAACGCTAGCACGTAAATTTAGGCAAGGATCTTGTTGAGCCGCTATTGGTAAAGTTTCATTATCCATAAAGACATTAAAACCGTGCTGCTTTAACAAGTGTCTCGTAAGTGAGGATAGTAAATACTCATTTTCTTGTTTAGCCGAATCGAACTGAACCGGAACAATAACATTTTCATAAGCATTTAATTTTCGAATCTCGCTTTCTTGTGCTTTAACTGAAACAAAATATATCGAAAAAAATAGTAGTGCTAAAAATTTTAATTTCATAAGTATTGTTTAAAAGAATTGTTTTAATTCGTTAAAATGTAAAATTTTATTCCCAGTATGAGGAGTTTTATTTTCAGGATCAAATAGAATAGACTTTAGGCCAAAAGATTCTGCTCCCAGTATATCGGCTTCTAAATTATCGCCAATCATAATACTCTGTTGTTTTTCTGCATTGGCCTTATTCAAAGCGTGCTCGAATATGGCCGGATTGGGTTTTTTAACGCCTACGTCTTCCGAGGTAGTCAAAGTAGTAAAATAATGGCTTAGATTAGAGCGCTTTAATTTTATAGCCTGCACTTCTTTAAAACCATTAGTAATAATATGCAACCTCAACTCTTTTTTTATTAATTCTTGTAACATTTGTTCTACACCGTCAAAAAGATGATTGTTCAATGGCAAATGCTCGATATACGCTTGAGACAAAACGTGAATCAAATCAGGCTCTATAGTGTAACCCGAAGCTAGCATCGCTTCATTTAATCTATTAAAACGCAGATCTTCCTTACTTATTTTTTCTTCTCTAAAGAGCTTCCAATATTTAAAATTGATAGGTACATAGTGCGTTAAGAAATGTTCTAGATCGACAGGAACCCTATTTTTTTTAAATATATCTTGAAAAGCTAAGGCGGAATTCTTCTCAAAATCCCACAAGGTATGATCTAGGTCAAAAAATACATCTTTAATCATTGGTTTGTAATTTTTCTAGAAGGGATAAATACTTTACTTGTTCATCCCACGGATCTAATAGTGCGTTTTCTATTAAACATAAAAATTTACCGTTTACCTCACGTACTTTGCTATTTAAGTTGTCAATTCGCACTTTTATATCAAAAAAAGAGAACTCTTGAAAACAAAGACTGCTTAATGCATATGGATGAATGGTCAAAGGTGAAATCCTTTCGAAATTAATATCATAATATAAAAAAGGTGTACATGTTCCCGCTCTAAAGCCAGGATGTTTCGGGTACCCCATAGAAAAATCCTGACTAATTTCTAATTTATCTAAATTGTTGTAAAATTGCGGCAGGTTGACTCCATATTGAAAACTTAAAACACGGGACAAAGGAGTATTTACAATATTTTCCCATCTTTTCTTTTCCTTTCGTAAAATCGCTAATTTATCAAGTGCATCAAAACCAGGCAACAAACCTAAAACGCCATAATCACCCATAGACTTTATAAGCGCCTGATAGCTCAATTTGTGAAAACTTATATTTTTATTTTGCAATGAAAAATCAGATAACTGAAAAAAAAATGTCCACTGCATTTTATGCAATCTAGCCCGTTCAATAAGCCTATCATAAATGTCGTAAGGATCACTTTGTAAAAAAATTAAAGTTTTAATTCTTTCAAGGCTCGGTTTAAACTGCAATTTAACAATATCTCTTACCAACGCGCCTAATGTTCTTACAATACCTTTCTTTTTATACTTAAATACTTCTTGCACCACCATTATTGAGCTTGCTTGGTAGGTTCTTTGAAGTGGTAATTTTTTCTCGAAGCGGTTTTCAAGTAGATCTCTAAACTTTAAAGTCCATAAATCTATGACGGGCAATTCTAAAAAATCTTCCTTGAAGGCTAAACTTTCCTGAAAAGGAAATCTTCCTAGCTCATCTTTCACATGAGGCAAATATTCTTCATATCGACTAAGTAGAAAGAAACTGGCTGCAAAAATATCAAAGGGCACATCACTATCTTGAGTACATTTAAAAAAACAAGGTAAGCCCTCCCAATCTCCCATATTTATTTCAATATCTTGAATGCCTTGCTGATCAAGTAAATCGTGTTGCTGTACAAAAAACTCATTTCCCAATTTTTTTTTACCGTAAGAGATTTTCAACCCTGGATGAGCGATAAACTCTTCAATCTTTGAAGTAAACTGAATTTCATAACCTAATATAGAATTGAGCAGGTGCTTAAATGTATATGAAATTCGGGGAGTAAGTGTTTTTACATAAATTAAAAACATGGGCTATTAAATAAGTCCTTCATTAGCGAAGCTAAAGTAAGCATTTTCGGTTACAATGAGGTGATCTAGTACTTTTATATCTAAGCTCTCACCTGCTTTTTTAAGTTTTAGGGTCAAGTTTTTATCAGCCATGCTAGGCTTTAGATTCCCAGAAGGGTGATTATGCGCCAAAATTATACTCACTGCATTTTCTTCTAGAGCCTTCTTAAACACTAAACGTACATCTACTAAAGTACCAGTTATTCCGCCCTTGCTCAATTGAAATGTACATAAAACTTTATTGCTGTTACTTAAAAACACTACCCAAAATTCTTCGTGCCCTAAATCACCTATTAAGGGCTGCATCAAATCAAAAACAGAATCGCTTGAGGTAATTTTAACCCTTTTTTTTGGCTCCTCTGCTCTTCGTCTTCTACCCAATTCTAAAGCAGCCACAATACTAATTGCCTTTGCTTCTCCTATACCCTTGAATTTCATGAGTTCCTTAACGGATTTTTTCCCGAGAAGGCCCAACTCATTCTGACTAGCTTGCAGAATTCTTTGCGATAAAGTTACGGCACTTTCTTCTCGATTACCAGAGCCAATCAGAATGGCCAAAAGCTCGGCATCAGAAAGGCTTGTCTTGCCTTTTAACAAGAGTTTTTCTCTAGGCCTATCAGATTCTGCCCAATATTTAATTGAAAAGGAGGTAGATTCAGTCATGTGTAATTAGATAAGTATCTAAATTACAGCATAAAACTAAGATATCCAAGCCTTTACTTCTTCAAAATCAAGCCCTCCGTAATTTCCACTGCTCATGAAGAGAACCGCATGATTCTTAAAAGAATATTTTTTTAAAAATGCCTTAAAGGCTTGTGGATCCGTGTAAACTTTCAAGTTTTTATGTCTAAAAGCACTTTCAATAGCTCTAGCATCAATCTGAGGTAAACCTTTTAAGGCCACGGCTTCGGGCGAATAAAAAACCACGGCCTCATCGGCAGCATCAAGTGTGTGGGTATACTGAGTTAAAAATTCGGCATTTAAACTGCTGTAAGTATGTAACTCTAAACAAGCCAATATCTTCTTGTATTTATATTGTTCTTTTATAGCTTGAGTTGTTGCCTTAACCTTAGAGGGACTATGTGCAAAATCTTTAAAGGCCACACATTTTGTATTTTCTGCAATGCGCTCCAATCGTTTTGAAGCACCTTTAAAACTAGCAATGGCTTCATAAAAATCTGACTCATCAACACCCATATGTTGACAAACCCATTTAGCACCAGCCAGGTTATTAAGATTATGTTTGCCAAAAACCGCTACTGGCATAGGGCCTTCGGGAGTATCAATAAGGGTTTCTCCATCCTCTATATTATACAAAGGTGATTTATAAGGCTGTTTTCGCGTAGGATTTTGTGCGGCTTCTGCAATAGCTTTTACTGCTTCATCTTCCTCATTATAAATTAAAATACTTCCGGGTACCATTGTTTCGGTAAAACGACTGAATTGCTCTTGATAATTTTCTTCTGTAGGAAAAACATTAACGTGATCCCAAGCTATTCCACTTATCAAAGCAATATTAGCCTTATACCAATGAAATTTCGGTTTAAGATCTATGGGTGAAGATAAGTACTCATCACCCTCTAGCAAGATAAAATCGTTTTCTTGAGTTAGATGCACCATAGTATCAAAACCTTCAAGTTGTGCCCCAACCATAAAATCTACTTCTTTTTCGTGGTAATGCAAAACGTGTAAAATCATTGAAGTGATAGTTGTTTTACCATGGCTACCTCCTATAACCACACGAGTTTTGTTTTTGCTATGTTCATATAGAAACTCTGGATAAGAAACAATTTTTAAGCCCAATGTCTTCGCTTTTTGAAGCTCTGGATTATCTTTTTTGGCGTGCATCCCCAATATAACCACATCTATTGCTGTAGTAATTTTTTCAGGAAACCAGCCCATCTGTTCTGGTATTAAATTGGCTTTTTGCAACCTCGACTTACTGGGTTCAAAAATAGCATCATCACTACCAGTTACTTTTTCTCCTTTTTGATGAAGTGCTAATGCCAAATTGTGCATAGCGCTTCCGCCTATAGCTATAAAATGAATATGCATAAAAAAATAATTCTAGCGTAAAGATATTAAATGACAGCAGTATTAAGAAGATTTTGCTATAAAAGCATGCCAATTTTCTTTAGGATGTGCTCGAATTGCTTGTTGGAGCAAAGCATTAATTTTTTCTGGAGTAAAATTCGCCTGTTTATATAGTGCTAAGAGTTTTTGATAACAGGTTACAGAATTGCCTAATTTTAAGGCTTTAACTAAATATTTTTCTGCTTGCTTATAGTTTTCAATTTCTTTATACACGTGCCCATAAGCTAGGTATCCATCAATTTCACTTATTGCCTTTAATTCATTAGCATAGCCTAAAGCCACATCTGTACCACCACCTAAAATTTTAGGAAGTTTTAAATAAAGTTCTAATAAAGCCCATCTTGCTCCTAGATGCGTTTGATCTAAGGCAGCCGCACGTTT
Organism: Mesonia sediminis; assembly: GCF_042684705.1. Taxonomy (NCBI): domain Bacteria; kingdom Pseudomonadati; phylum Bacteroidota; class Flavobacteriia; order Flavobacteriales; family Flavobacteriaceae; genus Mesonia; species Mesonia sediminis. The sequence continues at coordinate 181,097 of NZ_JBHULZ010000008.1, forward strand.
TAAATAATGTTTAATATCTGAAATATAAAAAGCAGCCTGAAACTTTGATAGCTCCAAAGCTTTTAACCCCAAAGCACCACCATATTTATAATTATAATTAGCATTATCAGGTTTTTCTTTAAGCAGCAAGCCATAAAAGTGAAGCGCTTTGTCCCATTTTTTTTCATGGGCTGCAATATCTCCTAAATATTCACAAGCCTTAAAATAATTCTTTGAAATGGGTTCAACTTGCATCAGTTGGTTTTTAGCCAACACCCATTGCTGGTCTTTGTAATAAGCCTTTCCCTTTTCAAATGCAGTTTGGCCGAACAGCGTAAAACAGCACAGAAAACATAGGTATGATAGTAAATTCTTCACGGCGTAAAAATAGCAAAATTGAGACCAAATTGAAGATTAACTCAACTAAATTAGATATTTAAAAAGTTTAATCTATTTATGTATCTTTAAAAAAATTAGAGATTTTATGAAGAAAAGATACATTTTAGGGTTGTTATTGGTGCTTACTAGCCAACTTCAGTTTGCTCAAAAAAGCTTCGAAAAACGTTGGTCGACGGTTGAGCAATTGGAGCAAGAAGGAAGATTAAGTAGTGCCCTTGAAAAAGCCGAGTTAATTTTAAAAAAAGCAGATAAAAAAGAAAATGCTTCTCAATTTATAAAAGCTTTTCTCTATGTTTCTAAATACAAACTCCTTTTAAAAGAAGAAAGTCATTATGAAGTTTATCAAGACTTCTTAACTGAAATAGAAAAACAACCAGCCCCTACTAAGCAAATCCTATATTCTTTTCTAGCCGAAAATTTAAATGAATTCTATCGAGCAAATAGAAGGGCTATCGACAGAAGAACACCGGTTCAAAATCCATCCAATGATTATAGGTTATGGGATGCTAAACATTTTAAATATCAAATTGATTTTTACTACAACAAATCGCTTACTAAAAAAGAACTATTGCTAGCTACAAACTTAAACGCACTCGAGCCAGCGCTACATTACGGTATTAATTATAATCGTTTTAGAAGTACATTATTAGATTTACTCTCAAATCGTTATTTAAACTACTTGAAGCAACAGTCTCCAACCAAGACTAAAATTGACATAGACTTAATCGAGTCAAGTAATCTTTATGCTCTACCAGAAAAATTTTCTCAATTACAGTTACCGAAAGACACCGCCAATAGCAGCTTTATTAAAAGATTAGAAGTGTACCAGCATTTAACACGACAGCATCAGAAAAACCAAAATAGAAGTTCTTTACTAGTAACTACCTTAGAACGTTTAAGCTTTATAAAGGACCAGGATCACCGAAGAGATCGAAATACGCTTTATAAAAACGCAATTCTAATTCTTAAAAACGAGGTGAAATCCGATAAGGAGCTCGCTTGGATTCATTACTACCTAGCTCGATTTTATTTAGATGAAGCCGAAAAAAATAGTCACCCCGATTATTTAAATAAAAGTCTAACCCATCTTAAAAAAGTTAAAGAAATTGCCCCAGACAGTTACCCTGCTGTAGAATCTTCGCATCTCGAGTATGTGATTTTAGATAAAAAATACCGTGTTACCATTAACAACAAGCCATTAGCCCATAAAAAGTTTAGAGCTCTTGTACATTATAAAAATATAGATAGCTTGTACGTACATATTTATAAATCTAAGTTACACCACTCTAAATATCCGCACACTAAGCAAGACTCTGTGATTAAAGCCAATTACGCGCGTGCTAAAAAGCTTAGTTTGCAATCCTTTTCTCTGCCAAAAAAAACAGATCATTATACCTACTCAACAGAAATTCTGCTTGAGGCCCTACCTGCAGGGGATTATTTAGCGATTTTTACTAAAAAAGAAAACTTGAATTTTGAAAGTGAGGAATTTCTATACCATAATTTTAAAGTAACTGATTTAAGCCTTACCAGTTTTAATTTGAGCCCTAATCAACAAGTCTATATTGCTAGTAGAACCTCGGGTAAACCCATTAAAAATGCAAAAATTCACGCTAAGAATAGACCAAACGAATACTACAGAACCAATCAAAAAGGGCTAGCTACTATACCTGCACCAGCTATAAATAAAACCGAGAGACTCCCCATAACTATTACAAAAGATGGCGACACGTTGCAGACTGATCTTATTTTTTTTAAACAAAATTTTGATGAGGATAGCCAGAATGATTTCTTATTAAAAGGGAGCTTATTTACAGATCGCAGCATCTACAGGCCTGGACAAGAGGTACACTTTAAAGCAATTTTGACCGTACAAGGAAAAAAAATACGCAAAACAGTTGCTAACCAAAATATTACCATCTATATGCGTAATGCAAATCATCAAATAATTGATAGTTTGCAAATTACCACCAATTCCTATGGCTCTGGACATGGAAAGTTTAAACTGCCAGAAAATGGCCTTACGGGAAGTTATAACTTAATTTTAAAAGAAGAATTAGCATCAGATAGCACCTATGCTGGTGCAGATTGGAGAGGAACTTATTGTTATTTCAACGTTGAAGAATATAAAAGACCCCGCTTTGAAGTTCTCTTTGACAGCATTAAGACAACACATGTTATAAATGATTCTATTTCGTTAGGCGGAAAAGCCAAAGCATATTTCGGCGGAAGCCTAACACAAGCTAAGGTAACTTACACGATAGACCGTGAAGTATTTAATTCTTATCGATATAGTTTACCCTATCACGAGATCAAGAAAAAACGATTATACAAGGGGGCAACAGCAACCGATGCAAACGGGAATTTTAAAATTGAATTTAAAGCCTTGGCTCCTAATCATATTAAATCTGATTTAAAACCCATTTACACCTATACAATAAATGCGGTTGTAACCGATGTAAATGGTGAAACACAAAGTGCTTCTCAACAAATCCGTTTAGGGTATCACGCAGCAGATGTTTATTTTGATTTACCCAATAATTACTCTAATGTTGTAAGTTTAGATAAAAATGCAGCCATACTAGTAAAAGCTACCGATTTAAATGGTTTACCAACCAAAGTAGATGGATATCTCTATTTATACCAATATAAAACACCAAACCGCAACTTGTTAAAAAGGGATATTCCTTTACCTGAAATACAACAAATACCTTACAATGAGTTTATTAAAAATTTTCCGCATACAGCATACGACAGTTTAGATTTAGCCGAAAAATGGCCAAAAACTGAAATTTTAAAAATTCCTATCAAAATAAATCAAACAGAAAGTATAAACCTTGCAGCTTACCAAAAGCAACTTAAAAGCGGACAGTATCTTTTAGCTTATAAAGGCGAAGATATCCGTGAATTTCCCGTTGAAGTAAACCGACGAATTACCCTGGTCAACCCCAATCGGCCAAATTTAAATCTTGATCAAAAAACCATAAATTTTGATTACGACCTGGACCAAGAAAAAAAGCAAATAAGGCTTGATTTTAAAACCTCGTTTAAAAATTTACACTTATTAACCAATCTAACTTTCGGTGATGGTAAACTGCAACAAGAGGTTATGCATTTAAATCAAAATAAAAAGAGTATCATTCTTTCGATCCCTAAAAATGCGAAATACCTACATTTAGAGTATTTTTACAACTACTTGGGACGTTACGGAAATAAGCGCCATAAAATTGAACTTCTCCCCCCAACTAAAAACAAAACAAAGCTAAAATTTGAAGTTTTACATTTTCGTGATAAACTTGAACCCGGTCAAGCCGAACAATGGCAACTTAAAGTTTTAAATCAAGATGGAAGTCCAGCTGAAGCGGAAGTACTCGCGAGTATGTATGACGCTTCTTTAGATCAATTTCAACCTCATCGCTGGAGGAATGTATTACACCATAATTATTTCAAACCTGAAAAAAATGGACTTCCCCACAGTGTCAATCATTTAGGACACTATAACCAAGTTTACATTTCAAGGACTACTCAACATTTGAATAGCAGTGGGTATAATTTTTTCTCACCGAATTATGCTAATTTTAATTATTTTGGTTACCATTTTATTTACACCAGCCTAACCAACAAAACCTATTTAAAAGGACTGGCTATAAATAAATACCAAGCCAAAAACACACCCCAAGGCTATATTGCAGGTAAAATCACCGACCGTTTAGGCACAGCCTTACCAGGTGTACAGGTTTTTAACCAAACAAAAAAACAAGCAACTTTGAGCAATTTTGACGGGTACTTCATTCTGAAAGGAGAACCTAGCGACTTATTGTTTGTTAGATATATAGGACATAATAAAGCACAAATTATAGCTAAAAAATACAACAACCTTACATTAAAGAATGGATTTGTTCACAACAATGATAAAATCATAAGCTTTTATAGCGCTGCTGAATACAGCTCTGAAGAAGTAAGTTCTTCCATTTTATCTGATAATTATCCGAGGTTCAAAGATCTACTTCAGAATAAAGCCCTAGGTCTAAAGCTTGTAGGAGGAGGTTATGGACAAGTGGGTGCTGCTACAAGGGTTCGTATACGTGGTAATGGCAGTGTTTTAGATAAGGTACCGCTGTATGTAATAAACGGCAAAATAATTGACGCTAGCAAGTTTAAAGACATACCAGCAGATCAAATTATCGATATGCAAATGCTTTCGGGAGCCAGTGCTAAAGCTCTATATGGTGCTCAAGCCGTTAATGGCGTTGTGCTTATCACAACCAACCAAGAACCAAAAGATCAACTGCAACAAATAGAGGCGCGCACTAACTTGAATGAAACCGCTTTTTTCTTGCCTCAATTAAAAACCAACAAAAAAGGAGAAATCATCTTTAATTTTAAAAGTCCAGAGGCATTAACAAAATGGCATTTTCAAGCTTTTGCTCACGATAAACAGCTTAATCAAGATAAGTTAGACCTTTATGTCAATACCCAGAAAAAACTTAACCTCATTCCTAATTTTCCTCGATTTTTTAGAAGTAAAGATAGTTTAAGTATTTCGGCAAAAATTAGCAATCTCTCGAATGAAGCGATAGAAGGAATCATTCAACTGTCTTTCACCAATAAGGACCAAAGCCCCGTAGACTTATTCACAAATTCACAACAAATTAAAAACTTCAGTCTAAACGCAAAAAATAATACCGAGGTAACCTGGAAAATAGCCATTCCAGAAGGGCTTTCGGCAGTCAAGTATCGTATTGTAGCAAAAGCCGATAATCTAGGCGATGGTGAAGAAGGGCTTATACCTGTGTTTACCAATCGTGTTTTAACTACCGAAACACTACCCATTTGGGTTAATCCGAATGAGCAGAAAGAGTATAGTTTTAATAGTTTAAAAAATAATAATTCAGTAACCAAAGAAAATCACCAGTTGGTTTTTGAGTATACCTCAAATCCGGCTTGGACCAGTTTATTGGCGCTACCTTATTTAGTAGAATATCCGCACGAATGTTCAGAACAAATATTTGCAAAATTTTATGCGAGTCATCTTACAAAGCTAATGCAAGAATTAAACCCGGAAATTAAAAAGGTATTGCAACAATGGCAAAAGAATAAAACCACTATTCCCGATTGGCATAAAAATACCGATTTAAAACAAATGCTCTGGGAAGAAAGCCCCTGGCTAAAAACAGCAGGAACCCCAGCGGAACAACAAAAAAGAATTGCAGAAGTACTCGACATAGAAAGAACGCAACAAAATATTCACCAAGCCTTAAAAAAACTATCTAACCTACAACTTGATAACGGAGGCTTTCCTTGGTTTGGGGGCGGTCGTGCCAACAGGTTCATTTCTCTGCACATTTATGCTGGATTAGGCAAACTTCAGAAGTTAGATTCCGCAATAGCTCAAATGCCAGAGGTTAAAAAAATAACAGAGCAATTAGCCAGCTATTTAGATTTTGAATTTCTGCAGCCAAATGACAGTGAAAAAATGTACTCGTTCACCACATCAGCTATTCAATACGCTTATGCTAAAAGTTGTTATGACCTAAAAGCTACGGCCGATTTTAAACGCTACATAGAAGCTATGTTTGAAGCCTATGAAGATAATTGGACGTCTTTGACTATACAATCACAGCTAAACCTTGCTATTTTAGCGCAGCGTCATAAAAATACAGATTTGGCAAAACAGATTTTAACTGCTCTGCGAGAAAGTGCTGTAATAAATTCAAAGCACGGAATGTATTGGAAAGAACTAAAGAAAAATTATGGCTGGCACAATGAACCCATTACTACACAAGTTAGGGCCATTGAAGCTTTCGCGGAAATTGCAGGAGATAAAAAAACGATTACGAAACTCAAAACTTGGTTAATACGTCAAAGAAAAAACCAAGCTTGGCACTCAACAAAAGCTACTACAGAAGCTATTTATGCACTACTTATTTACGGAGAGCAAGCAACACTGCAAAAAGAATCTCCTAACATAAAAATTGGTGAAGAAAAAATTAGCTTTGACAATTCCAGCGCTGCCGGTTATGTAAAAAAAATATGGCAAGGCAATTCTATTACTAAAGAACTCGCCAATATAGCTATTAAGAATAATTCAAAAACCGCACAGTATGGCGCAATGTATTGGCAGTATTTTGAAGAGTCTGATGCCGTGCAAGCCAGTAACCAAGAAAACCTTAAGATTGAGAAAGAATTGTTCAAAAATGTAGAAACCCCTGAAGGGAGTGTATTAAGGCCCATATTGGTAGATCAACTTCGTGTAGGAGACTTAATTAGGGTTCGTTTAATAATAAAGGCAAAAGAAGATTTTAATTTTATGCATTTAAAAGATAGCCGTGCAGCTGGTCTAGAACCAGTTGATGTTATATCCAAATACAAATGGCAAGATGGTTTAGGTTATTACCAGAGCACAAAAGATGCAGCAACACACTTCTTTTTTGATAAAATACCGGCCGGCACTTATGTAATCGAATACAACCTAAGGGTGGTTAATGCAGGTAATTTTTCAAATGGGCTATCCGAATTGCAAAGTATGTATGCACCAGAAATTAAAGTACAATCCAAAGGTAAACGACTTGAATTATTGCCACGAACAAAAAATTAAATATGACCTGAATTTCTAATTGTAGGCAAAAAAAAGCGATTAGGGATAACCTAATCGCTTTTTTTATAAATTGTTATTTTGGTGGAAATTCCTTTACGCCTTTACTGATTAGGCGATTAAAAAATACTTGTTTTTCTTTTGGATTCATTTGCCTCTTATAGTGATCTTCTACAACCGCTTGCCAAAATAATTCGTTGGTTTGAGCCTGACTAAAATTAAGACTTAAACTCAATATGGTTTTGGTTGTACTTATTGGTATGCCTCCTGAAACCCCACCGCCAACGTGGCCTCCACCACCACCAAAGCCAATTCCTATTTGAGAGTTGTTACGCTGTTGAAACACGTCGGTTTCTAAAAGAATTTTAAAATCGGGATTACTGCTTTTTACATAACCTTGTTGGGCTAAGAGGTCTTCAACAGCTTTTATAAGGCGTTCTTGGTCTAGCTCATTTAAATGATCAGCAGCAATATTATGTTGAGGATAAAACTGATAAGTGCGATAATTTTGGAAATTTACTTTAGCATCATAATCTACATAAACCTTCGGACCGCAACTCATCAAAAACAAACAAAAAACCAAACTTAAAATACGTGTCATGCTAATAAATTTACCACAAGATACTGAAAAACAAATCACTAATTAAGTTTTAAATAGGCTTTTTATTTAAGTTTTCCCATAATACATCCTTTAATTGGGCTATTCCTTGCTGCGCTACAGCTGATATAAATAAATAAGGAATTTTATCAAAATATGCATCGAGTTCTTCTTGTTGTTCAGATTGCAGCTCTTGATCGAGCATATCGCTTTTAGAAATAGCCACAACCCGATCTTTATCTAATAATTCTGGATTGTATCGACGCAATTCATCCAACAAAATCTCATACTGTTTTATGACATCATCAGCATCACAGGGTATTAAAAAAAGTAATGTAGAGTTTCTTTCAATATGCCTTAAAAATCGATAACCTAGCCCCCTACCTTCTGCTGCTCCTTCTATAATCCCGGGAATATCAGCCATTACAAAGCTTTGGTAGTCGCGATACTTTACAATACCCAAATTGGGCTTTAAAGTGGTAAACTCATAATCGGCTATTTTGGGTTTAGCTGCCGTGATAACCGAAAGTAATGTAGATTTTCCTGCATTAGGAAAACCAACAAGACCTACGTCTGCAAGTACCTTCAACTCTAAAGTTATATCCCGCTCCTCTCCTGGTATGCCCGGTTGTGCATAACGAGGTGTTTGATTTGTAGAGGATTTAAAATGCCAATTTCCTCTTCCTCCTTTTCCGCCTCGAGCGATAATAATTTCCTGATTATTTTCAGTTATCTCATCTATGATAGCCTGGGTATCAGTATCTCGAATTACGGTTCCTAATGGCACATCGATATACACGTCTTCCCCATCGGCTCCCGTGCTTCTTTGTTTTCCGCCATTTCCGCCGTGTTCTGCTTTGATATGGCGTTTAAAATTAAATTCGTAGAGCGTCCAAAGGTTTTCATTACCACGAATAATCACATGGCCCCCTCTACCGCCATCTCCGCCGTCGGGACCGCCTTTAGTAATGTATTTTTCTCTATGCAAATGCATAGAACCTTTTCCGCCATTACCTGAGCTAACGTGTAATTTAACGTAGTCTATAAAATTTCCTTCTTTCACTTCTTTTTAGTTTTCTAACTTATCGATTACTTGACAAATTCTTTCGGTAATTTCGGCGATGCTGCCTACTCCATTAACACCAAAGTACTTGTTCTGTTTTTGGTAAAATGATTTTACCACGGCCGTTTCTTTATGGTATACCTCTATTCTTTTTCGGATTACTTCTTCGTTGGCATCATCTTTTCTACCTGAAGTTTTACCGCGTTCTAACAATCGTTCAACCAAAACCTCATCATCTACCTCTAGGGCAATCATAGCATTTACTTGTTCATCGTGTTTTGCTAAAAAGGCATCAAGCGCTTCTGCTTGAACTTTTGTACGAGGAAAACCATCAAAAATATACCCACTCGCTGGTTTTTGCTTAGACACCTCATCTTTTAACATGTCAACGGTTACCGAATCTGGAACCAATTGTCCTTTTTCTATAAAGGATTTGGCTTGAACCCCCAATGGAGTATCATTTTTCATATTATACCTAAAAATGTCTCCGGTAGATAAATGAATTAAGTTATACTTTTCCTTAAGTATGCTTGCTTGTGTTCCTTTACCGGCTCCTGGAGGGCCAAATAATACTATTTTAATCATGTTGTGTTTCGATTAATTGATAAACTTCGGGTAAATTTCTTCCTAAACCATCATAATCTAATCCAAATCCTACTATGAATTTATTGGGTATTTCTATTCCGATATAATCCAAAGAGTGGTTTTGATGATAAGCTTCTGGCTTATAAAATAAGGTTGCAATCTTGTAACTGCTCACCTCCTGATTTTCTAAGATATTAATAATTTTGGTTAGGGTATGTCCTGTATCTACAATATCCTCTAAAACGATTACATCTCTTCCTTTTAAGTTATTTACGCCGATAAGCTCTTGCACTTGTTGAGTGGTTTGGGTACCTGCGTAAGACCTTAACTTGGTAAACTCTACTTCGCAATTTCCACTGATTTTTTGCGTTAAGGCTGCTACAAAAGGAAATGCTCCATTAAGAACACCTAGAAAAACAGGGGTTTTTCCTGCATAGTCTTTTTGGATTTTCTCTGCCATTTTACTTATAGCCGAGTCAATTTGAGACTTATCAATAAAAGGAGTAAAGGTAAGATCGTGAATTTTTATCATAGATCTAAATTAAAATCAGGCTGCAAAGATAAATATTTCGAATTAAAGATAGCGACTTCAGGCAAACCAATTCTTATAAAAAACTTGTTTAATCTAGTTGATAAATCTTATTTTTGCCCAAACACAACACTACATGAACTATTTCTCTTCAAATTTTACGCTCGGCATCTTAGGTGGTGGGCAATTGGGTAAGATGATGCTTTATGAAACCCGCAAATACGACATTTGCACAAAAGTAATAGATCCCAACCCTGCTGCTCCTGCACGTTTGGCCTGTGATAAATTTGTGGTAGGTGATCTTATGGATTACGATACCGTAGTAAATTTTGGTCAAGATGTAGATATTCTTACTTTCGAAATTGAATCGGTTAATATCGAGGCTTTAGAGTATTTAGAGCAAAAAGGTAAATTGGTTTATCCTAGCGCTTCTACTTTAAAGAAAATACAAAACAAAGGAGACCAAAAAGAGTTTTATTTAAAAAAAGAAATCCCTACCGCTCCTTTTACCAGGTATCAAAGTAAAGATGAGCTTGTCACCGATTGGGCTCAAAAAAAGAAAACTTTTCCTTTTATCTGGAAAAGTTGTACAGGAGGTTATGACGGTAAAGGGGTTGCCGTTATAAAAAACAAGGAAGATTTAATTCCTTTACCCGATGTGCCCTGCATCGCCGAAGAAATGATTCATTTTAAAAATGAATTAGCGGTAATTGTAGCGCGAAATGCCAATGGAGAAGTAAAAACTTATCCCGTTGTCGAAATGGAATTCCACCCAGAGGCCAATCAAGTAGAGTATGTTATTTGCCCTGCTAGAATTGCAGATGAGGTGGCTCAAAACGCTAGAGCCGTGGCGCATAAAGTTTCAGAGTCTTTTGAACACGTTGGCTTGTTGGCAGTAGAATTGTTTCAAACACAAGATGACCAAATTCTAGTAAACGAGGTCGCACCCAGACCGCATAATAGCGGGCACTATAGTATCGAAGCGAGTTTTACCAATCAATTTGAACAGCACATTCGTGCAGTATTAAATCTACCTTTAGGAGCAACCGAAAGTAAAGTAGGTGGAGTGATGGTTAACCTTGTAGGTGAAGAAAACTATAAAGGTCCGGTACATTATCAAAATATCGAAAAAATTATGCAGTTACCCGGGGTAACACCGCACATTTACGGCAAAAAAGAAACCCGCCCTTTTAGAAAAATGGGACACGTTTGCATAGTTAACAAAGATTTAAATCAGGCTCGAAAAATAGCTGAACAAGTGAAGCAGTCAATTAAAGTAATAAGCTTAACAAAATAGACAAACCACAGTAATAATAATCATTAGATTTACTGGTTTTTTTATGCTTAACGGATTTAATCCGGTTTAACCGAAAATAAGAACAATAAAAAATTATTACCATGAGTAAAGTAGGGATAATTATGGGAAGTACAAGTGATCTTCCAGTAATGCAAGAGGCGATTGATATTTTAGCCGGATTCGATATTGAAGTAGAAGTTGACATTGTATCGGCACACAGAACACCAGAAAAATTATTTGATTACGGAAAAAACGCTCACGAGCGTGGTTTTAAGGTTATTATTGCAGGCGCCGGTGGTGCAGCTCACCTACCTGGGATGATTGCCTCTCTTTCTCCGTTACCGGTGATTGGAGTTCCTGTAAAATCGAGAAATTCTATTGATGGCTGGGACTCTGTTCTTTCTATTTTACAAATGCCAGGTGGCGTTCCTGTAGCAACTGTAGCTTTAGACGGAGCTAAAAATGCTGGTATTCTTGCTGCACAAATTATTGGTACTGCAGATAAATGTGTGCTCGATAAAATTATTACTTATAAAGAAGGACTTAAGCAAAAGGTGATTGAAGGAGCAAAAAACCTTAAAAATCACAACTAATTTTTAAATCTTCCTTTAAACCTCATTAATTTTTTTACAAATTGATGAGGTTTTTTTATACATTTTATTCATCTTTAGTAAAAATTTAAACGTATGGCTAAAATTTATTACCTCATAAGCCTTCTATTCATTTGCGGATGGCAGTTATCTGCTCAAAATACTAATATAAGAGCACTGCAATTGGTTGAAATGGCCAAAGAAAAGCTAGATAAAAATTATGAATTTAATCAAGTAAATTTTGATTTTATTTATCAGGAAAATAAAGATGAATTGATTGATGAGTTGCAAATAGAAATTAAAAAACATAGCGAACTAGGAGCTCAAGCTACTAAGCAGTTGCAACGCAAAGTAGAAAAACTAATTGATAAAGAACCCTCATTAACCAACCAATACAAAACATTAACCCAAGGTAAAGCAAGTATAACTAACAAAAAGCTTCAATTCAATGACTTTACAAAGAAAGTAAAGGGTGGCGATTCTATTGGATTCATTTCCCCCACCACTCCTATTTATGAAATTTTAACCGAGCAACTTGATAAAGACGACACCTACCAATTAAAATCGGGTATGTTCACTTGCCAGGAAAATGCTAATTTAAATCAATGTAATAATTATACAGCTAATACTGAAAATTTGAAATTAGATATTGAGGAAGGCTTAGAAGATTCCAATTTGACTTCACGAAAGTTTGCGTATGACTTCTTATACCAAACGAATAATTATGACTACAGTATTAAATCAATTAAAGAATTAGATTCTACCGCTATTGCTGAAATTGAGTTTAATCCTAAAAAAGAAAACGCCTCTTATACTGGAAGCATGCACATAGACCTAAAAACTCAAGCAATAGTAAAACTGAACTATCGGTTATTACCAGGTCACACCACAGCTTCTTTTAATGCCAAATTCTTATTGGGATTTAAAACCGTAACTACCGAGTTAGATAAAACCATTGTGTATCAAAAACTAGCTAACGGTAAGTACTTTCCTGCGCATCTTATTATTTATAAAACAAAAAAATTATGGGGTAATAGAACTATTAAGCTTAAGGGGAATAAAAGCAATAATCGATTAAAGTTAGAATTTACAAAAGGCAGTAAAGAAAAGATTAAACAAGAGATGCTTTTTAACCAAGCAACGCCAATGGCCCAATCTTCATCTGATTTAAAGTAGTGATGCCTGCATTTGCCCAAAAAATAATTGGTTTATTTGTATTAAATTTCATTTTCACTTTAACCTGTTTAGGCCAGCAATTATCCGGTAAAATTATAGATCAAGAAGCAAATCCCGTGGCATATGCACACATTCAATACAGGGATCAAATGGGTGTTGCCAGCAATTTAAAAGGTGTTTATACCTTAAATCTACAAGATTACCCCACAGATGCTATTTTTAAAATAAGCGCATTGGGTTATAAAACTGTAATACTGCCAATTAGCGAACTAAAAGAAAAACCAAGGATTACTTTAGTTGCTTTGGCAGAAGAGCTTGGAGAAGTGATTTTGACAAGTCAAAAATTAGATATTTTTGACCTACTTCAACAAGTCTATTTAAACTATAGAAAAAACCATAATGCAAACGGCTTGTGTTTTGAAGTGCTCATGCGTGAAAGCGATGAGAACCATCTAAAAGATGCCGAATTTGAGGTAGACAAAGCTAGCTTTTTAAGCAAAGCTTTAACACAAAAATTTAATCGGCAAATTAAAGAAAGTCTAGCCAACTCTAAAAAAAATTTACCCAGCCAACAAAGACAAATTGAGTCAAAGATATATATCACCCCAAACCAAGATTCTTTAAAATTAAAATTGTTGCAAGTCAATCAACTTAGAAACGAGCGATACCTTGCACCTAAAAACAATTTTTTAAAAGAAACCTTTCGACTCATTCAACAAGGGCTCGATAGCGAAAATACCTTTAAAATAAAGTCTGGGATGATTCCTCTGGGTAAAAATCACAAAGTAAACCAACTTTTTCAAATTGACAGCAGTCAAAGTAAAAGTATTAAAACAGAAAATGAACGTGATTTTTACAAAAGCCTATTTTTTAATCGCAGTCCGCTTAACCTAGATCAATATGACTTCATCCAACAGTTTACTAATTACAACTGGAAACACGTTAAAACTAGATTGTTTCAAGATGAATTGGTTTATGAATTGCACTTTACTCCAAAAAATAAAAAAGCCGATTATTCTGGCAAATTATATATAAGCAAGGCTAGCAAAGCCATCTTACAAGCCAGCTACCAACTAGCAGAAAACCGTGTAGACCGCAATATTAATCTCAAATTTTTATTAGGCTTAAAATATGTGGCAAATGTTCACCAAGCTAAAGTAATATTTAAGCGAGATAGTACAAGCAATCGATATCTACCGCAATACATAAATTGGAAAACAGGCCAGTACATTTACATAAATAGGCCATTAAAATTAAAAGAAAACAATACTAAGTCTAGCGAAAAAACAAAACTTAAATTAAACTTTAAAATAGAACAGCAAAACAATGTTTTAAATGAGTTGATGCTAATTAATCCTCAACCCATTGTTTTCGCGGATTTCAAAGCGGTTAATGAAAAAGAGAAGCTAAAAATTCTTTACACACCAGCTTTTGATGAATCATTTTGGCTGCGTTATAATAAAGAGCTAGAAGCTTCTAGCAGCAACGAATAGTTACCGTTTATTTTTCCTGATTGCTTCAACTTCTAGCCATAAACTAGAGTTTCAAAAAATAACATTCAATAATTATAGCATATAAATTAAAGCTTCAAGAATCTAAATTAGATTTGTTTTTTAAAGATATCCTATATAATACAGCTGATCCTAAACCTATAAAAACAGCCGTTTTAAGATCAAGATTAGCTGCAAAATAAAGGAAAAAGCTAAGTGACAATCCGCCTAATAAATGAATAAGATTTTTTTTCATTTAGTATTTTTTAATTAATTATTAGTTTTAAATTGTGTAAGCTTACGCCGGAAAAATAAGAAAACAACCATATGAAAAGCGTCAAATTCTAAAATACAATTCTGATTTGCAGCATAATAAATATTTTAAAATATTAAAAACGTAATATTATATGCCAAACTTTTTTTGACTAAAAATTAAGACCTCAACTCTCCTACTCTTTGTATCTTTACACTTGTACAGAAAAATAAATTATGAGTCAGGAAAACCCATTATTGGAGCATTTTGATGCCGCTCCATTTTCTAAGATAAAAAATGAACATTTTAAACCGGCTTTTCAAGAAGCTATAAAAAAAGCAAAAGCAGAAATTGATGCAATCACTAGTAATAGTGAAGAGCCTACTTTTGAAAATACGCTGGAAGCTTTAGAATTTGCAGGTGAAACCTTAAGTCGAGTTTCGAGCATATTTTTCAATTTAAATTCGGCAGAAACAAATGAAGAAATTCAGAAAATAGCGCAAGAAGTTTCTCCTTGGTTAAGTGAATTCAGTAATGATCTAACCTTAAATGAAGAGTTATTTAAACGTGTAAAAAGCGTTTACGAGCAAAAAGACAGCTTAGAACTGAGTGTAGAACAAAAAACACTGCTCGATAAACATTACAAAAGTTTCACAAGAAACGGGGCTAATTTACCAGAAGATAAAAAAGAGCAACTTCGAGAAATCGATAAAGAGCTTTCTAGACTTTCACTTTCGTTTGGCGAAAATGTTTTAGCAGAAACCAATCGTTACGAGCTTCATATTGAAGATGAAAAAGATTTAAAAGGTTTACCAGAAAGCGAATTAGAAAATGCTAATTTATTAGCTAAAGCAAAAGGAAAAAACGGCTATATTTTCACGCTTCAATACCCGAGTTATATCCCGTTTATGAAGTATGCAGAAAACCGAGAAATGCGTAAAAAACTTTCGATTGCTTTTGGGGCAAAAGGTTTTCAGAATGATGAATATGACAATCAAGAAAATGTATTGAAGATTGCAAAACTTCGTCACCAACGGGCTAATTTATTAGGTTACAAAACCCACGCGCATTTTGTTTTAGAAGAACGTATGGCAAAAAGCCCTGAAAAAGTAAATGAATTTCTTAACGAAATGCTCGAAAAAGCGAAACCTGCCGCAGAACAGGAATTTAAAGAACTAGAGCAATTTGCAAAAGAATTAGATGGGATCGACCATTTAGAAAAATGGGACAGCGCTTATTATGCAGAGAAGCTAAAACAACAACGCTTTCAATTAGATGATGAAAAGCTCAAGCCTTATTTTAAACTCGACAATGTAATTCAGGGAGTTTTTACGGTAGCTAAAAAATTATATGATCTACATTTTAAAGAAGTTTTCAATATAGATAAGTACCACGAGGAGGTAAAAACTTATGAGGTTTACGACGGTGATCATAACTTTATGGCACTATTTTATGCCGATTTTCACCCGAGAGAAGGGAAAAGAAATGGCGCTTGGATGACCATTTATAAAGACCAAAAAGTGAAAGACGGTAAAAATGAGCGTCCGCATGTTTCTAACGTTTGTAATTTTACCCGACCCACTTCTAAAAAACCGTCCTTACTTACTTTTAATGAGGTTACTACATTATTTCACGAGTTTGGTCACGCGTTGCACGGAATGCTGGCTAACTCAACCTACCCGAGTTTATCGGGAGCTTCTGTGTATTGGGATTTTGTAGAATTACCAAGCCAGGTATTAGAAAACTGGTGTTACGAGCCAGAAGCTTTAGAGCTATTTGCGCGCCATTATGAAACCGATGAAGTAATTCCGATGGAGTTAGTTGAGAAAATAAAAAAATCGGCCAACTTTCACGAGGGAATGCAAACGGTACGTCAATTGAGTTTCGGAATGTTAGATATGGCTTGGCACGCTGTAGACCCTACAAACATTAAATCTGTAAAAGAAAACGAGTTAGATGCCTTTGAAAACACTAAATTGTACCCTGATGTGGCAGAGAACTGTATGAGCACTTCATTCTCTCATATTTTTCAAGGTGGCTATTCGGCGGGTTATTATTCATATAAGTGGGCAGAAGTTTTAGATGCCGATGCTTTTGCGTATTTTCAAGAAGAAGGAATTTTTAATAAAACCGTAGCCGATAAATTTAAAGACCATATTTTGAGTAAAGGAGGTACTGAAGATCCAATGGTTTTATATAAACGCTTTCGCGGAAAAGAGCCTAACCCAGAGGCTTTACTAAAAAGAGCAGGGCTTTTAAAATAGTACAAATTGCAATAGGGATAGTAGCAAGCTACCGTGTAGCGCGGATAGCCCGGCCCTCTCTTGAAAAAGAGAGGGATTGCCCTCTTGCGCATTATTTTATCTTTTTAGGGTTTTGCTTTACAAAAGCGGCCCAACCACTGTAATTTTTGCTTTGTACTTTTTTACCAGAGTTGTAGTGATGGCATACAGCAGCAGCCAATCCATCGGTTGAATCAAGATTTTTGGGCAAACTCTTTAACTTCAAAAGACTTTGTAACATTTTGGCGACCTGTTCTTTGCTGGCGTTACCATTGCCAGTAATAGCCATTTTTATTTTTTTGGGCGAATATTCGGTAACGGGAACTTCACGACTTAAACCGGCGGCCATCGCAACTCCTTGGGCACGACCTAGCTTTAACATAGATTGCACGTTTTTTCCAAAAAAAGGTGCTTCAATAGCAATTTCATCGGGATGATAGGCATCGATCAGAGATAAAGTGCGCTCAAAGATCAATTTTAATTTTATATAGTGGTCATCATATTTGGTTAATAAAAGTTCGTTGAGTTGTAAAAACTCCATCTTTTTATCTTGAACTTTAATAAGTCCAAATCCCATTATGGTGGTACCTGGATCTATACCCAAAATTATCTTTTCTGTTTTCAACTGCTATTTTATTTGTTTCTTTGCGTATGCAAGTATGTCAGCACAAAGCTAAGCAAATGTTTTTAGTTGGCCTCAAATGGTTTCTGTTTGGGGGGCTTTGCATTTTTATTTATTATCAATTATCATCTCAATTCACAATAGATAAGATCGTCTTTACAGAGCGAAATATTGGTTTTTGGGGTATACTTGGTTGCCTAATTTTTACCTCTATAAATTGGTGGCTAGAGATCAAAAAATGGCATATATTAACTGTAAATTTAAAGCTTAAGTCTTTCAAAAATTCTATTCAGGAATATTTGATTGCGCATGCTGTAGGTGTATTAACCCCTAACAAAATAGGTGAATTTGGCGTTAAAACTCTATTTTACCCAAAGAATCACAGAAAAAAAATTTTAAGCCGTAAAACCTGGGCAAGTTTTTCACAAATGCTAGCTACCTTGTTTTTTGGTTTTTTAGGTTTGCTCTTCTATATCCTTATACAATCTATAATTCCCGGTTTAAGTAAAGCGCAAGTTTATTTTATTTTTGGTATAACGGTTGTTTTTATTTTTATAATCTTAGTTGAATGGCGATACCAGTTTATTAAAAAATGGATGCAAACTCGGTTAAACTTTACGGATATTATACCGCTACCAACAAAAAGAAAAATTGTAGCTTTAAGTTTTGCAAGACATTTGGTTTTCTCGCACCAATTTGTATTGGTTCTAATGCTCTTTGAAGTACAAATTTCTTATAGCAGCGCTATTTGCGGAATTTGGTTGGTTTATTTGCTTGCCAGTATTATTCCTCAATTTTTATTTTCTGACGCGCTTACCAAAACAGGGTTTGCCGTAGTTATTTTTAGCTTATATTCAAATCAACAAGCAACTATTGCTTTGGCGGTATTGATAATGTGGTGTTTAAATTTTGTACTTCCCACACTTCTAGGTGCTATTTTAAATTTGCTTCATCCTTACAAAACCACAGAATAATATGATAGCTATTAGTTTTTTCATACTCTATGCGTTGGTTTTAATTTGGTTGAGGCACGGAGTTAATCAGGTAAAATATAGGTCAAAAACAAGTAAAACATCCTCGATTAGATTTAGCATTTGTATTCCTATGCATAATGAAGCTAAAAATTTGCCCGGATTATTAAAATCAATCTTAGATTTAGATTATCCTCAAGAGTTATATGAAATTATTTTTATTAATGACCGCAGCACCGATGAAACTGCTTCAATAATTACAAGCTTTAAAAAAGAAAATCCAAATCACAACATAAGGCTACTTCATCAAGAGAAGGCTCAACAAGCACCCAAAAAAGAGGCCTTGATTTTAGCCATTAATGCCAGCCAGTTTTCATATATCGCCACCACAGATGCCGATGTTTTATTGCCTAAAAGTTGGCTGAAAGGTTTTGCACACGAAATCTCAATGAACAAAGCAAAGCTCGTTGTAGGACCGGTTACTTATTTAGCAGGTGAAGGTTTTTTAAATCAATTTCAAGCGCATGATTATTTAAGTTTACAAGGGGTAAGCCTAGGTAGTTTTGGTGGAGGATCTATATTATTTTGCAGCGCGGCCAATATGGCTTATTGCAAAGATAGTTTCCTTGCTTTAGGTGGTTTTAAAAACAATTTGCATATTAGTAGCGGTGATGACACATTTGTTCTCGAAAAGTTTAAAACTAGTGGATTACCCATTGGATATAGCTTAGTTTATGCCGAACCGGTTTTTACCTATCCTTTGAAATCGTGGCGAGATTTATTTATGCAACGTGTTCGATGGGCAGCAAAAAACACACATTTAAACTTTGGATGGAATCAATTAATAGGCGCATTGGTTTTTATTGTCAATGCTAGTTTATTAATTTTATTGATTCTAGGCGGTCTTTTTAAAATTAGCTATATTTTTCTTTCTGGTGGACTTTGGGTTTTTAAGTTATTAGTTGATATGGCTTTTTTAAGAGCGACCGCAAAAAAAATAGGTGTTCCTTTTTGTTCTCATAAATTTATTTTTTCTGCCTTAGTTTACCCTTTTTTTGTGGTATTGATTTTTTTATTTTCTTTAAAAGGTGGCTTTAATTGGAAAGGAAAATATTACAAGCGCTAGTAATTATTCACTAATGATTTGAACAGGAAGTTGGAAGGTAGTTTGTACTGGAACGCCACGCTTTTGAGCAGGATATACTTCGGGTAAGTTTTCTATAGATTCGGTTAGCCATTGTTTTAATTCAGGTAGTTGATGGGCTAGGCCTATATTTTGCTTTAGTGAATCAACAAAAATTTCCCCTTTTCGTGTAATTTTAAAATAAACCACCAATTGTTCATGAATAGAATCGGTTACCAAAGCGTGCTGCTTACTCAACTCTTCGATCACCCACTTTGTAAGTGTTGTCTCAAAACAGCGCTGTTGTGCTTGGAGTCCGTCGCAATGGGCACAACTTTTAAATACGGGGTATTGCTCTACTTGGTGCCAGTCAATTTGTTTTAATTCTTCCTCTACCAAATCATTTGGATTCATTTTTTGTTTTTCAAAAAATGAACAGCTGCCTAGCAGTACCAAACACAGTATAGCTACAATAACTCTCATAAGGTAAAAGTAACGAAACTAAATATAAAGATAATCTAAAAATAACTTTTATTATCCTGCAAAAAAAACCAGTAAGATATTAATCCTACTGGTTTATAGTTTACTATCAAAAAAATTCCGACTAGCTCTGTTTGATCCAACTTACTACAGCCTCATCTGTAGGTAAGGTAGATGAAGGTAGCGTTTTCACTAAATAGCCTTGTTCATCTATTAAATATTTCTGAAAATTCCATTTCACTTCGCTATCCATTACACCATTTAGTTCTTTTTGAGTTAAAAATTTATAAACTGGGTGTATATCACTTCCTTTTACAGAAATTTTACTCATCATTGGGAAGGTCACCCCATAATTGGCTTCGCAAAATTGAGCAATTTGTTCTTCGCTACCGGGCTCCTGATTTGCAAAATTGTTAGCAGGAAAACCAATTATCACAAAATTATCATCTTTAAATCGCTCATACAAAGCCTGCAGATCTTTATATTGGGGAGTATAACCACATTTACTGGCGGTGTTCACCAACATTACTTTCTTGCCTTTTAAATCGCTTAAATTAAAGGTTTCACCATAAATATCATCAACACTATAACTATAAATGCTTTGCTTTTCCATGTTTTTCGAATCCTTGTATTGCTTTTTTTGTTGACCACATGCTGTTAAAGTAAATAAAGCCAAACACGCGTAGATAAAATTCTTCATACTTTTTCTTTCAAAGGTACAAACAAATGCTTGGGTAAACATTCGGGTTAATTATTTTAAGATTTATTTATGGCTTGTTGCCTGGAGTTTGCTTGTAATGTTTCTCTTTTTTTAAATCTGATATACGGTACTTCGCTAAATTTATCCATTTCTGTACATCGGGTTTATTTTTATACTTTTCTATAAAAATGTTATAATATTTTATTCGTAAATCTAAATCAGCATAATAGTTGTCAGCGGCATTAGCCAGTTCAAAATCACTCCTTACCAAATCGGGGTTTTCTAAAATCGCAAGTTCAAAATACCGCATTGCCTCTTTATAATTTCGCTGTTGTTTGTAGGTAATTCCTAAGGATTGATAAAGCGAACTTAGATCGGGTTTACTCAATAAAAGTGCATAAAGCAAGTGCTTCTCGGCAAGGGTGTAGGATTCCTCTATATTGTAAAGTCGTCCCAAATATATATGAGCCGTTGCATTTTTATCATCTAGCTCTATAAGCTTTTTAAAACAATCAATCGCTTTTTGATTTTGTTTATGCCTAATGTAACAAACCCCTAATTTTTCATAAACCTGCTCAGTTTGGTAACCTGACTCAATTAAGCTTTCAAACAAAACAATGGCTCGCTTTGTATTTTGAAGTGCATAAGCATTTAAGCCAGCCAAAAGTAGCCCTTTAGTATTTTTCGGAATTATTCTTAAGGCCTTATTTATATTAATATCAGCTTCTTTAAAATTCTTATACTTATAGTAAAATAAAGCCAACTCATAAAGACTATTAAAATGATTAGGATTAATTTCAATGCTCTGTAAAAGCAGTTTATGGTAAGGCTTTGCTTTTGACACTTTACGGATTAAAGCTAACTCATAATAAAAGTTAGCCTGATTGGGATATTGTTTTATTAAATCCGTGAAAACGCTATCTGCTTTTTTATAATTTCGATTTACTTTAAGCAATTTCGCATAGTTGATTTTAGCTACGACCAAATCGGGATTAATCCTAATTGCTTGCTTATAGGCTTTAATCGCCGCATTTAAATTACCAAGTGCCCTATAGCTATTGGCCATTTTCTCATATATACCAACGCTCTTTGGTTTTTGCTTTTGATATAAATTGAGGGCTTCGTCGTATTGTCCGATAGTAAACAAACTATCTGCTAAAGCAAGGGTCGAAGTTTGTGCTTCGACCCGCTGAAAAATTCCTATTAAAATAAATAAACTCAAAATTCTTAACATCTACTCAATTTTAAATATAATAGGTAAACTATATAAAACATTAACTGGTTTACCGTCTTGCATTCCAGGTTGCATTCTAGGTAGACTATTCACTACTCGTTCTGCTTCTTTTTGTAATTCTGGGTGAGAAGCACGAGAGTCAACATCTTTAATACTACCATCCTTGGCAATAACAAATCGTACATAAACCCTATTTTTTCCAGTCAAACCAAGTCTTTTCCCTAAACCAACATCAAAATTATTATTTACAAAATCTTTTATTTTATCACTAAAACATTGTTTTCTTATTGTATTATTAGATCCTTCATCACAACCAGGATACGTAGGTACCGTTTCTATAGCTGAAAAAGGAACACCATCAGTTTCTATATTACTATTCTTATCGAAATCATAAACTTTTTTATTTTCGCCATCTGTAATGACTAATTTATACATCACTTTATCTTCAATTATTTTTTTTGATAATTCTCTAAATCTACGATTTTCATCATCAGTCAAATTATTAATATCTTCCACTTCGATGACTCCATAATTCTCTGTCCCATCAGTCAAAAGCCATTCTGTAGGAGGAGCTGGCGGTGGCGGTGGGGCTGGAAGATCAGATTGATTAGTTTCTACGGTTTCTATATTTTCTGAACATGACACGTACGTGAGCATGGCTGCAATTAGCGGTAAAACAATTAAATACTTTAGCTTTGCTTGCGCAGCTGATTTTGATTTTTGTAACATAACGATTCGTTTTTTGATTAATGAATGATTAAAGAATTGATTGATGAATGATATGTGATGAGTCCCAAAAGCTACGTTAAGTAAATTTTGGTAATAGGTAATTTTTGATGAATTCCTTACCACTTTTTCGTCGGCTATAAACTCATGAAGACTTGTAATTTCTTTTTGATAGAAATAAACCGCTGGATGAAACCAAAACAAGAGTTTTAAAATTTCAAAAAACAATAAATCAAGACTATGATTTTGCGTTACGTGAACCCATTCGTGCTGCAAAATATGTTGCCTTTCCTTTTCATTAATTTCACTACCTATAAATATTTGATTGTAGAAGGTACAGGCAATTCTGCTGTTTTGTATTTCGCTATAAAAAATACCTTCTTGTTGTTTTTGAATTCCACTTTTCTTGAATTTTATAAACTGATTCCATTTTTTTATCAGAAGCAAGAAAGCGACGCAAAAACCAATTCCATAAAGAATTAAAAACCCATTTTGCCATAAAAATTGACTCCAATTAAAGGCTTCCAAATTATTATTCCCGGCTTGAATTTCTTCGGCTGCGACCGCAAAATCACCTAATAAAACGGGTGGTAAATTAATAAATGTTGCCCCCGTAGAATCTTTTGGTCTTAAAAAATCTAAGATTATGAATGGTAAAAGCAGGGCCAAACGTGGAGTTATTAGTAAATAGATGCGATTGTAGTTAAAAAAAGTTTCCTTTTTGAAAAACAACAGGTAAGCCACATAAAAGACCGCTAAGAATAAACTGAATTGTACTGTATATAATTCCATCTTATTGTTTTTTATTAATTTCTTTTAAAATCTCCTCCAATTCTGCGGTGCTCATATCATTTTTTTTTACAAAAAAAGAAAGCATACTCTTCATAGATCCATCAAAATAGTTGTTCATAAGCTTGGTCATAGAAAATTTGCTATAACTATCTTTTTTAACCAACGGAAAATAAATATGCCCTCTCCCAACTTTTTTATAACCCACAAAACCTTTACTTTCTAAAATTCTTACAATCGTAGAAATTGTGTTATAAGCGGGTTTTGGTTTTGGCATCTCCTCTATAATAGATGCCACATTCGCTTCTTCTAATTTCCATAGTTGTTGCATTACCTCTTCTTCAGCCTTGGTCAATTCTTTCATATAGCAGTTTTTTCTTAAAAAGTTATTTTTAATTCAGTAAAAAATATACCTCTCTGGTTCATTTAAATTATAATGTCTATTCAAATATAACTAAATTTTTAGTTTAAACTAATTTTTTAGTTATAAAATTAAATGCATGAGAATTAAATAAAAAAAGTACTTTTATCTCGAAATCAATTTCAAAAAGATGGATGTATTTTTACTTATTTGTGGATTTTTGCTTTGTTGTACTGGAATTGCAGGTAGTTTTTTACCCGTTTTACCAGGTATTAGTCTAAGTTGGTTAGGTTTAGTGCTGCTGGCTTTTACAAAGGCCGTGCCCGCAAATTATTGGCTTCTAGGTATCACCCTATTCATTTGTATTGTCATTTTAATTCTAGACTACATCATTCCTGCCCAAGGAACAAAAAAGTTTGGAGGAGGAAAGGCCGCTGCTTACGGCACCAGTATTGGCTTAATAATTGGGCTTTTTGTACCCATACCATTTGGTTTTTTAATAGGTGCTTTTCTAGGTGCATTTTTGGGAGAATTATTATTTGTTAAAGCAAGCACATTTAAGAAATCATTGAAGGCTGCAGTAGGTTCTTTTCTAGGGTTTTTAGCCTCTACCTTTATGGCTTTTTTTACTGCCTGTATTTATTTAGGAATATTTATTTACCAAGTGGTAATACACTGGAATAACTTTTTCTAAACCCATTTAACATAATTTATAAGTTCTGGGCGTTCGCGCTTTACTAATTCAGCTTCACCGGGCACACCTAAATAAAACAAACCCAAACAACGCTCGTTATCAGCAGTTTTCAAGTAGCTAGGAATTTTATCTATTAAACTGGGAGAACTCCAATAACCTCCTAAGCCTTTTGCTGTTGCTCCCAACCATAAATTTTGAACCGCCATCGCCGTAGCCGCTAGCTCCTCCCATTCAGGTACACGCTTTTCTGGGTCTGGCTGCATATTGATAACCACTATATGACTGCTATTTAAAACCTTTTGTTTTAATTTATTATACTTAAAGTCAGAGAATTTAGCAGCAGTATTTTTATATGTATTCGCCAAAAATTCCGCAAAAGCAATTTTAGCTTCACCGCCTATGACATGGAAGCGCCAAGGAAAAGTCTTACGATGGCTAGGCGCCCAATGAGCCAATTCTAATAATTCTGTAATCTTTGCGTCAGGAATAACCTCTCCCGTAAATTGATTAGGAAAAATACTTCTTCTTTCTTTAATCGTGCTTTCCATACTACTATTTATAAAAATTTTTTAATGACAGCTGCGATCCTTAGCTTGTCAGCATCGGTTAAATTTGATCCAGAAGGTAAACATAGGCCATTTGCAAACAAATCTGATGCCACTGTTTTGCCAACAAAAGGCGCATCTTTAAAAACCGGCTGCAAATGCATAGGTTTCCATAACGGACGAGATTCTATATTTTCCTTTTCTAATGCTAATCGTAATTCTTCTTTATCCCAATTCCTTTTTGTTTTTGTTGGATCAATTAAAATAGCACTCAACCAATGGTTAGAATAATATTCTTCAGTTGGTTCCTTAAAAACTTCTACGCCACCGGCATCTTTAAAAAGTTCTCTGTAAAATTCATTCATTTTACGCCGAGCAGCAATATGCTCATCCAAAACCAACATCTGTCCCCTACCAATACCTGCGGCGATATTGCTCAACCGATAATTATAACCTATTTCGGAGTGTTGATAATGGGGCGCGGCATCTCTTGCTTGAGTAGCTAAAAAAATAGAACGCTCTTTGGTGGCCTTATCCTTACAAACTAAGGCACCCCCACCACTAGTTGTAATAATTTTATTTCCATTAAAAGATAGAATTCCAAAATCACCAAAAGTTCCACAGGCCTGCTTAGCATAGCTGCTACCCAAAGCTTCTGCCGCATCTTCAATAAGCGTTATATTATAAGAATCACAAAGGGTTTTAATCTCTTGTATTTTAGCGGGCATTCCATATAAATGAACAACAATCACCGCTTTGGGCTTTTTATGATTAGCAATAGCAAAATCAATGGCCTGTTTTAAAGCCAGTGGGCAGATATTCCAAGTTTCGGGTTCAGAGTCAACAAAAATCGGTTTAGCCCCAAGATAGGTAATCGGGTTGGCTGAAGCCGAAAAGGTCATACTTTGGCAGAGTACAAAATCATCACGTTCTACCCCAGCTAAAACCAAACTTAAATGTAAAGCTGCCGTACCACTAGATAAAGCCGCTACGTGTCTATCCCCTAAATATTTCTCAAGATCTTTCTCAAACCCAATAACGTTAGGACCCAAAGGGGCAATCCAATTTTCATCGAAAGCAGAATGAATGAAATCTAATTCTTTGCCACCCATATGCGGTGAAGACAGCCAAATTTTTTCTAAACTCATAAATTAAAAATATGGCATAAAAATAAGCCTTTATTTATAATTTAAACACCTTATATCTTTATAAAGTTAAAAGGATAATGGCGTTCCCTTTTTATAGAAAAAAGGTCGGGCTATCGCTACTCGCTTTGCGGGCATATGGCCCGCAAGAGCTTAAACAAGCCGCTCTATCCCTAACGCAAAAATTACAAACGCATCATTCAACCTAGTCGGTTTTTATAAGCCATACACAACAGCTGAGTTGTTGTTATCGGTTTATTAAGTATTAAGCCTAAGCTGGGCTAAAGCTAATGATCCTTTAGTACTTAAAAAAAGCTGGTCATTTATTCTATAACCTCCTTTAAGCAAAAGCCGCTAAGACGTAGTATGAAAAACCAGTGGATATGAGCCCCAAGAGCTTAAAACGATTCGGGAACTACTTACTTTTATAAACAAAAAAAAAGCACCTATCTTTCGATAAGTGCTTTAAAAAAAGGCGGCGACATACTCTCCCACAAAATAGCAGTACCATCTGCGCTAACGAGCTTAACTTCTCTGTTCGGAATGGGAAGAGGTGAGCCTCGCTGCTATAACCACCTTAAACTGATGTTACTTTAAATATAAAGTAACTAATAAGGTAACATATTGAAAAAATAAAGTTATACGTAGTTGTTTATACATTTACTAGATTGCTAATGCAAAAAAAGGTTTCACCTTCTCTCCCTAAGTAAACTCAGGGAGAGAAAGAGGACATAAACTATACGGGTTATTAGTACTACTTGGCTATGACATTACTGCCTTTA